>JAEPOK010000002.1:600000-922500 GCA_017642935.1 Hyphomicrobiales bacterium
TGGATCATGATCTGGGCTATGAGGTGCGCGCCACGGGCAATGTCGATACCACCTTGCTCGGCATTATCGGGATCGACGATATCGGTGTTGGCGTCAGTGCCATTGCGGCGGCTGGATCGCAGCCGTTGGAAATCTCCTTTGTGATTGATGCGACGCGTTCGATGACGTTTGGATCACGGTGGCGCACAGCCTATGACAGCTTGGATGCGGTCTTGTCGGCGTTGGATGAATCCATCGACCAGCGCGATGATTTCACGGTGACCGTGGTGCCCATGGGAGACCGCGTGAACATCGGCACGCACCGATTTGAATGGGTTGAGGGCTTTGCCGAAGACCAAGGCAATGATCGCGGGCGACGCGGCCACTGGAACGATGAAGAGCGCGAGCGCGCAGGCGACCAGGGGCGCCGCGGGTGGCGTGATGAGTCTGCTGAAGCGTTACCGATGGCCGAATGGCGAGGCTGCGTGCAGCCGCGTGAAGAGGATGACCGCGATAATCCCTATCTGTTGACCGACGCCACACCAGCGGAGCTTCCCTTCGAGCCCTTCGATCATCGCGGACCCAGCGCCATCCATACTGACCGGCAGTATCAATGCCCGCTCAGCATCATTGGGCCGAGCAATGACGTCCACTATGTGATGCGCGAGTTGGACGGGATTGAAGGTGCCGGCACGGGCCGTTTCGATGAAGGGCTCGCCTGGGGCTGGCGGACGGTATCGTCCAACTGGTCCGGTGAATGGGGTATCGCCAACTACCCCAGCATGGGCGATGAAGCGCGCAAGGTCGTTGTGTTCATCTCCGACGGCAACTCGACTATGGAAGACCATGAGTTCGATGGGCACTCGGAGTGGGGCTACAACAATTCTGGTGCAGCGATGTTCGACAATTTCGCCACGGTTTGCGACGACATGAAGGATCAGGGCATCACGATCTACACGTTCTACATTGAGGGCAATCCTTATGCGGATGAGTACTTGATGGCCTGCGCGTCTTCGCCTGCGCACTATTTTGACGTGACGCGCAACGAGGACATGATGGCCGCCTTCGATGCGATGGGTGCCAGCCTGATGGAAGCGCGCCTGGTGCGCTGATCACCGGTTCTCGCGAAGAATTGCGCCGCGTGTCGCTGGACATTGGCGGGCGGCGGGGGTTTTGTGCGACAGAACACCGTGTTCGCGTTATCGAACGCGAAACCCGCTCTTTCGCCAAAGACTCTTCATGTCCGCTGACCAGCCGATCCTCATCATCTTGCATCAGGAGCATTCCACGCCCGGACGGGTTGGGATGAAGCTGCGCGAGCGCGGTTACCGCCTGGACATTCGCCGGCCGCCGCTCGGCTGCGCGTTACCGGAAACGCTGGACGAGCATGCCGGGGCGGTGATGTTTGGCGGGCCGATGTCGGCCTATGATGATGAGCCGTTCCTCAAGACCGAGACCGATTGGATCGGCGTGCCGCTGCGCGAGGAGAAGCCGTTTCTTGGCCTCTGCCTCGGTGCGCAGATCATGGCCAAGCATTTGGGCGCCGACGTCAAGCCGCATCCTGATGGGCTGGTGGAGGTTGGCTACTACCCCATCGCGCCAACGCCCGAGGGTGAGGCGCTGATCCATTGGCCCGATATGGTCTATCAATGGCATCAGGATGGGTTTGATTTGCCCGCAGGTGCCGTGCGGCTTGCCAAGGCCCATGGGCCGTTTCCTGAGCAAGCCTTTCAGGTCGGTCCGTCGGCGTTTGGCCTGCAGTTCCACCCTGAGCTCACCTTCGCCATGACCTATCGCTGGACGGTTAAGGGTGCCCACCGCATGGCGGCGCCCGGTGCGCAGCCGCGCAAGGCGCATATTGAAGGCCGCCTGCGCTATGACGCGGCGGTTGATGCCTGGCTCGACCAGTTTCTGGACCTTTGGCTTGCGTCGAAAAGTGACGTACAGGCACAAAAAAACCCGGCGGTTTTGGCCGCCGAGTGATTCAGGTCATCTGAGGATTGTCACGCTGGATAGCGCTTGGCGCCTGCGGGACGACATTTTTACTAAGCGCCACGCTCCGTCGCAAGCGACGACCGCTTTGGCTTTTGATGGGCCACGCTCTGTTCCTGCGGAACAACCGCTTTGGCGCAGGCCTTTTACTCGGCCGAGTCAGCCGAGCTGGCGTTCAACAGGCCGTAGCGCTCTTCGCCGATCGTTTCGAGAAGCTGCAGCTGCGTTTCCAGGAAGTCGATATGGCCTTCCTCGTCTTGCAGAAGGTCCTCAAACAGTTTCTTCGAAACGTAGTCGCCCTCTTCTTCACAAATGTCATAGGACTTCGAATAAGCAGCGCGTGCTTCGTACTCGCCGGCCAGATCAGCTTCCAACACTTCCTTGATCGTCTGACCGATGCGCAGCGGCGCGACGGTCTGCATGTTGGGATGGCCTTCCAGGAACAGGATGCGCTCGACCAGCTTGTCGGCGTGCTCCATCTCTTCGATGGATTCCGCGCGTTCCTTGGCCGCCAATTTCGCATAGCCCCAGTCATCGAGCAGGCGATAGTGCAACCAATATTGGTTGATCGCGCCAAGCTCCAAAAACAGCGCTTCGTTGAGGCGTTCGATGACTTTTTCTGAGCCCTTCATGGCGGGACCTACTCCTTGGTGTTGAGCCCGCCGCCAGGATGGTGGTGCGGGTGGCTAATCGCGTTGCAAGGCCAGGCGCACGCCGGTCGCGCGCAGCGCAGCCGTGGCAGCACCTGCCAAACTACGTTCCAGAACATAGCTTGGATTGCTAGTTTGGAACTCTTCTAATCTTTGCACGATCAGGTCAACCACCTGAGGGAAACAACCGCAACATTTTCCGCGTTTGCCGAGCTGGCGATAGACAAGCCCGGGTGTGATCAGCTGATAGGGATCCTCATCGATGAGGTCCTCGATGGCCTCACTGATGGTGGCTTTGGTCAGAACGTTGCAGTGGCAAACGATCATGGAAGGTCCCGAGACTGGATCACGCGGCACTTACATGATGTTCATGCCATGCAAGTGACAGCTATTTGCAGCTAGGATCAAAACCTACCCCGGTTGCCGCTGGTTTCTTTGACCCTTCGCAACCATACCATCATTGTTGGAATTCAATGGCAAGTTATAAACTGTCGCAGGTCAGGATCCGGTTATTCGGCGGTTTTGCAGCCCAGCTGGCGTGCATCCTAGCCCTATTTCTGTTGCTAACGCCTTTACCGGGCGTCGCTTTCGCGGGGCAAGGTAAACATCATGCCTTGGTGATTGGCGTGGAGCAGTTTGAGCGCGCCCGCGATTTGCGCAATCCGGCCCGTGATGCGCGGGCCGTAGCGGCGCGCTTGTCTGAGCTCGGGTATGCGCTTCATGGCGATGGCGCGCATTTCAATCCGACCCGACTAGAGATGCTGGCAATGATGCGCGATTTCGCCGCCCACTTGCCCGAAGGCGCGACGGCGGTGGTCTATATCGCCGGGCATGGCTTGTCGGAGGGCGGCGACACCTATCTCATTCCAGCCGATGATGCGGACCTTCGCACACGCGACAATCTTGGCGACCATGCCGTGGCGCTGCGCTCGCTGACGGGACGGCTGGCGGCTCGGCCTGGCATCAATGCCATCGTCCTGGTGGATGCCTGCAGCGCCAATGGGTTGCGCGGTGAGGGCGCCGGCTCGGGCAGTGCTGGCGATCTGGTGACCGGCTCCACCGGCTCGATGAGCCTTATCTATGCCGCCGCTCCTGGCCAGATCGCGGCTGATGGCAACGGCACCAACAGCCCGTTCACCACCGCGCTGTTACACGCGCTTGAAACCCCGCGTGCGCCGCTCGATCAGCTGTTCCGTCGCCTCACCGACCATATCGGCACGGCCACCGCAGGGGCGCAGACACCCTGGATCATGCGCAGCTATGGCGATGTCGGCCCGGTGTACCTGACCGACCGATAGCCCACTTTTGCGGGCGCAAGCGCTGTGCCATGGTGCTTGGCGTGACAGACGATTCAGGACAGCACACATGCCAGCAGTTTCATCGCGCGCGCTCCTTTCCGGCGCGCTGACCACCAGCTTTTTTGCCACCGGGCTGGCGCTCGGCGTCGGCGCCATGGCAACACCCGCCGCGGCCTTTTGCGATGATGGCCGGGTCATGGGCGGCTGCGTGACCAGCATCGATGAGTTCCCCTGGCAGGTCTCATTGTTCCGCACAGGCGGTGGCACGCAGCTCGGATCGCATTTTTGCGGCGGGTCGGTGGTCGCCGAGCGTTGGGTTTTAACCGCGGCGCACTGCATTGAGGATTTTCTGCCCACCGACCCAAGCCCGATGGCGGTGTATTTTGGCTCCACCAGTCTGGAGCAAGGCGGGCAAATCGCCGACGTGCAGACCATCTATGCCCATCCGGACTATCGCGGTGTTGGGTCAGACGACATTGCGCTGCTTGAGCTGCGTAACCCGATCTCGGTGCCACCGGTGACGCTCTCGATGGATGTTGAGGCGCGCGGTATTGAGCGCGTTGGCACCGACGCCATCGTGATTGGGTGGGGCAACACCCCAGGACAGCGCGATCTGTCCGGCACCGTTGGCATGAAGGGCGGCGAGACGGTGGTGCAAACCGTGGATGTGTTTGAAACCTCGCCGCTGCTTTTGGGCGCCGAAGTGCCGGTGGTGGACAATGCCAGGTGCGATGAGCGCGGCGATCCCGAAGCGATCTGCGCTGGGTTTCGCAGCCGGCCGATCGATGCTTGTGCGGGCGATAGTGGCGGTCCGCTGATGGTGCGCACCCGCCAAGGCTATGTGCAGGTGGGCTTGGTCTCAGGCGGCACGCTGTGCGTGGATGAAGGCGAGCGTTTTTCGACGTACACGCGCGTCTCGGCCTATGAGGACTGGATACGCGCCACCATGGCCGGTGAAACCGAGGTAGCCGATTTGCGCGTCTACCCCGACTTCTCGCTGGCTGCGACCTTCGCCGATGAACAGATCGTGACGGGTTTCACGCCTGACCCTATCGAATACCCGCTTCAGGCCGGTGGGTATCTTTGGGCTGGTGATGTGGACAGCAGCTGTGTCGGATTTGTCGCCGAGGCGCCTGACGTACGGATCACCTATGAGGCGGGTGACCAATACCCGCTGCGGTTCTTTGTCGAGGGCAGCGCCGACACGACGCTGCTCATCAACTGGCCCGATGGGTCTTGGTTTTGCAATGATGACCGTGTGGAGGGCGACCTCAACCCGGAAATTTACTTCGCCCAGCCGCTCGCCGGCCAGTACGATATCTGGGTGGGAACATATGAAGACCCCGACACGCTAGGTGGGTTCCCGGATGTGACACTAAGGGTGAGTGAGCTGGAGCGGTAGGAAGCGGCCTAGCTCAACTTGCTTTCGTTGGCGATCTCCACTTAGCGCTCCATTGCGCCTTTTCCGGCGATGATCTTGTCGCGGAACTTCTTGATCCGGGTCACTCGGGTCTCGGACTTCTTCGCTCCGTTGAGGTTTATGACATAGCTTTTCTGACGTCCTGGCGTCAGGGCGTGGAACGCCTCCGACAGCTCCGGGTCGGCATCGAGCGCATCGACAAGCTCAATCGGTAGATCGATGTCGCTTTCGTCTTGGGGTGGTTTCGTTCCGGCTTCCGCATAGCCCTTCGCTTCATTCAGATAGGCGAGGATTATGCCTTCCTTCTCTGCCGGACCGACGTTGGACGTGAACCGAATCATGTCGGCGTGCTGCGTGTTTGGACCCTGCCGCTCCAACACGCCCTCTGGGTCTTTCATGAGTGCAGCGTTGAAGAAGCTGAGACGGAAATTGTCCTGAAAGGCACCGAAGATCGCGATATTACGCTCGGCGTGCATATAGCAGGGATGGCCCCACTTCACCGTCTCCTGGAGACCAGCCGAAAGGCAGATGGCCCGCAATTTGGCGAGCCCGTCGCCCCACGCCTTCGTCGAACAGCGGTCGGTGTCGAAGCGTGGACATCGCCCGCAGCCTTTCGAGAAATAGTCTTCAATGTCGGTGATCATCATGCCTGAAGATTTTTCACCTAGCACTTCACGCTCTGGGCCAGTTCTGCCTTGTGGCTAGACGAGCCGTTCCAGCTTGCCCTTTCGTTTGGTGATGTTTTTGTAGTCCCACTGGATGCTCCGCCCCTTGAGCAGCCATCGACGGAGATCGTCCTCATCGATCTGATCTGCATCGGAGTAATGGATCGAGGCGTCTTTGAACTTGCCCGTGCCCGGCTTCAACTTCGGCTCTTCGAAATCAGCGCCGCTCCAAAACATTAGCCGCACACCGGCTTTCAGTTTGCTGTATCCGACGATTGGATTGCCGTTGAGGAACCAGACCGGATGGCCATGCCAGATCTTGCTTTCAGCCTCCGGCAAGCCGCGTTCGACGATTGATCGCAGGGTGACGCAAATCGCCTGATCTTCTGGAGTTTGGGCAGCATGGAACTGGTCAATCGTGGTCGGCTTCATACCGCCAAATTAGCACGAACAAGCGGCCACCTGAATGCGCCTTCAGGGCATAGCCAAGAGGCTTACCCCAACGCCTGCATGATCCCGCGTAGCTCAGCCAACCCCCGCATCCGACCAATCAGCGGATAGCCGGGCATGGAGTTGCGGGAAAGATCATCCAGCATCGCTTGGCCGTGATCAAGGTCGCATGGGAATGTGCGAGTCGGCGCGAACCCCTGCCCAACGCAGCGAAAGCGCCGAATTCGTTCCATCGTTCCTCCGATCAAGAAAGACGCGATGGCGGTATACGTTGGTTTGAGGCGGGTCTTGGCGTTCCGGCGCTCATCTGTTTGCGAAACGCGCCGGGTGTCAGCCGAGTTTCCCTGCGGAAGAATTTGACGAAGTTCGTCGGCTCGCTGAAGCCCAGTTCATAGCCGATGTTTGCCACCGGCAGCAGTGAATGGGCGAGCAGGCGCTTGGCTTCCAAGACAACACGGTCGGTTAGGATCGCTTTGGCGCTCCGATCGGCCATTGTGCGCGCGGCTCGCGACAAGCTCTTTTCCGAGCACCCCAATTCCGCGGCGTAGAGCGCCACCGTGTGCCATCTGGTAAATTCGCGCTCGACGAGGGTCCGGTATTGCCTGAAACGCTGCAACTGGGCCGGCTCAGCGATAGCATCGTTTGGGATCGTGCTGTCGATGTGCAGGCGAATGACGAGCGCTTCCAGTTGGCTACGCAACAGAGCGTTGACGGCCCGTGAGGCCGGCCGGCCGGCATCGCGCGCCATGCGCTCGAAGGCTTCCGTCGCGGCCAATTGAGCGCCTGCCCGAAGCGCCAGCTTGCTTGGAAGTCCTTCCAACTGCTTCATCGCCTCGATGTCGCTCACCTTCGCGGCGTTGGCTGCGCGCGCTGGCAGGACCTCGGAGCGCAGTATCAATGCCCAGCCGTCACATTCCGACAGATCGCCGAAATGATGCACTTGTCCCGGCTGCAGAACGATGAGCGATCCGCGCTGGCAGTCGTGCAGTTCGAAATCAACGATGTGTGCGTATCTGCCGGCCGTCACATAGAACAGGCAGTGAAAGTCGGCCCGCTCGAAGCCGCGCTGCTCGACATCCCCTGCTCTGCGCCGCAGTTCGGCGACGCGGTAGACCTCAATGTCGAGGGCATAGCCATCCGGGGGCTTGTAGCCCACGGGCGTCACGGGGCGCCAGGAGTGCGGCTGTGAAGAGAGCCTGCTCGCCATGCTGTCCAGTTTATACCATTGAAAAGCGCCTATCTACCTCGATGCCGGCGTCTCGGTAGCGCAATTCTATCAGCCTTAACGAGGCCAGAATTGGTCAACCCAAAAGGAGACAAACATGTCGGCAGAGAACGAAGTCGTCGGTGCATCCGAGAGGTTCTATTCAGCCCTGAACCGAATGGCGAACGGCGAACGCGGCACGATGAACGCGGTCTGGTCCCATGGTGAAAGCGCCACGGCCCTGCACCCCATTGGAGGCCGGGACATCGGCTGGGCAGGAATCGCGGACAGCTTCGACAAGGTTGCGCAGATCGCCTCCGGCGGTGAGATCCGGTTGGAAGACCAACTCATACGCGTGGCCGGGGATATCGCCTACGAGGTTGGCGTCGAGGCAGGCACGCTCACGCTTGGCGGGCTCAAGGCCACTGTCGAGCACCGCGTCACGAACATCTATCGCCGGGAGCGTGGCGGTTGGAAGATCGTCCACCACCATGCCGATACGTCGCCCGCGATGATGGATGTGCTGGCCCGCCTTCAAAGCAAGACCTAGAGCCATTGAGGTGAACGGGTGTTCACCGAAAAAAGTTCGAGCTGGCGCCAGGGCCGATCGATGGCCCATTTGGGCTCACGGCCGACGCAGCTATCCCAAAGCCTGCATGATCCCGCGCAGCTCGGCCAGGCCGCGCATGCGGCCGATGAGCGGGTAGCCGGGCATGGAGTTGCGCGACAAATCATCCAGCATCGCCTGGCCATGATCGGGACGCATGGGGATTTGCCAGTCGGCGCGGCCCTCGGCTTTGCGGCGTTTTTGCTCGTCGAGCAGTGCTCCGATGGTGGCGACCATATCGGTGTCGCCGCCCAGATGCTCGCTCTCGTAGAAGCTGGATTTGAGGCCAGCTGACGGTTCGGTGCGCCGTGTGTTGCGCAGATGGACAAAATGGATTTTTGACCCGAGGCGTTCCACAAAATCGGCCGGATCGAAATCCTCGCGCACGCCAAGGGACCCCGTGCAGAGCGTCGCGCCATTGGCCGGACTGTCGACGGCATTGAGCACCGTCGCGTAGTCGTCCGTCGTCGACATGACGCGCGGCAGACCGAGCAGCGAAAAAGGCGGATCATCGGGGTGACAGCAGAGCCGGATGCCGACTTCTTCGGCGGTGGGCACGACTTCGGACAAGAAATCGATCAGGTTTTGGCGCAAACGTTCGGCGGTAATGTCGGCATCGGTGGCAAGTTGCGCGCGGACATCGTCCAGCGTCCAGCTATCATTGGCGCCCGGTAGCCCCGCGACGATGTTGTTCACCAGGCCCTGTTTGTCTGCGTCGCTCATGTTCGCATGCTTTGCGCGCGCTTCGTCCAGCATTGCCTCGGGATAGTCGCCTTCGGCTCCCCGACGCGCCAGCAGCAGCGCATCGAAAATACAGAACTCGAGCAAGTCGAAGCGCATGGCTGTTGCGCCGTCGGACATCCGCGCGGCCAGATCGGTGCGCGTCCAATCCAGAATCGGCATGAAATTGTAGCAGACGGTTTGTAGGCCCTGATCGGCCAGGTTGCGCAGCGATTGCCGATAGGCTTCGTAATGCTCGGCAACCGGTCCAGTTTTCGTCTTGATGGTCTCCGACACCGGCACGCTTTCCACCACGTCCCAGCTCAGTCCGGAAGGCTCTTTTTTCTCGCCGCTCCGTGCCTGCGACACGACCGCTTGCTCGATTTCGCGTTTCCGCTTGGTGATCTCTTCTGCCGTCCACACATCGCCAGGTGCGATGTGGTGCAGCGCCGAGACGATGCCTTCAGCTCCCGTCTGGCGGATTTCGGGAATCGAAATGGTGTCCGCTGGACCGAACCAGCGCCAGGTTTGTCTCAACATGTTTGTCGCATCATGGGGCGATTAGGCTTCGCGCAGCGTCAAAGTAGACGCGGTGTCGAACAGATGGAAATCGGATGGGTCGGCGCCCAGGCTGACAGTTTCGCCGGCCTCTACCTTGGTCTGGCCAGGATTGTGGACAGTCAGCTTGGTGCCGTCTTTCAACGCACCGTAAAGATAGCTGTCGCTGCCGAGCTGTTCCACGGCGGCGACCTGCATATCGATCACACCGATGGGGTCGGGTCGCAGCTCGTTGGGGCGTACGCCAAGCGTCACCTTCTGACCGACCTGCTGGCGGAAGCCCGTGGACGGCAGGTGGATTTTCTCGCCGGTATCCAGCGTCAGTAATGTCCGGTTGGAGGTGTCGATCTCACCGGTCAGGAAGTTCATCTTTGGTGAGCCGATAAAGCCGGCGACGAACAGATTGGCGGGCGAATTGTAGAGGTCGAGCGGGCGGCCAAACTGCTCCAGCACGCCTAGGCGGAGTACTGCGATCTTGTCGGCCATGGTCATGGCCTCGACCTGATCATGGGTCACGTAAATCATGGTGTTGCCGAGGCGCTTATGGAGCGAGGAAATCTCGCCGCGCATATCCACGCGCAGTTCGGCATCAAGGTTCGACAGAGGCTCGTCGAACAGAAAAACCTTTGGTTCGCGCACCACGGCCCGACCTATGGCGACGCGTTGGCGTTGCCCGCCGGACAGGTCTTTCGGGCGACGATCGAGCAGCATGTCGATCTGCAACATGGTCGCTACCGCATGGATTTTCTCGGCGATCTCGGCCTTCGGCGTGTTGATGTTTTCCAACCCGAAGGAAAGGTTCTGGCGCACCGTCATATGCGGGTAGAGCGCGTAAGACTGGAACACCATCGCCAGTCCGCGGTCGGCGGCGGGGATCTTATTGACCACCGATCCTTCGATCTCGATGTCGCCGGAGGTGATTGGCTCCAGCCCGGAAATCATTCGCAGAAGCGTCGATTTTCCGCAGCCGGATGGGCCGACAAACACGCAGAACTCGCCATATTGGATCTGCATGTCGATGCCGCGGATCACCTCGACATCGCCATAGGCCTTTTTCAGGTTTTTCAGCTCAACGCTGGCCATGTGTTCCCCCTGTGATCGGTTGGCCGATCATTCTTGTTTTTCGTGCCGCCCCACTTGGCGTCACCCCTGTGCTTGTCACAGGGGTCCATGCCCAAAGAAGTGCATGCCTGTGTGGTAATCGCCCACGCGTCCATTGGAATGGATCCCCGCCACAAGGGCGAGGATGACGACGATGCGAGATGCTGGTGGCGAGCCAAGTCTATTTGCCCCCAGTCGAGGCAATCCCCGTCGCGATGTATTTCTGCAGGAACATGAACACCAGCGCGATCGGCAGCAGCGTCAGCACCGTCATGGCGAGCAGGCTCGACCACTCGGTTTGAAGCTCACCCTGGAAGGAGTTCAGCGCCAATTGCAGCGTGAAGTTCTGGCTCTCCGTCAGCACGATCAGTGGCCAGAGGAAATCGTTCCAGCGCCACATGATGGCAAGGATCGCCAGCACGGCGATGGCGGGTGCCGAAAGCGGAATGATGATGCGCCAGAAAATCTTCCATTCCGACGCCTTATCCATGCGCGCGGCGTCCAAGATTTCGTCCGGTATGGTGATCATGTATTGCCGCAGCAAAAACACGCCGGTGGGCGTGGCCGCGCCGGGTATGATCACGCCCCAGAGCGAGTTCAGCATCCCCATCTCGGTGACGATCAGGAACAGCGGCACCAGCACCACCGTCTGCGGGATCATCAGCGTACCGATGACGAGCAAGAGCACCGCCGTTCGCCCTCGGAATTGGTACTTTGAGAGCGCAAAGGCCGCCATCGCGTTGACCAACAGCATGATCAGCGTCGCCGTCACCGTAATGAAGGTGGAGTTGAAGAAGAAGCGCATGAAATTGAAGCGCTCGAAAAGCCCGGTGTAGTTCTCCACCGCAAGGCGCACTTCCTGCACCGGTTGGCGGTCGGAGATATCGACACGCAGGCGCTCGTCAGGGTTAGCCGGGTCGACCATCTGCGCGACCAGACCGACGCGGCGCAATTGTGCCAGCGTTCGACCCTCATGCTCGCCGCCGGTGATCTCGAACAGCGGAAACTGGCCGTCCATGCCTGGCAGTTCAACGGTCGTTTGTTGATAGGGCAAGAAGGTTGGCGGGTAACGCTGCAAATCGCCTTCGGTTTTGAAGGACGACATCAGCAGCCAGACCACTGGGAAGAACATCAAAAAGACGCCAAGGAACAGGTAGCCATAGGAGACCCAATCGGTCCAATGCAGCTTACCGTTCTTGCCGCGCGTTGCGGTCAGCATCTGCCACAGTGTTGTGGTTCCGGAGGTAGAGTTACCCATCGACGTTCCTCCGGTTGAGCCACAATTGGACCAGCGTCAGCAGCACCAGGACGCCAGCCACCATCAGCGACGCGGCGGCGGCCAGACCGAACAGGCGCGGTGCCCCGGCAAAGCCTTCCTCATAAATGTACTGGATGATGAAGGTGGTCGCCGTGCCGGGTCCACCGCCGGTGAACGCGAAAACCTCGTCGAACGTCTGCACGCCTTTGATTAGCGCCAGCACCAGCACCACCAGCAAGGTGGGCGAGAGTAGCGGCAGTGTGATCTTGGTGAAGGTGCGCCAGGCCGAGGCGCGATCCATGGTGGCGGCCTCGTAGACATCACGCGGGATGGCCTGCAGGCCGGCGAGCAGGATAAGGGTGTAAAAGCCCATATTGGCCCAAACCGACAGGAAGACAGTCCAGGTAAAGGCCCATTGCGCATCGATCAGCCAGTTGGTGCCGCCAATGCCGGTCCAATCCAGGAAGGCATTGAGCAAGCCTTCGCGCTGCAAGATCCATTTCCAGATCAGCGCGACGACAACCGGCGACAAAAGCACGGGGAAGAAGAAAACGGAGCGAAAAAAGCCGCGGGCGCGGATATCGCGGTTCAAGATGATTGCAGTCAGCAGCGAGAAGCCAACCATGATTCCGACCTGAAGCGTGACGAACCAGGTGGTGTTCCAGACGGCGCGCCAAAACTTGTCCTGCAGGCAGGAATTGGGATCAAGAAAATTGGAACAATCCGTCAGCGTGCCGAAATTCTGACCGCCGACAAAGGGCCGGTTTTCCAGCAGCACATTGTCGCCGCCGGTCATGGCGTAAAAGACGTTCAAAATGATCGGCAGAAAGGCGAAGAAGCCGAACAGAAGCAGGTTCGGCAGCAGGAAGACCCAGGCAAGCCGGTTGACGCCAAGCATCCTTTGCAGCGCCAAAAAGGGTATCTCGATCACCCGCATAATGGGCGTGAGAAGAGTAAGGGCGATCCCGTCTCCCTTCACCGGCGCAGCCTTGGCGGGCTGCTGTGGGGAAGGTTCGGGTGAGGCGGGCGATGTGTTATCGCCCACCTCTGTGTTGGTGACCATTGGTCCGGACCGGCCTAGTTGGTCTCGGCCATGGCTTCGGCGAGGTCGGATGCCGCGCGTTCCATGGCTTCCTCAACTGTCAGCTCGCCGACGATGGCCTGGCTGACGCGCTCAACCGTGATGCCGAACATGGCACGGTTGCCCGCATAACCTTGATAGGCGAAGGCAGCTGGATGGATGTCGGGCAGCGAGCCGGCAAAACCGTTCAGCGCTGCTTTGGCGCCATCCGAAGCGTCTTGGAACTCAACACCGCTGGCTGCCACGCCAAGGTGCGCTGGGATGTTGCGGGTGCGCGCAGCGACTTCACCGTACACATCTTCCTGCGCCAGGAAGTCGATCAAAGCCGCCACTTCTTCGGGGTGGTCGGTTTCAGCGAAACCAACAATGCCCGCGCCACCTGGCATGCCGGAACATGCGCCAGCTGGGCCACAAGGCGAACCGACGACCTGCCAGTCGAAGAAGTCACCGACCTGCTCGTCCATGCGACCAACCTGCCAGCTACCGGAATAGTAGAAGACCAGATCGCCATTGATGAACTCTTGGGCGGCATCCTGGTAGGTCTGGCCGCCTTGGCCGGCCCATACATCGCGGGCGATGGTGCCGTCTTCGTGCCAATCGACGAACTGCTGCACGAACGCCGTGAAGCCGTCGTCGACCAGGATGGCATCGCCATTTTCATCGAACAGCGCGGCCCCGTAAGAGATCGCCGGACCGGCGACGCGGTGACCGGAACGGTCAATCGCCATCGGGAATGGTGCACCGGTTGCTTCAGCCACTTGGCGTGAGGCCTCGGCCCAGTCTTCCCAGGTTGCACCTTCGCCTGGAAGGTCTACGCCGGCCTGCTCGAAGAGGGTCGCGTTGACGAACGCGCCGGTGACGGTCAGCTGCGAATGCATGCCGTAGATGCCCTGGCGATCCGGGCCGCCGCGATACCAATCGAGCGTGCCGCCAAAGCTTTCTTCCCAGTATCCAGCGTCCACATAGGGCTCCAGATCGAGATAATACTCGTTGAGGCCGCCAAGGTCAGTGACTTTGGCAAGGTCGGGGCCTTCGCCAGCAGCCAGCTGAACCGGAAGGTTCTCAAGGATCGCTTGGTAGGGGACGACATCGACAGCGACGGTGACGCCAGGATTGGCTTCTTCGAAGCGGTCGATCACATCATCATAGACTTCGCATTCATTGCCATCGGAATAGCACATGAAACGGATTTCCTGCGCCGAGGCCGTGGCGGGAACCAGGGCGGTGCCTGCCATCATGGCCGCGAGCGCGGAGGTTGCCAGAAGGGTCTTTTTCATTTGTTTCTCTCCCAAGACGTTTGGCTCTGATTGGTTGTTCAGTGAGCCAGATTTTTCGTTGTTTGCGTGTTGGTTGGATGTTGCCTTTCAGGCTGCCATCCGGCGTAGAGCGCGTTCTCCTTTCCGAGCGGTAGGGCCACGCGCTTTCCTGTCCGTGCAGCCTGATAGACCGCCGTGACAAGTTCGATTGACCGGCGTCCATCAGCCAATGTGACGTCACGACCGGGGTGCCCGTCAAGTGCCGATGCGATTGCCTGGAAGAATCCGGCATATCCAGCGGGAACGGGGTTCAAATTGGCCAAAACGGCGTCGATTTGCGCCTGTTTGGTGGGGTTGCGTGCGGTGAAGGTCCAGGTGCCGTCGCCCGGTGCATAAGGCTCGGTGCCGCTGGTGGCTGTGAAGCCTTCGAAGAGGAAGCGCAAGCGTGAGGTGTCGTCGCCCGCGCCGAGCGAAATGGAGGAGGTGGCAAGTGCGCCGGATTCCATCTCAAAACTGATGGCGGCACAGTCTTCGACTTCAATCGGGTTCACCCGCGTGGTGGTGATCGCCGACAGCGATCGGATCGGCCCCATCACATAGGTCAACAGATCATGATTGTGGATGGCGTGGCCGAGCACGGCGCCTCCGGATTCGCCGGTCCATGTGCCGCGCCAGGCGACGGCGTAATAGTCTGAATCGCGGTTCCAATGGGTCTCAAGGCTTGCTGCATACGGCTTGCCGGCAAGGCCCGCATGGATCAGCGCTTGGAGCTGATGCAGGCCGTGGCCATAGCGATACTGGAACACCGGGAAAACCTGACGCTGCGCCTCTGTCGCCGCATCAATCAACACATCTACCTCACGCACCGAACGCACCAGCGGCTTTTCGCAGATCACGTGTTTGCCGGCTTTCAGGCCTGCGAGCGTAACATCGAAATGCAGATGCGGTGGCAAGCAGACATCGATGATGTCGATGCTGTCATCGTCCAGTACCGCCTGGCTGTCGGCGTGGATGGCAATGCTGTTGTCGCCGCTCGCGACCACCCGCGCGCGTTCTCGGTTGAGGTCGCACAGGGCTTTGACGGCAAACAGGTCGGGCAGCTCTCGGTAGCCCGCCAAATGCTGTTCGCCGATACCAGCGCCGATGATGGCCACATTGCGCATGCTACGACTGCCCTTCCGCCATCATCTGGGCCTTGATCCCAAGCTCCATCACCTTGAACGCATGGGGCTGGGGCATTGCCGTTTCAGTCCGGTTTGCAATGTCGTTGGCGAGATTCTGGAAGTACGGCAGGCCCGCATCGGCGCACTGGATCTTCTGGCACTTATCGCCATTGACCAGCACCAGGAAGTCTGTGCCCTCCGGCCCACCGACATCGACATATTTGCGCAGCTCAATGTAGCCCTCGGTGCCGAGGATCGTCAGGCGTCCATCACCCCAATTGGGCAACGCGTCGGGGGTGTACCAATCAACGCGAATGTAGCCGTGGCCCTGGTCGCTTTTCAGCGCGATCTCACCGAAGTCCTGCAGGCCCGGATCGTTCGGGTTGGCGAAATTGCCGACCTCTGCCAGCGTTATCTCCGCGTCGGTCGAGCCGGTGAAAAACAAGAACTGATCGATCTGGTGGCTCGCAATATCCACCAAAATGCCACCATAGGCGTCGCGCTCAAAAAACCAGTCAGGCCGGGTGGCATGATTCAAGCGATGCGGGCCTTGACCCAGCGTCTGGACCACTTTGCCGATAGCACCGGCCTGCACAAGTTCGGTGGCCTTGGTGACAGAGGGAACCTCGAAGCGCTCGGAGAAATCCACCGACCAGATGCGACCGGTGCGCGCCTGGCAGTCCTTGATGGCGTCCAGTTGTTCCAGCGTTGTGCAGCCGGGCTTGTCGACCATCACGTCTTTGCCGGCTTCCATGGCCGCGATGGCAAGCGCTGCCCTATCGCGCGGGATGGCGGAGATCAGGATGAGATCGATCTCAGGGTCAGCCAGGATCGCTTCTTTGCTGGTTTTGGGCACATCGGGAAAGCGCTTTTCAAAGCCTTCCTGCGTGTTTGGTGAACCCTCCGTCCACCAGTTTTTGAAGGTAGCGCCGACATCCTGCATGTTGCCCGCCATGCCAAAAATGTGGCGGTGATCGATCCCGAGGGCGGCGAAGGTCGGGCTCATGATGTCACCATGACGGCACGCGCGTCGTTGGAGCTTTGAGTGATTGCGCCGATCAGCGCGTGCGAGGCGAGTGCTGAACGACCTGTGACAACAGGATCGCGACCATCGGTGATGGCATCACAGAAGTCTTCGATGATGCCCTGGTGCCATTCGTGGGTGAAGGCCATGGGGTCTGCGCCGCCGCCGGTGGTGGCTGAGGCTCCAAACGTTTCTGTTTCGCCCTTGCGCCATGACACGGTGAGCACGCCGGAGCCGAGGTGCAGGCTGGCCTTGTCGAAATGCAGCGTGATGGTCTCCGCATCGCCCGGGAAACTTGCCGAGGACGCCACCAGCGATCCAATGGCGCCGTTCGTAAAGCGCAGACCTGCCGTCGCGAAGTCTTCGGCTTCCATGGTGTGGAAGCGGCTCGTTGCCGTCATGGCTTGCACGCTTGCCACCGGGCCGGTGAGGGACAGCGCCAAATCCAGAGTGTGGATCGCTTGGCTTATCAGCACACCGCCGCCATCGCGGGCGTAGGTTCCGCGCCCTGGCTCATCATAATAGGCTTGCTCGCGCCACCAGGGCACGTTGATTTCCACCACGCCCAGCACCCCCAGCGCGCCGGACGCAATCAGCTCGGTGGCTTTCTTAGAGGCTTCGCGCATGCGGTGCTGGAACACGATGCCAAGTTTGACGCCAGCATCCTCGCAAAGCGTGACCACCTGCTCAGCTTCTTTGTAATCGCGCGCGACGGGCTTCTCCAAAAGGATCGGCTTGCCGGCTTTGGCGAGCGGTTCAATCAGCTCGATTCGCGCGTTCGGTGGCGTGACGATGATGGCAAAGTCGATGGCCGGGTCAGCGGCTATTGCGGCGACATCGGCATAGGTCTCGACACCGTGCTCAGACGCAAAGGATTGTGCGCTTTCAGGCGTGCGGGCGGTGACCCCTTGCAAAGTAACCTTGTCCGACGCCTTGATGGCTGCCGCATGGGTGCTTGCCACCATGCCGGTTCCGATGAGAGCGCAGTTTAATGACACAGATGAGCCTCCAGAAAGTCGAGCGAGGCCTGCCGCATGGCGGGCGTTTCGACATGGCCCATGTCCGGTTCAATGTGAAAGTGCAAGGCCTCCGGCGTGTCGGAATACGCAGCGTCAAGTTCTTTGCGCGCTTTCTCAAAACAACGCTCTGGCGTTGACCAATCCTGCAGGCCAACGCCTATCATCAGCGCACGCGGGGCTGCGAGACCTGCGATCTGCCCGGTGGAGAAGTGGTTCAGGAGGCAGGGAACGGTCATGTAGATGCCATGGCCATCATGATCAGGCGTTTGGGTCAGGCAACCCAAATCAGCGAAGGAGCAAAGCGCGACGGTAGCTTTCACCCGTTCGTTGAGTGCCGCCATCCACCAGGCATGGGTCGAACCCATGGAAAAGCCGAGCGCACCGATGCAAGTTTCATTGATGTCGGCGTGGTCCGCTAAGAAACTGATGCCGGCCGCCAGTTCTTCGAGCATTTGGCCGAACAGGGTGGTGCCGTTCCAAAGATGCTTTTTGGCGCGCTCGCTTTCCGTGCGCTCTTGCCGTGCGCCAAAGGCAGGCATTTCTAGACAAAGGCTTGCAATGCCAAGCGCTCGTAGCGCTGGACCGTAAGCCCCTTGAAGGCTGCCGCGGCCCTCCATCAGCTCGGCCATGCCAAAATCGAAGCGATTGCCATGGGCGTGGCAGTAAAGCACGGCCGGTATCGGCATATCGGGATCGGCAGGATGCAGAAAAAGCGCTGGGATTGTTTCCTCCTCAGCGCCTTCAAACTGCAGCGTATCAAGGTGCCAGCCCTCATGGCTCTGCCGGTCCACCAGATGTGTGGATGCGAACGCGGCCTCGCTGAGGCGGCTCCCGAGCAGATTATCAAGTTCCTGAATGACCTCTTGGCGGGTCTTGGGAGGCATCATGATGGCGTATCAGTCACCCAAACCGCTAAACTGACCTTGAAAGAAAACCAGCGGATCACTGGCCTGTTCGCCGGTCTGCATGGTGGCGTGCATCACCTGATCAACCAAAATGGTGTGATCACCCGCATCGTGCTTGCCATAGCGGCGACACTCAAAGCGCGCCAGGCATCCATCTATCAAAGGCACACCGTTTGGCCCTTGGTGCCAGACGGTCTGATTGAACGCGTCGGGTTTTTTGGCGAAGGCAAGACACAGCGCTTCTTGATCGTGGGAGAGCACGTGGATCGCCGTGTCCCAGGCACCCGCGAACGCATCGTAGCGGCTTGACTTGCGGTCGATGGACCAAAGCGTCAGCGGCGGCTCCAGCGAAACCGAAGAAAAGCTGTTAACCGTCATGCCGATAGGGCCGGTTTCGGTCATGGCCGTCACCACAGTGACGCCCGTGGCAAAGCGCGAAAAGGCGCTGCGCAACTCTTTGGAGTTGTCCGCTGCCGGCACAAAACTGGAAATTGGGGCATGCATGTTCATGGAACCTCTCCTAGTACCACTTAAGGTACTTCGTGGCCTTGGGCAGCGGTTAAAATTTCAAACCAGTCCTGGCGATCCATTTTCACGCCGGTTGCCTGGTCAAATGATTGTATGCGGTCGAGTGTGTTGGTGCCCATCACCGGCAAAATGCCAACGGGGTGCGCGAGAAGCCAAGCGACGGCGACAGCGGCCACATCGACGTTTTGTGCGCTCGCCATGCGTTGTAGAACGGCCCGTACGGCTTCGCCTTCAGCGCCAAACAGACCGCCGCCACCCAGTGGTGACCAGGCCATCGGGTTAATGCCGAACTCCTGCATCCATTGCACCTCGCCTTCGATAAAGGGGGCATGGTTGAGCACCGACAGCTCCACCTGATTGGTGCAGAGCTTGGTGGACATGGCCGACTGAAGCAGCGTCCAGTCGTTCAGCTTGAAATTGGAGACGCCAACCGCGCGCACTTTGCCAGAGGTCACCAGTTCATCCAGCGCCTTGCCGGTTTCATGATGGTCCATGAAGGGGTCGGGCCGGTGGATGAGCAGAAGATCGATCCTGTCGGTCTTCATGTCCAGAAGCGAGTGCTCGACCGATGCCAGAATGTGCGTGCGCGAGGTGTTGTAGTGCTTCACACGGGCCGATTGGTAGCGGCCCATCGGGGCGACGATGTCGCATTTGGTGACCAGCTCAACCTTGTCGCGTAGACCCGGCGAAGCCTGGAACGCCGCGCCAAGAATGGCTTCGGCTGTGTAACCGCCATAGATGTCGGCCTGATCCATGGTCGTGATGCCCTGCGCCAGGCAGGCGTCGATCTTTGCCTGCACGTGAGCGGGCGAGGTGTCACTTTCGTCGCCGATCCGCCACATACCGTAGACGATGCGGCTGAGTTCAAGCGTGTCATTCAGTTTGACGCGTTCCATGCCCATTAGGTGCGAACTCCAGCGGCCAGTGGCGTTGCGGGAAGCTCAGCCGGGACTCGGCCATACGCGTGGGGCAGGGATGCGGTTTTCATCTGCGGCAGAACGCGCTGACCAAAGCTCTTGCACTCATCAATGTGCGGATAGCCGGACAGGATGAAGGCGCGCATGCCCATCTTCTGGTAGCTCTCAAGCTCGGAGAGCACCTGATCGGTGGAGCCGACCAGCGCGGCGCCACAGCCGGAACGCGCGCGGCCCACGCCGGTCCAGAGATGCGGCTCAACATAGCCGAACTTGTCGGCGAGTTCCCGCGCTTTGGCCTGGTGGGCAACCCCCAGTGAAATAGAGTCGTGGGCGCGATCGCGGATCAACTTGCCGTACTCATCATCAAGCTTTGAGACCAGGTGGTCGGCATACTCGCGGGCTTCTTGTTCCGTGTCACGGACAATCACATGGACGCGCAGGCCATAATCCAGCGTACGATTGTGCTGCTCGGCCACGGCGTTCACCGCCTTCATGCGCTCCGCCAGTTGGTCCTTGGGCTCCGGCCACATGAGGTAGACGTCGCAGTGCTTGCCGCAGAGTTCCAGCGCCGGTGGGGAGTAGCCGCCGAAATAGAGCAGCGGTCCGCCGGTCTGATAGGGTTTGGCGGGGCCGGTGGGCACCTTGTCGAACTGGTAGATTTCGCCGTGATAGGTGATCTCATCCTGCGTCCAGGCTTGTTTGAGGATTTCCACCACCTCATGGCTGCGCTGGTAGCGATAAGCGCTATCCTCGCGTTGGCCGGGGAAATCGGAGGAAATGACGTTCAGCGTCAGGCGGCCGCGCAACATATGGTCGAGCGTTGCGACCGTGCGCGCCAACATGATCGGCTGCATCTCGCCGCAGCGGATGGCGGCCAGGAAGTTGATGTCTTTCGTGATCGGCGCGCCGCCTGCCACGAAGCTCAGCGTGTCTTGGCCGACCTGATAGGAGGAGGGGCAGAGGATGTTGCGAAAGCCCTGGGCTTCAGCCTCTTTCAAAATGTCCGAGCAGTGCTCCCAGCTGGACCGCAGCTTGCCGTCCGGCACGCCGAGAAACTCGTAATCATCGGAGCACAGAGCGGAGAACCACGAGACTTCGGCGGCATCGAGATCAGCGGAGGTTACAGGTACAATCGTCATTGAAGCGGCGTTTCCATTCTTTGCGATGCGCGGATTGAGCGCACCTCATTTTTCTCTTGCATAGCATTGCAGTTGATGTAGATCAATGCTGTATCAATTTTGATTTTGACCGCCGTTTTGGACTCCCTTTTGCCGCGTAACAACTCCTCTGGATCTCTGCCCGTCTATTTGCAGATCAGCGAAATGCTGATCCGCGATATCGGCTCGGGCCGTCTGCGCGACGGGGAGCGTCTTCCGCCGGAGCGCGAGATGGCCGCCTCCCTGTCGATTTCGGTGGGCACGCTACGCAAATCCCTCGGTGAGCTGGAAAAGCAGAGCCTTTTAGAGCGAGTGCACGGCTCGGGCAATTATGTGCGCGCCAGCGGCAATCCGAGCGGTGTCTACGCTTTCTTTCGCCTGGAGCTGATGGAAGGTGGGGGCCTTCCGACGGCCGAAGTGCTCGATATTGAGCGGCTGCCCAAGCCCGACGATCTGCCCGCCTTTGGTGTGTCACCGGAGGGTCACCGCATTCGTCGCCTGCGCTCTTTGGGCGGACAACCGGCGGCGGTGGAAGAAATCTGGCTGGACGGCAGCTACGTGGAGCGTCTCAACCGCGATGCGATCTCTGAATCGCTCTACCTCTATTACCGCCAAGCGCTGAATCTTTGGATCACCCGCGTCGAAGATCGCGTCGGCGTTGGCCGCGTGCCGGACTGGGCACCGGAGGCGTTCGGTCAGCCGGTGGGCGCACCCGCCGGATTGGTGGAGCGCCTCAGCTTCGCCAAGGACGGCAAGGTCGCCGAATACTCCCGCAACTGGTTCGACCCCGACAAGGCGCGCTACGTCACCCGCATGAAATGAGAACAAGACACATGGACAACATGAGCGATCCCACCAGCGAGGCGGCGGCCGAAGCGTTGACCGAGACCAAGCCGTTTCATCCCAATCCCAGCGATGAGCCGCCGACGCGCTACGGCATCGTCGGCACGGGCATGATGGGGCAGGAGCATATCCGCAACATTGCGTTTTTGGAAAACGCCGAGGTGGTTGCCATCGCCGAGCCGGACGAGGGGATGCGCAAAGAGGCGAGTTTTCTCGCGCCCGATGCCACCGCCGTCGATAGCCTGGATGCGCTTCTGCATCTGGATGGGATCGACGCGCTCGTGATCGCCTCGCCCAACCATCTGCATGTTGGTCAGATGCAGGAGATTGCCGGTCGCCGTGCGCTTCCCTTGCTGGTGGAAAAGCCGGTTTACACCGATCCGTCGCATACGGCCCAATTGGCCGAGTTCGCTGCGCGCTATCCGGCGCTGGTCTGGGTGGCGATGGAATATCGCTATATGCCGCCCATCGCCTCGTTCTTAAGCCGGGTGCATGAAGAGACCGGCGGCATCAAGATGCTGTCGATCAAAGAGCATCGCTTTCCGTTTCTGGAAAAAGTCGGCGATTGGAACCGTTTCTCGTGCAACACCGGCGGGACAATGGTCGAAAAATGCTGCCACTTCTTCGATCTGATGCGCCTTGCGGTGCAGAGCGAGCCGGTGCGCGTGATGGCGACTGCCGGTCAGGCCGTGAACCATCTCGACGAGACCTATGATGGGCAGGTACCCGACATTTGGGACCATGGCTATGTGATCGTGGATTTTGAGAACGGCGCGCGCGGCATGCTGGAGCTTTGCATGTTCGCCGATGGCAGCCGCTATCAGGAAGAGATTTGCGCTGTCGGGTCCAAGGGCAAGATCGAGGCCTTTGTGCCGGGTCCGACCCGGTTTTGGCCGGCGCAGCTTGGCGTGCCGCCGGTGGCCAAAGTGATCGTCTCACCGCGCGACCCGAAAGGGCCGATGGAACTGGACATTCCGGTGGACGAAGACCTGCTGGAAGCCGGCGACCACAATGGCGCGACCTTCTATCAGCATCAGCTATTCCTGGAGGCGATCCGCCAGGGCCGTCAGCCAGCGGTATCGCTGGCCGATGGCGCCATGGCGGTGCAGATGGGCATGGCCGCGCAGGAGTCCGCCCATACCGGCCAGGCCGTTCTTTTGTCGAGCTAGGCGGCCTGTTCCACGTCTGCTGGGGCGGACGCGGCCTCCCATTTCAGATCGCCGACATAGCGCATGGCCATCTTGCCTTCCGCGTCGAGGGCAAAGAGGTGCAACCATTTGTTGTCGAACAGATCGCGCACGCCTTCATGCCGTGAGAGAATGTCGCTCATCGCCTCGGTCGGCGCTTCGATGCAGACCGACAGCCGTAGCGGATCATGGGCGAATTTCTCGCCATCATGCACTGACTGCCAAGGCAGGCCGGGGCAAAGGCTGCCGCCATTGCCTTCGACCACGCCGATACCGCCGACCACATTGTGGATGAGCTTGTTGCCGCCGCCAAAAGCTTCTGGTGCCACGGATGAGCCGTAATATTGCAGCGAGATCCAGCTGGCGACGACCACTGGCGCGGTCATGATGAGCTCCAGGACGCCAAAGCCGTTCGGCTCGTCTTTCTTCCAGTCGTAGGTATGCAGGAACGCCCGACCTTCCAGCGATTTGCCGGCGGTGCGTGAGCGTGGTGCGGCAATGAAGGCCTTACAACCTGCCAGCGCCCATTCGGGCCGGGTTTCTGCCCAGTCCTGGCTTCTTGGCGCGATCTGGTTCTCGCCGTCCGCCCGTGGCAGGCGTAGCGCCCGCTCGGCGCGGGTCACTTTGCCAGCCGCCTCGAACCAGCTCTTGATGGTTTTCAGCTCGGCCGTGTGGCCTGTCACCGACTGATCGTCTTCATAGAGCGTGATCGCATCGGTGGTGGTGTCGTGCAGGCCCGCAAGGAACAGTGTGTCCTCTGGGATCGTGATACCTTTTTCCACCAAGCCGTTGCGAACGTCTGCGTTGTTGAGCACAGCTGCCAGCAGCCGTGCATTCACTTCACCGGAGTACCCGCCGCAGGCACCGCAATGCAGCGCGCTTTTGTGCGGGTTGTTGGTGACGTTCGCGCCATGACCGGCGAGGACCACGATCTTGGCGAAGTCGCCTGTCAGCGACATGGCGCGCAGCACCGTGTTGGCTGCCTCGATCTGATCTTCTAGCGACAGTGATGGGTCGAGCCTTGGTGCTGGTTCATTTGGTGCATCGTTCTTGGTCATGCCCAGCGCATCGCGGACAAGCTTGCCGACATAGACCGGCCCGGTGGCTTCCACGAACGCGAAGGACGACACAGCGGCCAGTTTGAACCGGCCCCAGGCGCGGCTTGCCCGCTTGGAAAAGCGTGTTGCCTGATCCTTTTTCTCATCGTCCGCATCACCCGACACCGAGTGGAGGCCGGCGTTCAGAAGCACCGGCAGCCGATGCTCGGGAACATCGGAGGCAAAGCCCTTATGCGAGGTGATAATGCCGAAGAATCCGGCAAAACCAAGCGTCTCGATGGCCGGGTCAACTGCTTCCAGCGCCCGCCGGAAAACTTCTGAGCGCACATCAATGCAGAAGGCGGCTTGTAGCGTTTTGCGCTTGTCGGATGCCTGCGGGGCAGGTGCGGCGAACATGTCGGCCAAACCACGCTGGGCGGCCCGTTCGGCGGCTTCCTGCAACACCTGATCTAGGACCAAATCGGCGGTCGGCTCGACGGGTTCGGCATACTTGGCGGCCGCTTCGCGCCAGCTTTTTTCAATCGTGCCCTTGGCGTGCAGATAAAGGGCTTCGGCCCATACCAGGCGGATGGCAAGGAACTCGATGCCGGTTGTATCGGTTTCGCCGGCAAGTTCGGCCTGCCACAGCTTGTAGCGGGCGACCTGGCTCCACCCGCCCAAGGAGGTCAGCTGGCCATGGAAGAAGGTCGGCCAGGCCGCCTCTGGCAGATCAAGGGTTTTGACGGCCCGCAGAATGGCGTCCGGCGCGTTGTCAGGTGCGTCCACGACATGCTGCGCAAAGCCTTTCAGCCCCGCAATCTCAGGCGTCAAATCGTGGGTGGCGGTTTCGCGCCAAGCGGCATAGGCGTTGCGGCCCTTTGGTGCGGCCCAAAGCGCTTGACCTTGGTCGAAATAGCCAGCAGCCCAGACCCCAATCCGATAGGAAATAATGCTTGGCCAGTCGATGCCGGTGACGTTGGCGGCAAGGCTTGCCACGGTCGGCAGGCGCTGGGCCTCGGCTTCGGTGATCGTTTGCGGCTTGGCGACAGCGGCGCGCACTGCTTCTGCATTGGCAGGCCGCAGCGCTTGCGGCGCGCTGGCGATGGCGGCGGTGATGTCGGCGTCGGTGATTTCGCCCTTGGCGATTTTCTCGCCGTACCATTCGCGCGGCATGGTCATGACGACCCCGGACACGCGGGCCAGCAACGCGCCGGTTTCAGCGAGCGACATGTGAGACTGGCCGAGATAGGGGTTGACGGCAACCGAAGAGGCCAGCGGCCAGACCGGCGGAACGGCCCGAACGGCTTGGTCGGCAGCTTGGAGGTGAGACTGGGTCATTGGATGCGCTCCCGAACCTTAGGATGAAGATTTGATGGCAGTGTTTTTGATCGAATGGCCTTTGATCAGACGATCAAAGACGGCGTTGGCGTAAAGCCCGTTGGCGAGGTGAACCCGCAGGCCCGCCGCGGCCGGGTGGTAGGCCCAGAGCGGGAAGAGTGCCTGCGCGACCGCGACTAGGCCGAAGCTGACGATGGAGAGCACGATGAGCGCCCATTCCAGCGGTCCAGGCGCCAGGGTGGCGGGTAGAGTGCCAACCATGATCCAGTCCGCGCCGGTCTGCAGGGCGAAATAGGCAAGCGCGGTGGCAAGCGCATATTGTGAGGTGCGCAAGGTGAGCACCCAAGGCGCTTTATCGGCAAGACCTTGAGCCAGCAAATACGCCACACCGAAGATCAGGATCGCGCCAAGCGCGAGGGCCTGCGGCGACTTGCTGTCGAAGCCGAAGGAGAACGCAAAGAGCGTTGCGACCACGGCGTAGATAGCGATGGCGATCAAAAACGCTTTGCCGACGGCGCCGGGGCTTGGCACGGCAACAGGGCCAGGGCGGCGGATGGACGCCACCAGATCAACAGTGCCGCCGGAGGCGAGAAACGCGTGTGCCTTGTAAAGCGAGTGGGCGACGATGTGGAGCAGGGCCAGCGGGAAGAGCGCAAGGCCGCATTGCAGGATCATGAAGCCCATCTGCGCCACGGTGGACCAGGCGAGCGAGGTTTTCACTGCGGATTGGGTGAGCATGACCAGGCCGCCGAACAGGGCTGTGAAGCCGCCGATCATCACCAGCACGGCGAGAACGCCAGGGGCAAGCAGCATAACGTCTGCAAAGCGGATAAGGAGGAAACCGCCGGCATTGATGACACCAGCATGCAGCAGGGCGGAGACCGGCGTTGGGGTTTCCATCACCTCGGTCAGCCAGCCATGGGTGGGGAACTGGGCTGATTTCAAGAGCGCGGCGAGCGCGAGAAGGCCTGCAACCCAGAGGGTGCTGGCCGTCGCTTGGCCATCGGATGCTTGCGCGAGAATGGCGGCGATGTCGCCCGTGCCGTAGTTCACCATGAGGATGAGCGCGGCGGCGAGCAGTGCGACATCACCGGCGCGCGAGACGATCCATTTTTTCTTGGCGGCGCGCTGGGCTTCCACACGCTCTGGATAGAAGAGAAGAAGCTGATGCAGGAAGAGGCTGGTGCCGATCCAGGCGAGCACAAGCTGCACCAGCGTGCCGGATTGGACGAGCAGCAGCACCGAGGCGAGGGTGAGCAGCATCCAGCCGGTGAACGGGCCTTGCTTGGCTTCACCGTCGAGATAGGTGCCGGAGAACCGCAGCACCACCCAGCCGACGAATGACACGAGCATCATCATGATGACCGACAGCGCATCGACGCGCGTGCTCAAACCAAAGCTGGAAATGCCCAGCGTTGGCGACGTCGCCGCGCCATTCACCAGCAACAGCGCGCCCACCAAAGCAGAGACGGCAAAGGCGGCAAGCGCTGCAATCTCAGCCAGTTTCACCGTTGCGGTGGGGCGAAACGACGGCCCGCGAAAAGCAAAGATGGCAGCGGCGATCAGCGCCAAAGGCGCGAGGAAGGCAAGAAGTGCGTACACGGAGAGTCTCCAGCCGGTGTTCGATGCGTAGTCGGTGGGGATTAACGCGTAGGATTCTCCAATAAAAATACATTGTTTAGCGAAAAACGTTCACTTAAAACGAACGAATGGCTCCACTCAATTACAATCATCTGCGCTATTTTCGTGCCGTTGCCCACACCGGTAACCTCACACGCACCGCCGAACAGCTGAATATCTCGCAGTCGGCGCTGTCGGTTCAGATCAAACGGCTGGAAGAACAGCTCGGGCATCAGCTGTTCGAGCGGAGGGGTCGTGCGTTGCATCTGACTGAGGCTGGGCGCCTCACGCTGGACCATGCCGATACGATTTTTGCGACTGGCGATGAGCTGCTTTCGACCTTGCGTCAGGAGGGCCAGACCCGGCGTGCGGTGCGCGTTGGATCGCTGGCGACGCTGTCGCGCAACTTTCAGCTTAGTTTTTTGAAACCGTTGCTTGGACGCGCTGACGTCGATCTCATTCTGCGCTCCGGTGGGGCGGAAGACCTTTTACGGGGTCTTGAGACGTTGAACCTTGACGTGGTGTTGATGAATCAACCACCGCCACGCGATGCGCTCTCCAGTTTCGTGGCGCACCGGCTGGACGAACAGATTGTCAGTCTGGTCGGCACTCGTGAGCGGATTTCAGGTGAGACGATCGAAGCGCTGCTTGCGGCCCATCCGGTTGTTCTGCCAACGCCGGAAAGCAGCGTGCGCCTGGGATTTGACGCTTGGATGGAGCGGCTTGATCTGCGCCCGCAAATCGCGGCCGAGGTCGATGATATGGCGATGATGCGTCTGCTCGCCCGCGAGGGCGTCGGACTGGCCGTGCTGCCGCCCATCGTGGTGCAGGATGAGCTGGCTTCAGGCCTGCTCGTCGAAGCCGCGCCTTTGCCGGATTTGGCCGAAACCTTCTACGCCGTCACCATGGAGCGCACTTTCCCCAATCCGCTGGTGCGCGAGCTGTTGACGACCAAGGAGAATGATCCGCCCGTTGACCAAAAATCTTGATGGTCGACTTCGATCATCACGTCGGGATGCCGACGAAATTCCGGCATCGCTATCAACCGTACAATTTCACTTGCAGTTGTCTCAGAGGTGGTGCCACGGCGCATGGAATAATGGCGTGCAATTGCTGAAACCGGGGCTTTTGCGTTGGATACGAAGCCAGAGACCGGTGCACATTAGCTGGCAATCCGCTGGGATTCATCGGCAGCTTACTTGGAAAGCGGCGATCGCATACCCGGCGATCTGGGGTCGTATCCGGATGAAGAACTGCAGGATGTGGCTTGGGCGTTCACTGGCCAGGACTGAGCGTTTTGATCGTTCCCAACTGTGCTGTCAGGTGTGGCGATTCGGTCGCACAATCTCAAAATTCGTAAACAAACCGTAAAGGAAGTTCGCTTTTTTCCCGTCTGGAATGAAGCACTATGTTGACTCGGTAATTGGAGAAACGCTTCCTTTCCATCGAAATTGCCAATTGCTGTTTGGGGGAAAGCTTCATGGATAGGATAGCAACTCTTAGATTGGTCGCTGGGCTCGGTCTAGCTGTAGGAATCGCCTTTTATGCTGCCGGGCCGGCCAATGCGCAAATGTCGGCCAATGATCCAACCATTCCGTCCGGTTACAATTATGGTAGCGCGGCGATCGGTGCCGAGATCCGCTTCTTCAGCTCTCAAGTAAACGTGACGTCTGACTTCAACGGCAACGTTTACAGTTCGCAGGTTGACGTTGACAGCATTGATCCAGGCGTCGACGCCTACATCACTATCCTCGCTTCACCGGAAACTGGAACCTCTGTCTTTGCCGGCGCTTGGGCAGCGCCTACAGCGTCTATTGACGTTGATACGCAGAATTTTCGAAGCGCTGCTGATTTCATTCGGACGCAGTTTCAGTTCAATCCCAACATTGTGTCGGGCTTTCTTGGACTTGAACAGGTGCTGTGGGCGCTGGACTCAACCCGTGTAGCTGGACGCGCCTACGCTGGTGGTCGTTTGTCGACCTGGGACTTTACTGCGACTGGCGCCGGCGCCGGCGCTATCAATTTCTCCGACTCGGGAACGGCCGTCGTCCCCGCCGGTGGTTTTGATCTCAGCATCGAGTATGACAAGCCCCACGACAGTCCTTTGTATGGATTCACTGTTGGCGCCTATGCCGGCCTGCAAGTGCAGGGTGGGTATGACATCAACAACACCTACAACACCATTGTTGATCACAGGATTGATGTTGAAACAGGAGTTACCGCGTATGGCGGTCTCCGCATTCGACGGACGTTCTAGGGATCAGCAATTCCGCGGCGTCGACCAAACTGGTCGGCGCGGCCTTGATCAGTTTTTCATCGACCGTGGCTCCAATTCGGAGAAACGCGGATTCGAACCCTAGTTTCGCAAAGCGCACATTGGTTTCCCAATAGTTCCGTTTTGTTGCTCCAGTATCTGACCCTAGGCCGCCCCGGAGGCTGGTGGCTGGTGGGTGCTGGTCAGTCAAGCCGCGGTCGCGCCTGTTCGGGTGGTTGATGCTGGCGTTGATGGCGGTGATCTTGGACCGAGACGTGCCGAAGATCGTTGGGCGCATGGAATCCCAAGCGCTGAATCGACCGCTCGACATGCTCCGGTCAGACCTCCGCCTGGCCTATTGCTGAGCCGTCGGCAGCCGCTGTGTTGACCTCTCAGACCTATGGGTAAGGGTCTTTTCCGCTCAGTTCTTCTATTATGTCAGTAATACTGACCTATTTAAGGAAGCCGGAGGAAGCCCATGACACGCTCACCATCTGCCTTTGCGGTGATGGCCAACGAGGTCGCGCCACGCAGCAAGCCGTCCAACTATCCAGAGCCCTTTGCGGCGCGCGTTGCTGGGCGCGTCAAACGGCAGCTGGGTGACGTGTTCGGGCTGTCGAACTTTGGTGTGAACTTGACCGAACTTGCGCCTGGGGCCGAGTCCGCGTTGTTGCACCGGCACAGTAAGCAGGATGAGATGATCTACATTCTGCAAGGCTATCCAACACTGCGCACAGAGACGGGCGAACAGGTTCTGACACCGGGGATGTGCGCCGGGTTTCGCGCAGGCGGCGCGGCGCACCAGTTGATCAATCGCACCGGTGCGCCGGTGATCTATCTGGAGATTGGCGATCGCACACCGGGCGATGAAGGCTCCTATCCGGAGGACGATCTGAAAGCGGTAATGATCGATGGCGCTTGGGTGTTCACCCGCAAGGACGGCACGCGCTATGACTGATCCTAAGCGCCGCAGCGCAATGACTTTAAGCTCCACCGTGATCGCCGAAGCCGAGGCGGCGGTGCTCTGCTGGCTAGCAACAGTCGGTCCAGATGGCGCCCCGTCGGTGAGCCCCAAGGAGATTTTTGCGCCGCTTGGCAACAGCCGCCTGGTGATCGCCGACGTCGCCTCCACGGGCAGCGTTGCCAATGTTCGTGCGCACCCATCCGTCTGCGTGAGCTTCATCGATATTTTTCGGCAGAAAGGCTTCAAACTGCGCGGGCGCGCCGACATCGTGTCGCCGGATGATGCGCGGTTTGCTGGTGAGAGTGCGCCCTTGCGCCCAATAGCCGGAGAGGCCTTTCCTATCCGGAACATCATCTCGGTCGCGGTAGAGCGTATTGAGCGCATCTGGGCGCCCAGCTATGCGGTTTTTCCAGAGCGCACCGACCAGGAACGAATGGCGCCGATCTATGCGCGCTATGGTGTGACGCCGGTCGGTAAGGACCACCCGGTTTAACGCACTTGAGCTTTAGCTGGCGACGGGTTTGGCGTCCGCTGTCACTTTCTCACGTCGTGATGCCGAGTGAGGTACTTGGCCGTTGATGCGCAAGGTGACGTGTTGCTCAGCAAGCCGGATAAGCGCCAGCAAAAAGAGCGTCAAACCGGTAATCTCAAGCGTTTCTTCCACGATGATCGAAAGGCTGTAGATCGTCTCCATGCGAAGGCCGGAATAGTCGAGCCACCCGCCGAAAAGTTCCATGCCCAGAGCGCCCGACACATAGATCAAACCAGCCAGGGCGAAGGCGAACTGAATGTTGCCTGGCAAGCGCAAGAAGGAGCGCAGGATCAACAAGCCAAAGACCGCAAGGCACAGAAACGCGGGAACGACCCAAGCATAATAAAAGATGCCGCCGGCGTCGAGCACCGTGCGCAGCGGGTTCATCAGGGCCTCGTGGAAGCTTGCTGACTCATCGATCGAGAGCAGCAGAAAAACCGTGGCCAAAGGCAGCCAGACCTTGGAATGGAACAACCCGCGATTGTCATCGGCCTTGGCAAACAGAAACATGACCATTGCCGAGGCCAGCATCAGCGAGGATGACCACCAGCTTGGCACATTGTTTTCGGCGTCGAGATCGAACTGGCGCAGTTCTTGGAGCGGGGTTTCCAGCCCATTGGACAGCACGAACACCTCGCGAAAGATGCCCAGCGCAACGACAGTTATCGACCCAAGGAGGATGAACCGCTTCAAGTTTTCCATTCTTAAAGCATACAGGAATCCGGGCGATTTTCGAGACAAATCAAGGCGGTTGGTTAAGCGTTTGATCCACCCCAGCAGTCGGCGTCGGCCGCCCTGGATGTTAGGCTGCTTACCGAATCGTGCCCCTCACCCACCGAGTTGAGCCTTTGTTGCAGTGCATCAGTTGGAACATTCACCGTTGCCGCGGCAATGACGGCGTCGTTGACCCGGCGCGGACGGTGTCAGTCTTGCGTGACGAGGTCTGGCGTCCCGATTGCGACACTTTGATCTTCCAGGAAGCGGACGAAGAAGTGCCGCCCCATCATGGGCTTCTCGACCTGCAGCAGATCGAACACGTGACGGGACTTCGCCACGTCCATGGTGCACCCGATTACCGATGGGGCGAGGGCAGCCATGGGTTTCTTGGCGTCATCGTGTTTCTCCACCCGTCCTTTCAAGTTGACGATATCGCGCTACTTGATCTGCCGGGGCATTGTCATCGCGGCGCGGTAATCGTTGATGCGCAGCGCGATGGGCAGGCTTTCCGGCTCATCGGGACGCATCTCTCGCTCTGGCAAGGTCTGCGGATCGCGCAGATGCGCACCATCGGGCAGCATCTCTTCCGGCGACAACAGCGTCCGACGGCGCTGATCGGCGACCTCAATGAGTGGCGGCCCTGGGGCGGGCTCGCTCTGTCGCCAAAGGTGCTTGGCGCCAATTTCGGTGGGCCGGTGCCTGCGACGTTTCCCATCCGCCGACCCCTGTTGCCGCTGGACAGGGTACTTGTGAGTGAGCCTGGAAAGGTGGTGTCGACTGAGGTGTTGGACGGGCCGGGCATCCGCATGGCCTCCGACCATCGGCCTCTGGCCGCGCGGATCACATGGGGTGGTTAGACGCCGCCGTCGCGCGCGCGGGTCCACCGATGGAGCCAGGTCGGACTGAGGGGTGTGCCGTCCGGCGCGCGCAGGCTGAGGCGGACCTCTGTGGCGTCCAACGCGCCGGGATCCAGCAAAAAGGTCACGCGTGTTCCCAGATCGTCGGATAGGGGGAACGCACTCGCGCCCGACAGTGTCGCGCCAGCGCTTGCCGACAAGACCGGCGCGGCGCCTGGAACATGGGTGCCAACATCAACGACAAAGCGCCGAACGCCCGGCTGGTCGTGCTCGCGGCCGCTGCGGCTTTGCAGGATCGGCGCGAGGTTCCCGGTCACAGGCGGTGTGCGTGTCCAGGTCAGGCTGTAGGCGAAGCGGTGTTCCTCGCCCGGAGACAGCGTTTCTTCCGGACGCCAAAAGGCGACGATGTTGTCCATAAACTCATCGCCGGTTGGAATCTCCACCAGCATAACCGCGCCGCGTCCCCAATGACCGGTGGGTCGCACGATGGCCGAGGGCCGGTCGTGGTATCGCGCTTCGGTGTCTTCAAAATCTTCAAACTCGCGCCTGGTCTGGAACAGGCCGAAGCTCGCAGGCGCTTCATCGACGAAGGCCGAGGTTTCCAGGCGCGTGGGGTTGGCGATGGGCCGCCAGAGCTTTTCGCCAGCGCCATTCTCGATGAACAGAACATCGCTGTCATGGACGCGCGGGCGGAAATCATCGGACACCGACGCGCGCATCGGACCTTTCAGATACATCGAGGTCAGCGGTGCCACGCCAATGTCGGGGATCGGCACGCGCGGCAGCAGTGTCGTGATGACGTCCATCTGCGTGTCGTCGCCGGGCCGTACGGTCATGTCGATATGAGCGGCCAGCGAGGGGCTGTCGATGAGACCCTCGATCCGCACCGATCCATCGTCGGCTGGGTGTAGGCGCAAATGGGTGAAGCGTGGAAACTCTTCCGGACCTGCACCGCCTGTGCCGATGGCAACGGCGCGGGCGGACAGCCCATAGACCATCGCTTGGCCGATGGCGCGAAAATAGCTCGCGCCTTGGATTACCAGGACCTCGTCCATCCGCTCAGAATCGTTCAGCGGGTAGCGCAGGCGCATGCCGGAGAACCCGGCGCCGGGGCTGTTTTCAGGAATAGAATCGAAGTAGCGCGGCTCGAAGCTGAACAGGCTGGGGCGAAAATCGATCTCGCTGAGACCATCGGCCGTCACGCGATCGATCTTGACCGGATCGGGAAAGTAGAGCCCCGGAGGCAGCAGATCGACAGCAAAATCGGACCCGTGTGGCAGCATGCCGGCAAGACCGGGAAGCGGCCGGATGCCGCGATAGGCGTTGTAATCAAGATCAGCAAAGGGTGGCGAGAGTTGCAATGTGCTCGGCGCGTAAGGTCGCCGGCTCATCGCCCTGGCGTCATCCAAAAGCGAGGTGGATGCCAGCGGATTGGCCGAGACGCGCACGGCGGGACTTGCCAACAGGGCCGCACCGGCCGCCAAGACATCGCGCCGTCGCATCATGGAAGCGGTCTCCTCACGCTCCGGCGTCGATGGCGCGCACGATGAGCGGCGCTCCAATGAGCGGCAGGATCATGGGCGCGAGCCACAAGGTTGCGCCGAGGCCTGATGTCGCCGCCAGGGCGAGCAGAGCGACGCCAACGGCCATCTCGCCTGCTCCTGTCGGCAAGGATAAGCGGTGGTTGCGACCAGACTTCCAGCCGCAATCAATGCCGATGAGAACCGAGGCAACCGAAGCTGATTGACGCACCATGACCAGCGGCGCCAGGATCGTGGAGAGCCCCAATTCGGCCGCCGATGCTCGCAAAATGATGCGCTTGCGCCAGCGGGTTTGCGCCCGCGACAGCGCTTCGGCCATGGCACAGAATTTGGGTAGCAGGAGCGTCGCGGCCACCAATCCCAGCGGAATCGCATGGGTGACGGAGACGGCACCGAGGCCAATCAGAACGACCAGGATCAGCCAAATGGGCGCAGCGATGTAGCTGAAGATGCCTGAGAGCAGGTTGAAGCGGCTCACGGGGTGCAGGCCAGGTTCGGCCAGCAGGCGCAAATGCTGCAGATTGCCCTGGCACCAACGCCGGTCGCGGCGGTGAAACGCCTCCAATGTCTGCGGCGCATCTTCCGCGCTGCCGGCAAGATCAGGGTCGAGCACCACGTCCCAACCGGCGCGCCGTATCCAGGCCGCTTCAACGAAATCATGGCTGAGCAGGGCACCACCCAAGGGCGCTGATCCGGACAGCTCGGGAAGCTTGGCTGCGGCTCGGAATGCGGCGATCCGCATGATTGCGTTGTGACCCCAATAATTGCCCGTGGTGCCAGACCAGGCGGCCAGCCCTTTGCCGAAATTGCGCGACAAGAGGCGCGAGGTGTTGCGTTGATGGCGGCCAAAGAGGCTGCGCCCAGGTACCAGCGCGATGCCTGCTTGAAGGAGGCCAATTTTCGGCCGGCTTTCCAGCTGCCAGATCATGTGGCGCATGCGTGCTGCGGTCATGCGGCTGTCAGCATCAAGCACCATCATGGCGTCAAAGGCATTGCCGTGCCCGGCAAGCCAATCGGCGATGTTCCCAGGCTTGCGGCCTGTGTTTTCGGCCCGTCGACGGTAGGTGATGCGCCCGCTGTCGATGAGCGGGCGTAGCGCTCCTTCTTCGGCACTGATCTTGGCGGTGCCCGATGTGTCGGACAGCACGGTGATGCGCGTTGAGGCTTTAGGGCCGCGTCTTTCCAGATCGGAGGCGAGCTGCGTCAGGTATTCGGCCAAGGGGCGGGGATCTTCACCGCAAAGCGTGACCAAAATCGCGGTCCGGCCGCTGGGCAGCCAGGTCGTTGGCGGGACTTGAGGTTTTCTATCCGGCTGCGCCAGGCCGACCAGGGCCGTTGCTGCGCCGCCTGCGATCCACAACGCGTTGATGAACACCAGGGGCAAGGCCGCCCACGCAAACGGCGTCCAGCTTTCAACCGCATGGGCAAACGCGACCACAATCGCCAGCGAGAGCAGCGTGGTCACCCCAAAAAAAGCCGAGCGCGGGCCCAGATGGGCGAGCCTATCGCCCGAGGCGGCGTCGGCTAAAGGACGGGCGCTTTCAACAACGGACAAGGACGGGGGGACTCCAAGATGCAGCGGTTGAATTGACTACTTGGGCAAGTATCGCCGATCGGGCAATCGGCAAGGTTAGGTTTGGTCGGCGCGTCCGGCGACGGGCGGCCACATGCGCGAGAAGATGCCGTCTCGGCGCACCAGCCCGTGAAAGGCCGCTGCTCCGATATGCATCGCTACCAGACCTGCAATGGCAAAAGCGCCAAAATAATGGACGCTTTTGGCGAATGCGGCCAATTCGTCCGAACGCGGCACAAAAGCTGGGACACCGGCAGCGTCGAGCGCCTCGATCGGAAATCCCCCGGCGCGGACCCGCACGTAACCGGCGATGGGCATAATGATCAAAAGCGCGTAGAGCGCGACATGGGTGAGTTTGGCGATGGACTCCTGCCAGGCCGGCATTGGCGCAGGCTCTAGAACCGGTGGATTGCGCCAGCGATAGAAAAGCCGAGCAATTACCAGAAGCATCACCAAAACGCCGATATTCTTGTGAAAGATGAAAAGCGTGTTCTGCGTCGAGCGAGCCAAACCCTCCTGAATCATCAGGAATCCGGCAGCGATCATCAGGAGAATGAGAATGGCCATCACCCAATGCAACAGGCGCGCTGGCGTTCGGTATCCAAAGGACGGCGTGGTCATGCTCCAAGTCTCCTGTCGTCTGCTGGAGGACAAAATGGCGCTGATTCAACCCCAACGAGCGGGCTTGACTTCGCGCAAGCGCTATTAATCTCTAGGACATGCGTTTCGTGGAACCAAGTCAAAGTCCGCATTTGCAGCAGGCGTTGCCCAACCCTCGCTTGCGCCCCCCGCTTTCCGGGTTCGTACTGACGGCGATTGCCGGGGCGGTCTGCGTTGCGGTGTTGAGCGTCGGCCTGTTCGGCTTAGAGCGCGAGGGCATCCTTGGCCTGGCGGTCGGCCTCGGCCTTTTCCTGGTTGCGTCCATCACGTTCGGCATTGCCTTGATGCGCACCTACCCGCATGCGGTTCTCGGTCTCTGCAATGTCGTTACGCTTGTGCGGCTGGTGATCGTCGCCACGCTCGCCGGCGCTTTGATCTCAACAACCAGTCCCGCCTGGGCAATCTTTGTCATCGCCACGTTTGCCCTAACGCTGGACGGCGTGGACGGCTGGCTTGCTCGCCGACAAGACTTGGCCTCGAGCTTCGGTGCGCGGTTCGACATGGAGGTGGATGCCGCATTCGCCTTGGTGTTGGCGCTGCACGCTGCGTTTGGCGAGATCGCTGGTTTCTGGGTCGTGCTTCTTGGATTGCCGCACTATCTGTTCGTGGCCGCCAACAGAGTGTTTCCCTGGCTTGGAGGGGCGCTGCCGGAGCGCTTCAGCCGCAAAACCGTCTGCGTCTTGCAGATCGGCACGTTGGTCGCGCTTCAGGCCCCCGTGCTCGATGCGAGCATTGCCGCTCCACTGATCGTTATTGCCAGTTTGGCGCTGGTCTGGTCGTTTGCTCTTGATATCCTCTGGCTTTGGCGGTCGCGCCCTTGAACCCTTCTGCCTTGACACCCGCGCTGCGCCTCGTCCTCGCGGCCCTAGTTTTTCATCTCGTGCTGATCCAACCCAATCATCCGGCGGCCATGAGCTGGGGCGCCTTGTTGGTCCTGCCGCTGGAGCTTCCTGTTGTCTTGTTGGCCCTGCTGGCGCTTGGCGATGGTCGTGCGGGCGCCTGGGTGCGAGGCTTGCTGGTGGCGGTTTTGACGCTGCTGATGGTGCTGAAAACCGCAGACTACATTATGTTCACCGCGCTCAACCGAGGGTTCAACCCGGTCGCTGATTTGCCCTTGGTCGTCTCGTTTGCACAGTTGATCGCCGGAACCTTCGGCATGTTGGCGGCCGTGCTCGCGGTGGTTGGTGCTGTGCTTTTGACTGCGCTGGTGGCGGCGTTTTTGTGGTGGGCGTCGGGCGTTTGGGCAAGTGTGACCATTAAACCCGCGGCTGTGCGGCTGGCGTCTGTTGGGGCGGTTCTGTTCGCCGGTGTTGCCGCAGCGGAAATCGGCCACGCCATGGGCCGGTGGAACTTGCCCGCCGAGCCGCCGGGTGCCGCGTTCACCGCTCGTGTCGGCGTGGAACGCATCGGCATGACGCGCGAGACGCTCGCTGATCTGCGGGCCTTTCGTTCGGCAGCCCTTGCCGATCCTTACCGGGACGAGGATGGCCTGCTTGATCTCATCGACCGCGACGTCGTGGTTCTGTTCGTGGAAAGCTATGGGCGGACGAGTTTCGACACGCCGTTATACGCCGATCTGCATCGCCAGACGCTGGAAGCTGCAGAGGCCGAGCTAGGTGATTTGGGGTTTGCCATGGCCTCAAGCTTTCTGTCCTCGCCAACACGTGGCGGTCAGAGCTGGCTTGCCCACGCCACCTTTGCCAACGGGCTTTGGATTGACGACCAGGCAAGCTATGGCGCGGCGCTCGCGAGCGGCCGGCAAACGCTTTTTCACATTGCCGCGCGCTCGGGGTTTCGCACTGCTGCGGTGATGCCGCAGATCACCCTTGAATGGCCTGAATCCCAATTTATGGGCTTCGACACTGTGCTTGCTGCAGCCGATCTTGGTTACCAGGGCGAGCCGTTCAATTGGGTCACGATGCCGGATCAGTTCACCTTGGCCGCTCTCAACCGGCACCTGCGCGAGGAACGCGCGGACGATCAAAACCTGTTCGTTCAGGTCGCGCTGGGATCCTCGCACGCGCCTTGGGTGCCTGTGCCGACCCTTGTCGATTGGGAGACCATTGGCGACGGTCAGATTTTCAACGCGATGGCTGCTTCTGGCGATGCGCCCGATATTGTCTGGCGTGATCGCGATCGCGTTCGTGCGCAATACCGGCTGGCCGTTGATTACGCCTTGCAGACCGTCTTCGCCTATGCTGCCCGCCAGGGCGATGAACCACCCCTTCTGGTCGTGATTGGCGATCATCAGGCAGCAAGTTTCGTTGCGCTGGACGAGCGCCCCGATGTGCCCATTCACGTTATCGGCGTTCCCGCGCTGGTTGATCGTTTGGCCGATCACGGCTTTGTCCAGGGCCTTATTCCACCCGATGATACGCCAGTGCGTTCGATGGCAGGCATGCGTGGCCTGATCTTGGACGCGTTCTCCTCCAATCCGATCGAGGCGGCGGCGCGATGACCACGGGTGTGCTCTCCCTCTCGCCAGGTCTGATGCGCTTTGGCCAATTGGCGGCAACCATCGGGCTGCTCGCGCTGCTTTGGCGGATTGCCGATGGACCGGAAACAGCACGCATTCTTTCCACCGCGGAGCCGATCTGGCTGGTGGCGGCTATCGGTGCGCTGACCGTGCAAACAGTGCTGTCGGCGGCGCGATGGCGGCTGACGGCGGGCCAGTTGGGCATCAAGCTGCCGGCCATGCATGCACTGCACGAATACTACCTTGCGCAAATGGTGAACCAGGCCGTGCCGGGCGGGGTAGTTGGCGATGCCGGACGCGCGGTGCGCTCGCGCGGCCAAGCCGGACTGCTCGCCGCCGGTCAGGCCGTCATTTTTGAACGTCTCGCCGGTCAGATCGCGATGTTCCTGGCGATGGCTTCAGCCTTTTTGGCAACGTTGCTTATACCCGGCGGGTTTGACTGGCCGGCTTGGCTGGTGCCACCCGTGCTCCTGATGATCGCGGTTGGATTCGCTCTGCCCGCCGCACTTTTCGCCGGTGCGAACTTGCCTGGGCGGATCGGCGCCAAAGTGATGGGGCTATGGAAGGACATGGGCCATGCGCTCGCCGCGCCAAATGTTCTGCCGATGCAAATTGTGCTGAGCGCCGGCACCACGCTCTGCAATCTGGCCGCCTTTGCGTTCTGCGCGCGGGCGGTCGGCGTAGTTCTGCCACCTGTGGTCATCTTGGCGCTGGTTCCGCTGATCCTTTTCACCATGCTCATCCCGCTGACGATCAGCGGTTGGGGCGTGCGCGAAGGCGCGGCAGCAGCGCTTTTTCCCCTGGCGGGCGCCACGGCAAGCGAAGGCTTTGCCGCCAGCGTTGCCTTCGGCTTGGTGTTGCTGGTGGCCGTTCTGCCCGGGCTTCTGACGCTTTGGCTTCGCTCACAGGAGGACGGGTAGCCCAATGACGTCTGCCGTCGATCACTGTTTCTTTATCGCAAGGTACGGGCTTTCGCGTGTTGCCATTGCAACCTTCCCCTCTAGCCTTTGGTCCAAATGGAGGATCCCATGACTGACCGCTTTCCCCTCACACGCCGAACGTTGCTTGCCGGTGCAGGCCTTGGATTAGGTGCAGCCGCCTCTGGCTGGCCCCTTCGCGGCGCTCATGCACAGACGCCGGTGGGCTTTCAACTGTCCTGGCTGCATTCGGCCCAATTTGCTGGCAGCTACATCGCCCTTGACCGGGGATGGTGGTCGCAGGCCGGCTTGGATGTCTCGCTGTTGCCCGGCGGCCCCAATGCCCCTGTCGAGCCACCGGTGGTTTCCGGCACGGCCCTGATGGGTATCTCGGCGGCTGATTACACGGCAGCGGCTGTGGAGCAGGGCGCTGAGTTTAAAATCCTTGGCGTTGCCATGCAGAAAAACCCCTTTGTCATCGCCTCTTTGCCCGTCAACCCGGTCAACGTGCCGGGCGATCTGGAAGGCAAGCGCATTGGTATGGCGCTCGCCAACACGCCCGTGCTTCAGGCGCTGTGCACGCTGAACAATGTCGACATCAACGCCATTGACATCATCCCCACCCAATATTCGGCGCAGCCTTTGCTCGCCGACGAGGTGGATTGCCTGCTCTGTTGGGAAACTGATCTGCCGGTGGCGATGGCCATGCAGGGCGTTGAGAGCCTCACCATGCTGATGGCCGATTATGGCTATGCGGTGCATTCGCAGACCTACATCGCGACCGACGAAAGCTTGGCTGAGCGCCGCTCGGAGCTGGTTGCCTTGATGGCTGGCGAGGTACGCGGCTGGGCGGCCTATCAGACCGACACCGATGCGGCCGCTGAGCTGACGCTCGCGATGTTCCCCGATGCTGGGCTCGATCTGGAAACGCAGAAGCTGCAGGCCGCGCGGCAGGTGCCGCTCATGTTCTCCGACCAGACGGCGGCCAACGGGTTTGGCTGGTGGACCGATGAGGCCGTGGCAGAGAACATTGAAACTTTGGCCTTGCTCGGCCGCACAGTTACGCCTGATCTTTGGGACCGCTCGATTCTTGAAGAGGTCTATGGCGCCTGATCATCCTCCACCGCCGGGGATCGTCTGCGCTGGACTTTCCAAGACATACCCCGGCGGGTTGACGGCGGTCTGCCCGCTCGACCTTTCCTTTGCCGCCGGGCGGACGACAGCCATTGTCGGACCGTCCGGCTGCGGGAAATCCACCCTTTTGCGCATGATCGCGGGGCTGGAAGAGCCCAGCAGCGGGACCATCGATATCGGTGGATCGCCGCCCGCTGAAACGCTGCGTCGCGCCGAGCTGTCCGTCGCCTTTCAGGACCCGTCTTTGCTGCCTTGGCGGACGGTGCGCGGCAATATTGAGCTTGCGCTGACACTCGCACGACGGCCAATCAAAGACGGCGATGTGGATCAGCTGATCGCACTTGTCGGTTTGGACGGGTTTGCCGATGTGCGACCGGCAGAGCTTTCGGGCGGTATGCGCCAGCGCGCTGCAATTGCTCGGGCTTTGGCAACTGAGCCTCGTTTGCTTCTGCTCGACGAACCTTTTGGCGCGGTGGACGAACTCACACGTCGGCAACTAGCGCAGGATTTGCCGCGTCTCTGGGAGGCGCGGGGCACCACCACACTCTTGGTGACGCACTCGGTGAATGAGGCGGTCATGCTGGCCGATCGCATCATAGCCCTATCGCCGCGACCGGCGGAGATCGTCGCCGATATCGCCGTCGATCTTCCTCGCCCGCGCCGTCATGATGACGCGCGACGGCCGGCGTTCGGCGCCATTGCCGATCAGGTTTTTGCCGCCCTCGCCGACGGGATGGCCAAAAGCGACGGGACGTTGGCGGCGCAATGACCGGGTCAGCCGTGCTTGCCAAACCGCTGGCGCTTTCCTCAGCGGGGATCGGTCAGCCATCCTCCTCGCGGGCGACGATCCTTGGTCTCGTCTTTGTGCTTGTTGCCTGGGAGTTCGGTGCACGGTGGCTCGCCGACAGTTTTGTCCTCGCCGCACCATCCGACATTCTTCTTTATCTGGTCGACAATAGCGGCCTGATGGCCCGGGCGCTCGGCGTGACGTTGAGCAATGCCGCTGCCGGATTCGCGCTTGGAAATCTGGCTGCCATCCTGCTGGCGGCCATCGCGCTTGCCTGGCCGCGCAGCCAGACGCTGGTCACCGGCGTTGCGCTTGTCGTGTTCTGCCTGCCCTTGGTCGCAACGGGGCCGATCCTGCGCGTGCTTTTCGGGCCGGGTCCAGGTCCGCAGATCATGCTGGCTGCGCTGGCGGTCTATTACACGACGTTGATCCCGTTGCTTGTCGGGCTGAAGGCTGTGCCTGCCACCTGGTTTGACTTGGTGCGCAGCTATGGCCGTTCGGGTCTGTCGGAACTGTTTCACGTGCGTCTGCAGGCTTCGCTGCCTTATCTTTTCGCCGGGTTGCAGATCGCCGCGCCGGCAGCCTTTCTAGGTGCGATGGTGGGCGAGTTTACCGGGGCTGAACGCGGCATGGGCGTACTGACCGTTCGGGCGATGCGCGCCCTTGACGTCGACATGACCTGGGCGCTGGCGACCGTTGCGACAGCGGTTGCGATCCTTGCCTATCTTGCCATCGGTTGGATCGCGCGACGGGTTCTGCGCGATGCGCCGCCAGTGATTTTGGCGCCAGCGCGTTCAGGCGGTCGCGACCAAACCAGTTGGCTGAGTCGTGCCAGCGACGCGCTCCAGGTCGTGGTGTTTGTGCTCGTTGCCTGGTGGGGTTTGATCGCCCTCTTCGACCTCAACCCGTTCTTCGCCAAGGGGCCGTGGGATGTTGTGAGCGCGCTTTTTCTCGATCCGGACTCGGCCCTGACGAGAGCGAAGCTCGGCAAGGCGCTCGCCGAGACGGCGGTTTTTTTGGTGCCCGGCTATTTGGCTGGTCTCGCAGCGGGAGCGGGCCTCGCCATGCTCTTTGTTCTGGTTCCTGCCGTGGCCGGAACCGCTATGCCGTTGGCGATTGCGCTTCGCTCGGTGCCGATTGTCACGACCGCTCCGCTCATCGTGCTTTTGTTGGGCCGTGGCGCGACCGGAACGATCGTCCTTGTCGCGGTGATGGTCTTTTTTCCGACGCTGGTTGCCTGTTTGCACGGTCTACGCCAGGCGCCAGGCCAAGTGATCGACGTGCTCGACAGTTACGCCGCCGGACCGTGGCAGCGCCTCGTTCATGTTCGGATACCCGCCATGCTGCCCGCCCTGTTTGCGGCCGCGCGGATGAGCGTGCCGGCAGCCGTGCTTGCCGTCACTGTTGTCGAGTGGCTGGCGACCGGCAATGGCACCGGCAGCCTGATGGCGCTGTCGGCCTCGCTGTCCGACTACGACATGCTCTGGAGCGCGGTGGTAATGGTGGCGGGGCTGTCGGCGCTGGGCTACGCGCTTGTCGGGCTCGTTGAAGGGCGCGTTTTGCGCATCTATGCGCCGGAGCAGTTGGCATGAAAGCCAAAACACTCACCCGGGCCGCTTTCGCCATCCCTGGCGATATCACAACGCTGACCGGTGGCTACATCTATGAACGCCGCCTGCTTGAGGGCCTGCGCGCGCTCGGTCACGATGTGCTGCATCTGCAATTGGCGCCGACCTTTCCCGATCCAAGCGCTGCCGACATGGCCGACGCTGTTGCCCAGCTTGTTGACCTACCCCCGGACCGGCCACTGATCCTTGACGGGCTGGTCTTTGGCTCGATCGAAACCGTTGGCCTGGCGCGCGTGCAGGTGCCGATCATTGCCATGATCCACCATCCCTTGGCCTTGGAGAGCGGTCTCACCGAGGACCGCCGCGCCCACCTCTTTGCGACCGAGCGGGACAATCTGGCCTTGGCCTCTCATGTCCTTGTGCCAAGCCCGCATACTGCCAAGATCCTGGCGCGCGATTATGCCGTGCCTGAAAGCCGCATCACCATTGCCAGGCCCGGCACCGACCGGCCGACCGGGCCTGCCGAACCCGTCGATCCGCCACTGATCCTCTCAGTGGGTATTCAACACCCGCGCAAGGGGCACGATGTTCTATTGCGTGCCCTGGCAAAGCTCAAAGATCTGGCCTGGCAGGCGACCATCGTTGGGTCGGCCTATGATGCGCAGCATGCGGAGGACCTTGGTGGCTTGCTCGATGCGTTGGGCTTGACTGACCGCGTGAAGATGGCCGGCAAAGTGTCGTCAGATGAACTGACAGCGCTCTATCGACAGGCTTCAATCTTCGCGCTCGCCACCCGCTATGAAGGCTACGGCATCGTGTTCGACGAGGCTTTGTCCTATGGCCTGCCCATCGTTACCTGCCGCACTGGTGCCGTACCGGACACGGTGCCCGTCGATGCCGGCTTGCTGGTCCCCCCTAAGGATCCGGATCAATTTGCAGAGGCCTTGCGCCTGCTGCTCTTCGATACCGAGCAAAGAAGGGGCCTTGCGCGTGCCAGCCATGCTGCCGGGCTCTCTTTGCCCACTTGGGAGGACACGGCGCGTGTCGCCTCTCAGGTTTTGAGGTCGGTGGTGTTGCTCGAACAGGCTTCGGGCTGAATGCGATGCCAAGAATAGGCACCGCGCGGTCGGTGATCGCTCGCTCGCTCGACATTTACTATCGCGATACAGCACGGACGGCGCGCATGGATGCGCTTCATGCGCAGTTTCTTCCGGGCGGTGGGCTTGCCTTTGATATCGGCGCGCATGTTGGGGACAGAACCGGCAGTTTTTTGCGTCTCGGCGCGTCCGTGGTGGCGGCAGAACCGCAGCCTCGTGTCTATCGGGCGTTGCGCCTTCTTTATGGGCGCCATCCGAAAGTGTCGCTGACCGCTGCAGCGGTTGGCGCGAAGATTGGTCAGCTTGCGCTGCATGTGAACCAGGCCAATCCCATGGTGGCCACGGCTTCGCCAGCTTTCCTCGCCGCCGCCTCTGGTGCCGAAACCTGGCGTGGTCAGGTCTGGGATTCAGAAATCGAAGTGCCGGTGACGACACTCGACGCTCTGATCGATGAACACGGGGTTCCGGACTTTGTGAAGATCGATGTCGAGGGGCATGAACTGGCGGTTTTGAGTGGCCTCAGCACGGCGCTACCCGCGCTGTCATTTGAGTTCACCACGATCCAGCGCGACGTTGCCCAGGCTTGTATCGACCGGCTGCAGGCGCTTGGCACTTACGAATTCAACGTGAGCTTCGGCGAGGAGCACCGGCTGCAGCACGATCCGTGGATCGACGCGTCAGGGCTCAGCGAGCAGATCGGAAGCCTTCCGACGGAGGCCAACTCCGGTGACATCTTCGCACGGCGGTTGGTTTAGGTCTCACCCAGGCTAAGGCCCGATTTGGTTGGCGTTATCAGTGGTGATCACACAGTTCGTGCAAGCAAAACGTGTAGTATCTGACTTGCTATAGTTAACACATTAACCATCAAGGGCGATGATTTAAGGTTTATATTTACTTAATCTGAAATTCGAAAATAGTGGACCTGCGGCGTTTTACATGAGTGGGTCTATGTCAGGGTCAATTTTCATTGAGTCCGCGTCGTACAGCGTTCGCGAACAAGACGGCGTTGTGTCGGTCACCTTCAAGCGCACCGGCGACACGACCAATCCGGTCAACATCACCTATGACATCAACCCGCTGACGGCCTCATCTGGCGAGGACTACACCGCCGATGGTGGCATCGTCACGATGCCAGCTGGCGAGACGACGCTGCGCATCGATGTCCCGATCGTCAATGACAACCTTTCCGAGCCAACCGAGATTTTCAACGTATCCATCGTGTCGGTCGATAGCGGCGCTTTGCTGTTCCCGCGCACCACGAATGTCAGCATCCTGGACGATGAAAATCCGGTGGTTGATCCCGACAATCCGCCGCTGGAGTCGGCCTATGACGTCGATATTGTCGATGTCGTTCGCGGCTTGGATGGGCCGATTGCGATTGAATGGATTCCTGGTGCCGGATCGCAGGCCATCGTGGTTGAAAAGAGCGGGCGGTTGGTGGTCGTCGATACCGAAACCGGAACGCGAGAGTCCACGCTTCTGGACATTCGCGATGACGTCAACGCCAATGCCGATCGTGGCCTTTTGGACATTGCGATCCATCCCGATTTTGATGCCAATCCCTATCTCTACGCGTTTTACACGGTTGATCCTGAGGGCGCGGAGAATGGCGTTGATGGTCAGGTGCGCGATTCCTCCGGCAACCGCTTTGCCCATGTGGTGCGCTATGAGCTGAATATGGACGGCGCCACACCGACGATTGTGCCTGATTCCAAGATCATTCTGCTTGGCGGTGCTGGCCAGACCTTTGCCGATATCTCCGGTGAAGGACGGCTGAACTACACCGATCCGGTCTATGCCGACCGCACCGCCTCCGACATCGATCCAACGACGGGCGAGTTCAAGACCGACTACATCAAGGTCGACTCCCAGTCGCATGCGGGCGGCGCGCTTACATTCGGGCCGGATGGCAATTTGTACATCTCGACCGGTGATGGCACCTCGTTCAACTTCGCCGACCCACGCTCGGTCGATGTGCAGAACATCAATTCGCTCTCAGGCAAGATCTTGCGGGTCGATCCGCTGACTGGGCTTGGTCTGCCCGATAACCCCTTCGTGGAGCCAGGAGATGATCTGGGCGCCAACAGTTCAAAGGTCTATCAGCTCGGCCTGCGCAATCCCTACACGATGACCTTCACCGAAGATGGCGACCTCTTTCTGTCGGAGACCGGCTGGTTCTCCTATGAAGAGATCAATTCTGGACCGGCTGGCGCGAATTTCGGTTGGCCGTTCTATGAGGGCGGTGACAATGGTGAACTGGTGCGCACGCCGAGTTATGAGAACTTACCCGCGGCGCAGGCGTTTTACGATGCCGTCGAGGCCGGGGACATCATCCTGACGCAGCCCTACAGGGCCTTTTCGCGGGTCGATTCTGAACCCGGCTTCCAGTTCAACGCCATTGTCGGGTCCAGCTCGGTCTATACCGGCGACAAATACCCCGATGAATTCCTCAACGACTATTTCTTCACCGACATCCCTCAAGGCGAGATCTTTTCGATCGACACCAATGATCGGACCGAGATCAAGTATGTGACCAATCTCGATCCGTTCGGGCCGACCAACTTCGTTCAGGGGCCGGATGGCTTCATCTATCTGGTCGATATTGGCAGTCCTGAAGGCCGCATCGCGCGGCTGGAAATCACTGATCCCAACGCGCCAACCAACGAGGCGCCGGTTCTTGATCAACCGATCGACGAGCAGACGGCAACCGTCGGCGCCGGCTTTGCCTTCGACATTCCGGCGGGCACCTTCGCCGACCCTGATGGCGATGAGCTGATCCTGTCGGCGCAAGCTGAAGATGGTGGAACGCTTCCCAACTGGCTGACCTTCAACGCCGCAACTGGACAATTTTCTGGCACGCCCGGCACCGCCGATGTTGGATCGGTTACGATCCGGGTCACAGCCGTCGACCCTGATGGCGAGAGCAGCAGCGATGTGTTCTCGATTTCCGTCGATGGGCCGAATGTGCGCCCAATCGTTGTCAACGCCCTGGCCTCACAAACCGTGACGGCCGGCACGGCACTTACCTTCGCAATTCCAGAGGATGCGTTCGCAGATGCCAATGGCGACACGCTTACCTTTGCAGCCACGCGCTCCGATGGTCAGCCATTGCCTTCCTGGTTGAGCTTCGACCCAGAGACGCGCACTTTCGCCGGCACGCCCGATGATGGTGATGTCAGCCGGATCGCCGTGACTGTAACCGCGAGCGACCCGGACGGCGCCTCGACGACCGACAGTTTCCTTCTGGAAGTGGAAGCCGGGGACGTGGACAACACGGCACCGATCGTCCAGACGCCGCTGGCCGACCAAACCGTGGCCGAAGAGGACGCGTTTGATTTCACGGTACCGGCGGATACCTTTTTCGATGCGGATGGCGAGCCGCTGACCTTGTCGGCGACGCGAAGCGATGGCTCGGCACTTCCTGATTGGTTGTCGTTCAGCTCGCAGACCGGCCGCTTCACCGGTACGCCGGATGATCCCGATGTCGGCGTGATTGCCGTCGCGGTCAGCGCCCGTGACGCAGCCGGCGAAACGGCTCGTGATGTGTTCAACCTCACTGTGAGCCCGGTGAACGATGCGCCAACGCTTGAAGCGCCGCTTGCCGATCAATCGGTGAATGTTGGCGGCGACTTCTCGTTCTTCGTCTCATCCTCGACCTTTGCCGACGTGGATGATGCGCTGCTCACCTTGAGCGCCAGTGGGCCGAACAACGCGCCGCTGCCTTCCTGGCTTTCCTTCGATCCAGAAACCGGAACGTTTTCTGGGACGCCCTCGGCAGGCGATGAAGGCGTTGTCGAGGTCGTCGTGACGGCCAGCGATCTTGGTGGGTTGTCGGTCTCCGATCAGTTTTCGGTAACTGTGGCGCCGGTCGACCCGGATAACACCGCCCCGATCGTTCAAAGCCCCGTTGGCGACCAGGTGGTCCTTGAAGAAGAGGTCGTCGATTTCACCTTGCCGCCTGATACGTTTTTTGATGCCGACGGGGATGTGTTGACGCTTTCGGCTACCAGGGCTGACGGATCGCCGCTACCGGATTGGCTGTCCTTTGATCCGGCAACGGGACGTTTCACCGGAACCCCCGATGATGCCGATGTTGGCGCGTTTGATGTCGCCGTCATCGCGCGCGATCCTTCTGGGGAAACGGCGCGTGATGTCGCGACCGTCAAGGTGTTGCCAGTCAATGATGCGCCGACACTTGAAACGCCTGTCGCTGACCAATCGGCTACAACAGGCGCGGCGCTGTCGTTTACTGTTCCGGGAAACACCTTTGCCGATGTTGACGACGCGACGCTCACGCTCAGCGCCACGCTTTTGGGCGGTGGTGCACTGCCGACTTGGCTGTCCTTCGACCCTCAGACCGGCCGGTTCAGCGGCACGCCTGGAGTCGACGATGCCGGTTCGATCGAGATCGTCCTGACGGCGCGAGATGCCGGCGGCTTGACCGCGAGTGATCAGTTCACGCTTTCGATTGCCGGCGGCAGTGACGAGACGATTGTCAACGATATCGCCAGCGAGAGCCAGTTCGAGACCGGCACGACGGACAATGACGTCTTTGCCTATGCCCGCGCGTCGACAGACTACAATTTCGCCAGGACCGATGATGGGCAAGGCGTTGTGGTTTGGACGGTCGACAGCAATGACGACACGTTCGACATTCTTTTCGGGTTTGAGACCCTGCGTTTTGCCGATCGCGATATCTCCGTTGAATCGATCATCAACCCGGGTCCGGATGTCTTCGATGATCCGCAGATCACGCAATATGTTCGCGGCGAGGGCGATGCCGATCGCTTCATCATCGATGGCGATGAGGCTGATTACGAGTACAGCGCGACGGCAAGCCGGGACGGCGTGATCGTCTACACCAGCGACCCGGACGATGACGGTTTTGACATCCTTTATGGCTTTGAAGAGATCGTCTTCAACGACGTGACCGTTGATATCAGTGCGTTGCCGTCAGGTGGAGATGCCATCATTGTGGCCAGCGCCGCGCGCGCCGCCAGCGCGCAAACCGTGGGCCAAACAGTCACCGTCAATGAAGATGTGCTTGGCCCGGCGGCCAATGACCTCATCCGCGACTTCTCCGATGCCGACGGTGACCAGCTGGACCTTGGTGGCCTGCTGGACGCCAATTTCGGTGAAGCGACGAAGGACGACTATGTCGTTGCGCGAAGCGATGGCCGGGATACATCGATCCAGGTGGATTCCGATGGCGCGGCGAACGGCGCCAATTTTGAAGAGGTCGCAACGCTGGAAGGTGTCACTGGTGGCTCTGTCGCCATCGTCGATGAGACCACGCGCGTCGAGATCGCCATCCAAACGACCTAAAAGAGCTCGGAGCGCTGAGACCGATCAGCGCTCCGGTCTTTCCAATGTTTCCATGGTGTGTGGTGCTGCCAACCGCGATCACGGACTGGAGTTCGCAATTGGCCAGGTAGGCGCTGATCAGCGCTCGCGGAGCGCTTCGTTGCGGGCGCGGGTCACAGGGTTGAGCAGATAATCCAGAACCGTCTTGCTGCCGGTGAGGATATCGGCGGTCACGACCATGCCTGGGATGATCGGCAGAACTTCGGCACCATCGCGCAGCCGGTTGTCTTCCAGTCCGATGATCACGCGATAGAAGGTGTTGCCCTGTTCGTCCTCGAACGTGTCGGCGCTGATCCGCTCAACCACGCCGGAAAGGTCGCCATAGACAGTGTAATCATAGGCCGTGAGCTTCACCGATGCGTCCTGACCGGCGCTGATAAAAGCGATGTCCTGCGGACGCACTTCGGCCTCAACAAGCAACTGGTCATCCAAGGGAACGATCTCCACCACGCTTTCGCCGGGGCGGATGACCGCACCAAGCGTCGTCACCGGCAGGGCGTTGACGATGCCGCGCACCGGCGCGCGCATGCGCGTGCGCTCCACGCGTTCGAGCGCTGAGCGCAGGGACTGATCGATCACCGCCAGATCGGCGATGACCGCCGTCAGCTCCTGGCGGGCTTCGGCACGGAACTGGATGTCGATATTGGCAAGTTGCCGCCGGCTTTCCTCGATCGCGGCCTCCGTCCGTGGCACCCCGGCGCGCAGCACGGCCATGGCACGCTGTTCATTGGCGGCCGCCCGCTCGCGTCGCAAGAACTCGACCTCTCCGATCGCACCTCGATCATAGAGACGCCGGTTAAGCTCCAATTCGCGCTCCAAAAACCCGATCGATGCTTCGGTTTCCTCAATTTGCAACAGCAGCTCATCGCGCTCGAAGGTGCGTTGTTGCAGCTGTTCGCTGACGACGCCGATTTGCTGCGCCAGCGCCAGCTGGCGGGCCTCATAGAGCTGGAGTTCGCCTTCAACGATGTCCGGTGCGCTATCGGCTGGAAAGACCGGTTGTTGACCACGCGCCTCAGCCAGCAGGCGGATCTGTTGCATAGCAAGCGCCTGTTGGCGTTCCTGCAATTCACCAAGGGTGGAACGCGCGTCGGTATCGTCGATCACCAACAAGACATCGCCAGCCTCGACGACATCACCCTCGGCCACCGCAATGTCACGCACGATGCCCGCTTCGAAGGGCTGGACCAATTGCATCTGGCTGGTCGGCATGACCTGACCCATGCCCGTGGTCACTTCTTCCAGCTCCGCAGTTGCCGCCCAGGCCAGAAATGCACCGATTAGCAAGACCACCACGCCAATCAGCGGCGCCAAGCTGGTCTGGCGCCGTGCGTCCAGAGCGCCGCGGATATCGTTGGCAAAGGCCTCATCGAGCGCAGGGCTGTGAAAGGTCATGACGCGATTGCCTGCTGTTCGAGTACTTTGAGAACCTCATCGCGCGGGCCAAAGGCCGCCAATTGACCGCGTTCCAGCACCAACAGCTTGGAGACAGCCTTCAAGGTGGAATTGCGATGCGTGGCCATCAGCAGGGTCACACCGTCGTCCTTGCTCAGCCTTTCCAGCGACGTCAGCAGATGGCGTTCTGCGGACAGGTCGAGCGCGGCGGTCGGTTCATCGAGAAAAAGGAGCTTGGGCCGGCGGATCAGGGCCTGCGCCAAGGCGATCGACTGGCGTTGTCCGCCTGACAGATTGCGCCCGCGTTCCGCGATCGGCATGGAAAGGCCCAGCGGATGAGTGCGCGCCAGTTCCGACAGGCCAGCAAGCTCAATTGCTCGGTCGATATCATCGGTTGTGGCCATCGACGCGCCGAGCGTGATGTTCTCACGCAGCGTGCCTGACAGAAGCTCCGGTTCTTGGCAGACATAGCCGACAAAGCCGCGCAGCTCGGTGGGCGGGATCTGTTTGAGGTCCACCTGATCGATCAGGATACGGCCCTGGCTCGGCTGGGACAGGCCACACAGCAATCGGCCAAGCGTGCTTTTGCCCGACCCAATCCGCCCGATGATCCCCAGCCGATCGCCGGGTTCCAGTTGGAAGGTAACGTCGCTGAGGGCTGGCGGCAGGTCCGGTTTGTACTGGAAGGAGAGGCCCTCGATCGTCAGCGTTGGCGCCTTCAAGGGACGTGTGGCTTCCGCGCTTGTCCATTCCGATGGCAAGGCCATGATCTGATCCACGGCCTTGAACGAAAAGCGGGCGTTCTGCACCCTTTGCAGCGTTCCGGCGACGGAGGCCAAAGGTGCCAGGACCCGCCCCGACAGAATATTGGCGGCGATCAATGCGCCGACGCTGATCTGCGCATCGAGCACCAGAAACACGCCCCAGACGATGATGATCACCGAGACGATCTGGCTAACGGTTTGAAGCACAGTGGTTGTCAACATCGACCAGAACCGCGCGGCGGTGGCCGAGCGGCTGGATTCGGCCACCGAGTGATCGAACCGTTGGCGCAGCGGTGAACCACCGCCCAGCGCCTTCACCCTATCGAGCGACAACAGTGTTTCGACCAAGATGCCGTGGCGTTTCGAGGCGTCAGACTGCGCCCGCCGCATGGCGCGCGCCATCGGCCATTGGCTGACATAGGTGAATGTAAGCACCAGCACCGCCGCAGCCGCCGGCACCGCCGCCAACGGGCCGACGATCCAATAGAGCGCGGCCAGGAAGATGAAGATGAACAGCGCGTCTGTCAGCGCCACCACGGTCGAGCTTGTCAGCACGTCGCGGACATTGTCGAAATCACGAATATGGCTCGCCAACACGCCTGTGGCGTTGGGCCGTGCGTCGGAGCGTACTTCAAGCAAGCGGTCGAACATGCGCCCGGAAACGGTCATGTCGATCCGCCGCCCGGTTTCATCAACCACGCGGGCACGCACCAGTTTCAGCAAGAAATCGAAGACGATCGCGATCCCGATGCCTGCCGCCAACGCCCAAAGGGTTGGGATGGTGAGGTTCGGGATGACCCGGTCGTAGACGTTCATGACGAACAAAGGGGCCGCCAAGGCAAGAAGATTGACCAGGAACCCTGCGACGATCACCTGGGTGTAGCTGACGCCAAACCGGCTCGCCGCCGACCAGAACCAGTGCTGGCGCCGGTCCGGTTGCAGATCAGAGGCCTCATCCAGATCGTTCTGGCGGGCCAGATAGATCACGGTGGGGTTTGAGGCTTCGCTGAGCGCGCGCAGGCTCTGACGGTGCTCGACCGGTTGGCCCTGTACAAAGGCAAGGGTGTGCACGACGTCGTTCTTGGCGTCGTATTTTGTCACGACATAAGCATCGCCTTGCGATGTGAAGGCAACAAATGGCGGGGCTAGAGGCGAGGCTTGCGCGAGTGGCGTTTCGACGAGTTTGGCCGCCAGGCCAAGTTTTTCAGCGGCCTCGTCGAGACGGGAAAGCGGCAACTCGCCCGCGACCATCGGCAGCGTGTGTGCAAACCGGTCGCGCGTGGACGCCGTGCCCAACATTCGCGCCACCTGTTGTAGCGCATCCGCCAGCCCGAAAACTGCAGGTCCCGTTGGAGCCTCACGTTCGGACCCCAACGCGGCAGTTAACGGATTGGGGCAAGGTTCGTTCTGCGGTCTGGGGGCAAAGCCGTTTTGGCCTTGGATTTTGGTGCCAATGCCAGACGAGCTGGCGGGGTTGTCGTCCGGCTGGTCGTCCGAATGTGGCTGCAGATCAGAGGTTTTGAGCACTATGGTTTGCGCCGCCCGCGTGTCGTGAAACGAAGATTGTCACTGCACACAGATCATAGAGCCAAGCGGCACCTGCTGGGCGAAGTTCCGCACGACATGGTTACGGGCTAGGGTAAATTGAGAGCGTTGGATCGCATCCGCGTCCAGCCGTCGGTTGCCGAGCGTCCTAAATCGCGATGGCTGAGAGGGATGTGACGACTTCGAACCCGATAAGGTTGCAGTCACCTGATGCTCGTTCCGCCAGTCGGAGGTAATTGGCTATGGCGGACCTCCGAGGAGAGAGTCCGAACCTTGCTGACCTTGATGTTTTCAAAGAACTGGAACGATGGGAAGCAATTTTACAAACCATGCCAGAATTATATGGGGATGATGCAGAGGACTGCGATGAGGATATCGCGCCCCCCGATCTGACGCCTGATCTTTAGCGTTTCACCTGTCCATTCTTTGCCGCGCTTTCACCCAATCCGGTGAGCGCGCCTTTTTAGTTTTCAACATCTTCAATTTTACCCCAAAGCGGATCGCAATACGCGGTCCGCACTCCTCGACCTATGCCGCAATCAAACCGCCCAACAACCAAGCCGTTTTCGGTTCGCTTCACCGAAGCCGAGCGCGCGGCGATTGAGCAGGCGGCAGGCCATAAATCTCTGAGCGCATTCGTGCGCGAGTGCGCGTTGGAACGTGCCGGACAGAAATCCCGTAAAAGCCGCGCAACCTATGCGCCGAGCGAAACCAGAACAGAGCTTGCAAGAATTCTTGCGCTTCTTGGTCAATCCGGCGCAGCGCAAGCCCTCTCTGAATTGCAGGCGCTTGCAAGGCATGGCGCACTTCCCCTCTCACCAGAAACGGAGCAGCAAATCGCTCTTGCGTGCGATGACATTCGTACAATCAAAAATATCCTACTCGCGGCGCTTGGCCTGAAGAAAGGCTGAGCCTGTGATTATTGTCGGATCAGAACGCGGCAGTGCAAAGGAGCTTGCCACGCACCTTTTGAATGACCGAGATGGGAACGAGCACATTTCAGTTCATGAGTTGCGCGGCTTTCTATCAGATGACCTCGAAGGTGCGTTCGAAGAGTCGTATGCAATCTCGCGCGGAACAAAATGCAGAAAGCACCTGTTCTCCGTGTCGTTGAACCCGCCATCGCATGAAGAGGTGGACATACAAGGCTTTGAAGACGCCATAGAGCGCGTTGAGCAGGTCAACGGTCTGACGGGACAACCGCGCGCTATCGTGTTTCATGAGAAAGATGGACGCCGTCATGCGCATGCGGTTTGGTCCCGTATTGACGCCGAAACAATGACAGCCAAGAACCTGTCCCACTACAAGCTCAAGCTACAGAGCGTCAGTCGTGAGCTATACCATGAACATGAGTGGCGCATGCCGGACGGTCTCGCCCGCAAAGGTGCAGGTGACCCGCGCAGTTTCAGCTTAGCTGAGTACCAGCAGGCAAAACGCATGGAAATCGACCCGCGCGATTTGAAGGGTGCTATTCAAGATGCCTATGCGACCAGCGACAGCGCCGCTGCCTTTGCGCATGCATTGTCAGAGCGCGGTTATATGCTTGCCAAGGGTGACAGGCGTGGTCATGTCGCCGTCACGCCCGAAGGCGAGGTGCTGAGCATCTCTCGTTACGTTGGCAAGAAGGCAAAGGATGTTCGTGCCAAGCTGGGCGAGCCGGATGAAACACTACCGGGCGTGGATGAAGCCAAGCGGGATATGGCCAAGGATATGCGCAAGGCCTTTATCCGGCATGCCAAGGAATCCAAATTGCAACGCGATGATGCGATGGATGCACTTCGCGAGCGCCAGAATGCGATGATCGCGCAACAACAGGCCGACAGAAAAGCGCTTGATGAGCAGCACCGCACGCGATGGATGACAGAAACCAAAGCCCGCTCAGAGCGCCTGAATTCAGGCCTCAGAGGGCTTTGGCAATGGGTGACAGGCCAGCGCTCAAAAATCCAACAACAGAACCAGATGGAGGGCCTAAAGGCGCAAGAGCGGGACAGGCAGGAGACCGATAGGATTGTTGCCAAACAACTTGCCGAGCGCCGCGAATTGGAAGCAAGACGTCAGCTTGCGCGTGAGACACACAACAAAACACTCAAAGACTTGCGGGACGACCAGAAACGCGCCCGAGAACAATTCAGGGCACGACAAGGTCATCAGGGACGCTCGCCACCACGAGATGTCCCCGAACTTGATCGTTAGTGGGGAACGAAGTGGAAGCGATTTCAAATTCTATGTTGTAGCTCTGCATACAATTCATTGCAGTTTGCGAGCGGTGTTAGGTATATTGACTGCTCATGGATGACCTCATTAGCAACGCCTTCGATCATTTAGCCCATAGTCTTAGAATTCTTCTCGAGGCCGATTTGAGAGCAAATCGCGGCGGCTTGCTGATGCTTGATCGCGATGAAGCTATCGGGAACATCGAAGGCGGATACGCTGCCGTACTCAATGCCTTCCACCGCCTGCACGACGCTGCGTCGAAATCGGACACCTCTCCAAATTTCGATTGGTACGGGAACGCGGCAACCGCAGCGATGTTAGTCCTGCGCAACGCAAGACATCACAATCACTGCTATGGCATCAGAACGCTTTACAACATTCAGGCGAACCTAGGACGACCGGGTGCATTGGAGAGCTATGTCCTTGTAGACTTCGAGCCGGCAGAAGAGGGTGCAAGCACGTTTGATCTGTATTTGTCTGCTCAGGACCTACAGAACCTTTTGGCTCTTCCCCAGCAAACCACACGTATCCGGCCTAGGGTAAGGGTCAGCATAGAGGGCTTATTGGGCTTGGAACGTTTCCAAACCTATACTGAAGACTACGGATTGAGCGCGGACAAGGCGTTCTTCAACGCGGTGCCGTTGATTGTAGCAGCGGCCTCTGTTGTATCGAAGTCTTTGCATCAGCTCATCAGACCGCGTTCGCTTGAAGGCGAGACTTACCTCTCCCTTTTTTCGACTATGCCAGACCAAGTGGTGCTCATTCACGACGTCAATTGCGGCCCATTTGCCCTGCCTTAGTTGCACTTGCTGGCTCAGCGGCTTCGTTCGAAGCGCGCTTTTGCTTTGCCTTTGGCCCATGTCTTGGCGCGTCCTTCGTTGAGGCGGTGGCGAGCATTTTCGAGACGCGAAGCAGTTTGAGAGATATCGCGCTCAAGCGATCTGTTCACCGCCTGCTTTGATTGAATTTCTAGGTCACCTCCGGGCGTCAGATGGCGCTCAACGGTTGGCTTGGGACGCGCTGCTTTGAGCGCGTCCAACCTTGCTTGTGTTGCTATCGGAGTTGAAGCGTGACCGAAGCTCTTTGAAGCTTTTTTGTCGGTCATCGCTCGATCTCGAGCTCCTGCTGATTGCTGTTTTCGGCCTTGCCCTGCTTGGCAGTCTGTAAGCGTTCTTTTGCAGTCCGCAGCGTGACCCTTCCGTCAACGGGCATGGCATCAAGAAAGATGTTGAAGCCTTCGCCATCCTTGTGCGGAAAGGCAGAACCGACACGGTTGAAATATGCCTTGTCTTCGCCGTTTTGGCGCACGTGATACGCGATATGGCTAGGACGGGCTGTCTCTTTCTCGGTTCTTGATGCCTTTCCAGATTGCGCCTGATCTTGGTTGGTGGCGTTATCGTCCATGTTGGTCTCCGTCATCTAGAGTTTGGGTTTGTAACCCTTCACGTATGACCAAGTGCCGTCGGCATGTTGGGGGAAATCGCGGAGAATTCGGGGCGCATCTTCAGTAACAATTGATACCCACCGCGCACCGAACCGTCCTTGCACACGCACTTTGTCCGCAGGCGGGTGATACGGATTGTTGAGATAACGCCCGGCCATTTCCCGGCGTGTGAAGTACGGGTATTTTTGTGCCAAGATGGGCATTAGGTTTTTGCCGGAGACGAACAGCACTTGGTGATCTTCAGGGAGCCGTAACACCTCATCGGCACTTATCAGTCTTCGCGATTGCTTGCTGCGATGATTAGCGGCCCTCTCGGCATGGGTGATGTGGTGGGCCAGTTCGAACAGATCAGAGCCACCCAAAAGCACGGATTGCAATTGATCACGCTTAACTCTTTGGGCCTGTTGCTGTGCTAGCTGATCATCGAAGGTCAGTGTTTCGTTTCCGACCATGTTTGATATTGGTAGGGCAGTTTCGTAATCACGCGCTCCGAAGAATTGGCGCATTTGGGCGGAACCCAGAAAACCTGGCAAAGCAGCTTGACCAAAGTTGCGGATAATTTGCCCGATGTCTTGGAATATCGCCCATGCGCGCACGCCAGCGCCACGCCCATAGGTAAACGCCTTCAGCAAAGCTTCAAAGCGACCTAGCTGGGCTGCCTCGTCGCAGATCAGCGTCAATCGCGGCGCAGATGGCGCGCGTGATTTAGTTTGCATCGCTACAGTGAAAATCAAGCGAATAGCTGGTGACCACAGGGATAGAAATTCGGCCGGGCAATTGACGAATAGCTTGATCCCGTGGAGCGGGGATGTCTCGGCAAAGCGACGTAGGTCGATATCCGAGCGAGACAAAGCGTCAGCCAGCTTTGGATCATCCAGAAAGCTCAGATGCGTATAAATCTCTCCCATGATCGAGCCGAACTCCTTCGGCGCATCTTGCTGCTTAGCCAGCATTTCACCAGCCACCCGGCGCACTTCCATGAACTGAGAGGCAAGCATGGTTTCAAGGATTGCGGCCCACGCCTGTCCATCGCTCTCAATGACATTGATAATGCGGTAAAGCGCAGGCAACGACATTGCCCCATGATGCTCAATGCCATGCTTCAAGATGGCTGCCAGCCAAACCCGGGCCGCAATCTCAAAATACTGCCCGTTCGATGAACCAGACAGCGGAATCAGGCTTTCCGCGACCGCTTTGCAATCCGAGTGGAAGTACGGCAATGATGGATCAAGAACATCAAGCGGGTTGCAGGCGTGACAGGGAAGACTTGCAATCCCCATTGGGTTGAAGCTGTAGGCATAGTCTCCGTTAGGGCCGTGAATGCCCCGCGAGACGGCATTAGCTTCTCCCCGAGGATCAAGAACGATCATGTTCTCCCCGGGAGAATTGCAAACGACATAGCCAAGCAAGTCACGGAACTTTCCAGACCCGGCTCCACCGATGGTAATCATCGGTGCATCCCCATCTAAGAATATTGGGTGGCCATCAAAGTAGCCAATCGGCAGCCCCTTGCGCTCGAACAAACGCGCACGGCGTATCTGGTGCCGGTTGGCCCAACGGCTTGAGCCGAAACGATGTTCTTCATTGAAGGCTCCCATTGTCCGCTCCGAACTCTAGTCAACAAAACGCATAAAAAGCTTGAGCCCCAAGCCGATCAGCACGAGCGAAAGACTTGCAAGAGAGGCGAAAAAGACAAGCCCGGCTACTATTAGAAGCCAAGCAATCTCAACGGCTGCTAGCAGGTCGCGCGAGTAGTGGTTCACCGTGAATTGACCGACAAACAAGTGGGACCAGTTCGTTAGTATCGGTGTCGCGAAAAACGTGATGACAAGCGCGGAAACGCTAGAGAATCCTTCAACCGCTCGAACGAACAGGGAGCGCAAGCGGTCTTTGTTTTTGCTGTCGAGAAACATTGAGAACCTCTCATGGACATGGCCAAATGGTCGATGGTCGTAGTCCAACCTTGAGAGGTGAAGCGGTCCTGCTTGGGAGAAAACGAGGGGAAACGATCGCGGTATTCATGCGCAAATTTCCGCCAAACCAATGCAGAAAAGCCCACTGTGCAGCGGGCTTTTCGTCTTCGATTTTATGGCAAGTCCTACGCGCTACGTACTGCGTGCGAGATGAATGTCACGGGCAAAGTACATCGCCATCACCCGGTTTACGCATTTTTCCTGCAGGCGATTGGACTGCGGTGATGAGGCCCGTTGTTTGAATGCGTTGATCCAACGACGAGCCTCTTCGCCAAACTCGTCTTCGACAAACCATTTTGCCTTGTCGATCCGATGTCCGTTGTAGTCGATGAGTTCACCATCATGACCATGATAAATTTGGTCCAAAATCCAATCCACCGTGTCGTCGCCGGACAGATTGAGATCGACATAGAAATGCGCAAGCTCGGCAAGCCATTCGGGGTTCTTGATGAATCGCTTGCTAGGAGAGCGGATAGTCTCCCGGCAAACAGGCGTTCGAGTGGTTGGCGTTGTGAGATAGAAATTTTGGTTCCCTTTCATGGGGTGCTCCACAGAATGTGGAGAGCTCTCCGGGTTGAGGCCTATGGACTGTCTAGACCTCGAAAACCTGCCCGATCACAGGCATGGAGCGAGAGGGTAGAAAGGGGGTAATCTCTATAACACTCTGAAAATTTTACTTATTTTCCTGAATCGATGAGATCGAGCGCCTGAATTTCGAGAGCAACGATCTCGGCATCGTCCGTGTTTCCAACGGCGCGAAGTTGCTCCAAGTGGAACTCCAGCGCCTTCCGCAGAACCCGTTCAGCCTTTGGAACACCTTCAAGTCTCAACTCTCGAAGTCTTTGCACCGTGGGTCCAGAGACCGAGACCGATTTGTCGTTCTGGCCATGTTCGGCAAAAGACACCGATAGGACCATCAGGGCGTTTATGTATGTAAACTGCAAGTCCGGGTGCTCATTGGCGACTTCTAGGACAGCCACTGCTTCCAACGCAGCATCTACCGCCTTTGCAGCTTGGGAGAGTTCACCCCAGCAGTGTGAGATGAGCAACCAGCTCTCAGCAAGTTCTGCCGTTGTTTCAGGCTTTGCCTGCCAATCAGTAGACTTGTAGAGACGCACGGCTTCGCAACCGGACTTATAGGCGTCTTGCAGACCGCCAAGTTCAAAGCACGCTTCACCGAACAACACATGCGCCTTTGCAAGCGACAGCTTGTGAAGCTCCGGCTGCGCTCTATCCAATGCTTCGAAGATGAGCAGTGCCTCGTGGGCCGCACTTTTCGAGAGCTCAAAATCTTTCGCGCTTCTGGCCAGTGTTGAGAGGTTGACGAGCGCGTCACTAAAATCTCTGCCATGTCCGTGCGGATCATCCGCATAGAGCTTCCGGCGCATGGACACAGTTCTTTGTATGTTCGACAGCGCCTCTTGCGTCTCGCCGCTCAAAGCCTGCGCTTTGCCCAAATTATGCAGTGCACGTGCGAGGTCAGACTTAACCATTGCCACGCTCCTTTTTCTGTATCTCTTCAAGAATGGCGACCGCTTCGGCGGCCAATTGAGTAGCTTCTTCAGATTGCCCCTCTGCCATCTTGAGATCAGCAGCGTTCGTCAAGGAAATCGCGAGCCCACGACGCTCCTCGTCCGGCGCGTTCTTAGCGATACGCCGTCGCAACTTCAGGGCTTGTCGGCTAATCTCGGCTGCTTTCTCAGTCTGACCGACCATACCCAAGCAATTCGCATAGTTGCCAAGGGAAATAGCCAACGCGCGTTTGTCTGCGTTGTCTGACCAAGGCCAAAAAGCTGCTCTGCGTCTTAATATTATGCAACGCTGGTGAGCATTGAGAGCTTCTTCATTTCGTCCAATACTCTGAAGGTTGTTTGCAAGACTGTGCAGCAAGCTCGCTTTCTCTTTTGAGGTTTCGGCGTGCTCGATAATCGAAGAGATCAGCTTGATGGCAAATGGAGCAGAAAGGCTTGTGTGCTCGCGGTAAGCGGCACCCTGAAAAGCTTTCGTGCCCCCATGCTCAGCGTCGAGCATCTTCAGCATCAACTGGTCTAAGGCCCGACGATAACGCTCACCGTGAATTGAAACATCGAACAACAATCGGCCCACAACAGCGCCGACATCCGCACCATGCGGGGTCATGACGAAAACCAACCATTCGGGCAAACGAGATATTTTTGCGTTCAAGAGGGTGAGCGCCAGAAACGCGACCGCAATACGATCGGGAGAGAGCTTCTCAAGAACGCCGTCCTGCGCATTGTTCTCGGCAACCCACCACGGTGTTTTGGCCAGAGCATCAATGAGCGCCTGACCGTGAAGGTCGAGAGGCAGTCCATTGTCGCGGAGTGTCTCAATAGCTGACTGACTCAGACCCTCTTGTGAGACTGTGGCCAAAGCCAGAAGCCGTTCAAGGCCGTAATCTCCTAGACCGACGCTCTTTGAGTACGCACGAACCCGATCAATCTCGATTTGCGCTAGCGCTTCCAAAACCGCAGCACCGTTCAGGCCGAAGGCGTCATCTGGAACCAAAAACGCGTGGACAGCGGCAGCAGTCGCAAACAGCGGCAGACAATGCTGCTCATCCATTTCCAGCCAATCTCGCACATGATCTGGCAGTTGCCGTTCGGAATTGGTCATGCCGACGAGCTTGCTGAACGCTTGGCTCACGAGAGCATGAGCGTCTTCGGTGCCCAGCGCGCTCGTTGCGTTTGCGGGCTGAACCGAAAAACGGTGTCCCAACGCAGTTGATGCATGTCTCCAATGCGCTTCATCCAAACGAGAAAGCAGCAATATGCGGACACTAACATGGGCCTCTGATCTGTCGCGCAGGCCATCAACTAAGGCCTGCACAAACCCCATGCGTTCTTCAGGGTCGTCGATGACAAGCAGCACGCCGTCCATTGGCGTGAAGAACGCCGTGACCCCATCGCTGTCTTTACCCAAAAATCCGGCGTTCCACTTTTGGCCTTTCGCGCTCAACCGAGAGACCAGCTTAGAGGCAAGACGCGTCTTTCCAGAACCGCCAACCCCGCTGAGGAGCCGGATCGAAAGCTCTCCCGGTGAATCTTCAGCCCACTTAACCAGAGCGTCCACATCCGCATGGCGCCCCACCAGTTTGGTCAGCCTGTACCGCCAAGACAGCGCCTTTGCAGGGCTGGGTTGCCCAGCATCGAGAATAGAGCCCAGTGGTTCAGAGAGTTCCGGTAGGCTTGCCGCCTCTGCATCACAGCTGAACAGCAAAGGACCAATGTTGAAATCCCGCTCGTCTCGGATCAGCGGGGTGTATTCGTCACGCGTAAGGTTGAAACGCACATGGAGTGGTTGCCCAAAAACGGCTTGGTCAATTTGTGCAGCAAAGGGTACTCGAGCCTCGTCGAGGTGAAACCAATAATAGATCGCGGTGGTGAAGTCCCAATCGCCTTTACCATTACCTTTTGGAAGCTGCTCGTATCTATTGAGAGAGTTTCCGACCGGGTCTCTTTCGCTTTCTCTCTGCGTCTTCGTTTTTGGTCTTAGACCGGTTTCGGCGGCTACCATTGAGAAAACATGGTGAACCTGTTCGGCCGTCCCTTCGATCTCTGAGCCGTCGGGATGTCTAAAAGTGTTGCGATTCTTGTAGTTTTGAACCTGCTTATAGATCGCCTTGAAAAGAGTGAGACGGTTTTCAGTTTCGTGCTGACTAATGTTTTTGTCGATATGCTCTATGAGCGAAGCAAAATCTTGATACCCCAAACGAAGCAATTAGAACCCCATAAGCAGCGATAGGCAGGCTGTTTGAACGATAGCTTATTTATTCTGGCGGTGTAATGCCCAACTCTTCATAGGTATCCAAGTCCGGGCTTCCGTTTCTGTAGTACTCGACATGATAGACCTCTCCGGTCTCTGCATCACGGTGGATTACGGCAGGCCCGTTCTCCCGGTGAAGATGGTCCTCGAACCAATATTCTTCCTCCACCACAACGCCTGTTTGCGGGTCCATCACTAACCAGGCCGGTCGATCCCCATCGCGGTGCATTCGCTCATTTGCATCCCAAATCTGCAGCGTTGCGGTGCCAGACTTTGCGTTACGTGCAATGGTCGAAGGGGCCTCTGGGTCGCCATTGGCTCCGTTTTTCCATTTTTCATAAGTTACAATGCCGGATTGCGAGTCGATCGACATTGAAGATAGGCCGTCTTCCCGGCAACTGGTTGAGTCATCCTTGTAATACGTTAGCCCAATCAGCTCGCCGCTCTCTGCATTAAATTGTTGAACAGCCGGGCCGCCGACTCGATGCAGTTGTCCACCCTCATTGAACCATCGTTCGGCAATGACGTTCCCGGTTTTTGAATCGCGCTCGATCTCGACTTGATATTTCTCTTTATTCGTAAATTCCATATACGAATAACATAGTAAAACATGATTAATATTTTGTTAAATCGATGTTTAAATGAAATTTGTATTTCATAATACATTTCTGTAAAATAGTATAAGTCAAATATATGAGGGTGTATGCGCAGCTATTTAGCTGATTTTAATGACAGATCACGCGATCTTTCTGGCGAACGTCAGGCGATTGAGCTTGATGGTCTAAACGCTGCGCGATCCGGTTTCGACAATGGCAGGAATGCAAGCCAACTTGCTGCTCTCGGCTCCGATGCGCTTCCAATCAACAAGCGCGGCAAGGATGCGGGCAGTGATGCGCTGGACATCATTCTCACGACGATCTCCTACGATGAACTACTTTCTCGCACCTATGGACGTTTGGGAGAAGCAGAGACCGCTGTCGACGTATTGATCACACTGGCGACCGAGCGCTTTGAAGCCGAACAAGCCAGACTGGACGATCTCGAAGCGCAGGCGGCGCAATTGCCGGACGGCACATTGGTTGCTCGCTCAGAAGAGGGGCATATTGTTGCTATCGAAAGCGGCCGACGCCTCACCGATGAAGAGGCCGCCACAATTATCTGGCGCGGCGATGAACCTGACCTTGAAACGATCCGAGCGCAGCAAGAGCGAACCGTTGCCGCTCGTGATGTATTGGATCGCGCACGCAGCAATGAAATCCGGTTAGGCGATATCCGCGAAGAGCTCTCCGAGCAGCCGAGCCGCGAGCGCTTGCACGAGTTGGAAGACGAGATTGAGGGTATCGTGCAGGATACGAGGTCCGATCTTCAACTCATATCTGGCCCGCCAAGTGCCGCGCCTACCGTGTCAGATCAACGCGATCTTTCCAGCCAAGCTATGCCGGAAATGTAGTCAGTTCGGCCTCGGCAATTGCCCGCAAGCTTTCTCGACATAAGCAAGGATGACGCTTTCCGGTGTGAACTGCCGAAAATCGTCCATGATGTTTCTGATTTCTTGTTTGCGCGCATCAGGCTGGCTTCCATACCAATCATTGATGCAGCGCGCGGTGTTTGGCGAAACCTGCGTTGCCACAACCGCGATCATCACGACTCCATTTGCGATGAAGGCATCCTGCGCACTTTCCTCCCACCCCATAAACGTTGCCATCTCCGGAGAGATTTCGGGCTGGCTTTGTGCATACCCTTGTGTGGCGGAAAGGGCGATTAGGCTTGATAGTGCAAGTGCTTTTGCGTGTAACATAAGCGATTGATTTTGTTACAAGAAAGGCAAAGCGCTATGAATCTATCAAAACAGGCATATTGTGACTCATTTCCGCCCTTTTGGCGGATTTGGGTGAAGTTCGAACGCCCAAAACCCATGTCATCAAAAAGGATCGATATCGGGACATCTGAAATCGCAAATTTCAGAGGCCGCCGATGTTGACGAAACACTTGAAAGACCGGACAGGGCGTATCTATGGCTATGCGCGGGTGTCTACTAAAGACCAGCGCTTGCGGGCGCAGCGAGACGCACTCAAAGCCGCTAAAGTAGACCGCATCTTTGAAGACAAAGTGAGCGGGGCGAAATCCAGCCGCAAGGGTCTTGATGACCTCATGTCCCATCTAAAGCCCGGGGATTGCCTGATCACGTGGCGGCTCGATCGCCTTGGACGATCAACTCAGCATTTATCTGAGCTGCTAGTATACTTCCGGACACATGATATCGGGTTCGTATCGCTGTCGGAAGGGATCGACACGACCACGCCGGGCGGCAAGCTGATCTATCATGTCTTCGCCGCGTTTGCTGAGTTCCAGCGCGATATCATCATCGAAAACACCATGTGCGGGTTGGATTCTGCCCGTAAAGCAGGCAAGCCGCTCGGAAGGCCTCGGGTGCTTGCTGCGCACCAAATTATCGAAGCACGTCAGATGATCGAGTCGGGTAAGCATTCAAAGGCGCAAATCGCAGACTATTTAGGCGTTTCACGGATGACGCTCTATCGGGCGGTGGCTTGAACAGGAATTGGGCGACCTTGCAGGCTATCGTGCGGCAAGATCGCATGTTTCATCACTTGAGTAACCGAACCTTCGGCATAAGGCCTTCGGGTACATAACATGTTGGATCGAAGGCCACGATCTCAGCGATGATCGCCCTAAACTCGTTGGCGTCATTCAGGCTCGTTTCTGGTGGCTCACCATAAACCTCGCAGTACGCTTCGTAGACATTGAAGATCGAGTGCATGGCTTTGCGCCGTTCGCCTACATCATGCCGACCAAACATTTTCGGCAGGGGATAGTCTTCGGTGGCTGCTTCGAAGAAATGCTCCGCCAATCGCCACAGCACCGGGAAATGCTTGTCTCGGCATCGGGTGTTGTAGCTCGGGTTCATAAGATAGGCGACATGCCTATCCAGCTCTGAGGCCCAATAGGTGTACAGCAAACCTCGCGATAAGCTGTCTGCGCGTTTTTGAAATGTGTTTTGGTGGATAAGTAGGCGTAGCCAAGTAGGTGTTTTGATCCGCATGTCGTTCTCCTCTGATCAAGAGCTGAGAGGTCTCAGCGAAAACAGAGAACGCTTTTGATGATCTGGTGTTGGGCGGTCTTCTGGGAGAAACCGTAGGCGATTTTTTAGCGTGGTCAGATTGGGGTCAGTGAACCGGGTCAGCTAGGTGTCATCGGTGATTAAGATTCAGGCTGTTTTGCATTTTTAAGGAAGGCAAGATGTGGGTTGTCATACAACCCTTCTTGTACTGCGGGCGGCTGCGCCGTCCTCGGCAAGGGAGACGCTGCGCTCTCCCGTTGCATCCCTCTGGCTTTGTGGCATGCTCCGGCATTGAGCCTTGAACGCCATAGTCTGTTTTCTTTGATATATTGGAATCAATCGGCGCGAAACAAAGCATATGGTTGGCTTGTGCCAGTTAGCTTGTGATATGGTAGGGTAAATTTACATCTCTTCGAAGTAAGGATAGCGCGTTTTTATATGAAGGTTTCACATGTAAGCATAAAAAATTTCCGTGGCATTCGAAGTGCCAACATTACGCTCAGAGATTCGCAAATATTTCTAGGCGACAACAATACTGGGAAAACCACTGTTCTCGAAGCGCTCGATCTCGCGCTAGGACCGGATCGACTGAGACGTTCACCTCCAATCGACGAGCACGATTTTTTCAAGGGAGATTATTTACCTTCAAACGAACAAATACCTATTGGTCAACAGATAGCAGAAGGTGACTTCTCGAACTGTGACAAAATATTCAACGATGAAAACACCAATACGATTGCAGTCTTGGTGCAGTTAGTTGACCTCACCGACGAGCAAAAAGCTGCATTTGGCGGACGTTGTGAATATTTTTCTAAAGCACAGAATAGATTTTTAGGCGTTGGTGAGATCGCGAATGTTGATGCTGACGATGTGACCGAGTGTCTACGCGTCATATTCCTAGGTCATTACGACATTGAAATAGATGATTTCGTTGGGCAGACATATTACTTTAAAGAGCTCTTTTCCGAGCAAGCCGATGAAGTCCGTAAGAAGCAAAAGCAGCTAATTGGATTTTTATATCTGCGTTCGTTGCGCACAGGCTCGAGAGCGTTGAGCCTAGAAAAGGGGAGCCTTCTAGACATCGTGCTTCGCGCGCGAGAAGTTAAACCCAAAATGTGGGAAGACGTACTCGACCGCCTTGATAAAGCTAAAATCCCAATAGACGCTGAGGACGAAATTGGAACTGTCCTAAAGGATGTACAGACCGCCATCAATCGATATGTGCCGAAGGAGTGGGGTTCGGCGCCTACGCTAAAGGTGTCTCGCATGACGCGTGATGATTTGCGTCGTACGATCGTGGCGTTCATAGAAACGACAGGAGACCACAACGCGCCGTATTTTCGCCAAGGGACGGGCACTTCAAATATGCTCGTTCTGGCACTCTTGTCTATAATTCGAGACAACAAGCAGAATGTAATTTTTGCGATGGAAGAGCCCGAGACCGCAATTCCCCCTAATGTTCAAAAACAGGTTGTGAACGAGATCATTGAGAACTCTGATCAGGCTATTTTCACTTCGCACTCACCCTACGTTATTGAAGAGTTTAGCCTTAGCCAAATAGCGGTCCTTGCAAATAATGGCAGCGGCGGCGTTGCGCAGCATACTATCTCAATTGCAGACCCCAGTACCTATAACTATCATCAATACTTTCGAAGCCAGCTCTGTGAAGGTCTTCTTGCTCGAAAAGTGGTTATATGTGAGGGCGCGACGGAAGTCTCAATTCTTATCGGACTTTCTCGCCAACTCGCGAAATTGAAACCCACAAAATACGCCGACTTGTCTGCATTGGGCTACTGCCTGATAAATTCTCAAACCGATTCACAAATACTAAATCACGCGGGCGCGCTTTCCGGATTAGGCAAGCACATATCAGTTTTTTGCGATGCGCAAGAGCAAGGTGAAGAAGCGGCAATTAGGGCTGCAACGAGTGAGGCTTTCATTCACAGTTATCAACGGGTCGAAGATTTGTTGATAGATAATATTGCGGCAACGGCTAAGGCTCGATTGGCGGCGGATTTCAATTGGCCGGATTTTGTAATTGACACGATCCCATCCCCACAGAGTGATATCGACGGTGCATTGAGGCGCTACCTCAAAAAGACAAAGGGCACGGGCGGTGCAGTGTCAGTCCTTTCGCATTGCCATGAAAACGAAATTCCGCAGTTCCTACGCGACATGATCGAGAGGCTCACTTCGCTTGCTCGACCGCCTACCAACGATTCAAATGATACCGAAAATGGCGTTTGAACTAAGCGATCGTCAGAAGGATTTTCTAGATGCCAACGGAAACACGTTAGTTACTGGTGGAGCCGGTTCAGGTAAGACAACGATCGCAATTCTGAAAGCTGCTGCGCTCTCGCATACACTTAATTATGAAAGCCAAAAAATTCTATTTCTAAGTTTCGCGCGCCCGACAATTGCGCGTGTAGAAGAGGCGATTCAGAAAAACGCAGACATAACCAAGCGGGAAAAATCTTGTATCGAGGTCGATACATATCACTCTTTTTTTTGGCGACTTATCAAGTCGCACGGTTACCTTCTCGGTCTACCGCATACAATTGAAATTCTAGAAGGCTATAACGAGGCTGAATTACTTTTACCGCTGCGGGAGAAATTTGGCGGCAAGCCGAAACAGAACGATACATTGAATTATGAGTCATACATCAAAGAATTGAATGAAACTCGTTGGAATGTTGCAACTCAAAATGGAAAAATCGCTTTCGATCTTTTTGCACCGACGGCTGCAAAGCTGCTCAGCGATTGTTCCCGCATTCGGAATCTGACAGCCCTCAAATATCCATACATAATACTGGATGAGTTTCAGGATACCGATGGTGCTCAGTGGAATGCTGTCACAGAGCTAGGGAAATCCATCACCCTTGTCGCGCTAGCGGATCCCGAGCAGCAAATATATCGTTGGAAAGGTGCGGATCCGCAGCGACTAGCGCAGTACGTGTCGAACTTCTCACCTACAGTAGTTGATTTTCAACAAGCGAACTTCAGGAGCGCAGGGACGGACATCGCGAACTTCGGAAACGAAATACTGACACAGTCATTCTCCAAGACGTCAACAGGCTACAACGGTATCGAAATACGGAAGTACGGGGGTGCGAGCTTCTGCAACAAACAACAGTCTTATATGCAGCTTAACCTTGCCATCATTGAGGCCCGAAAGAGGTTGGTTCAAAGTGGGAAACAAGATTGGTCACTCGCGATCTTGACCGGAAGCAAGGATACCACAAAGAAAGTCTCGGAACTGATGAGCGCCCCGCCCAGCGGCTGCGCTAAACACACTCATCGGCCTATTTTTGACCTAGATGCCGCCATTCTTGGGGCCGCTATCGTCAGTGCTTTGTTGGAACAAAACGATACCACCGATGGGCAAAGGCGCTTCATCGACGCAGTTTTGAGATTTTTGCGAGGACGAAACGGGGACAGCAGGCCGAAGGCAGACTACATTAGGAAAGCGGCGGATATCGAGGCAGATTTTTCCAAGTATCTCCTAAATTCAACGTCGTTATCAGCGCAGAAAGTCTGCTCGAAGCTGCTGCGGGTTCATGGAGAAATCTGTAAGCAGCCTTTGACCGGTGATCCGGCCCAAGACTGGATAACAGTTCGTCAGATTTTGGAAAATTCTAATGACGCTAGGCTTCGGGACGCGAGCACTTCAACGCGATTTCTTCGACTAATCGAACGGAACACCGACCTTAGGAGCCTTTTAAAGAATGACTGGCAAGAAAATGGCGCTTATGAAAATGCATTCAGATTGGTTAGTGACGCATTCGTACAGGAGCATTTTTCATTAGGGAAAAAACCAGAGAACGGCCTTCTTGTTATGAATATACACAAATCCAAAGGAAAAGAATTTGATGAGGTGATCCTTTTCGACGGATTTAATAATCACAATCCGAGAACTGGGGAAATATTTCCGAGCGAATTTTCCCGAATTTGTTTTAGCAATGCAGTGAACGACGATACAAAGCAAAATTTCCGAGTCGCGGTTACGCGGGCGCGAAATAAAACCACTATACTGACGCCACGTTTCCTTCCCTGTGCTTTGCTCGATAATCTTGCCGATTAATCTAAAAATATTGAGATTTTTAGCGCTTATCTAACCTCACTTTCAAGCTTACATCAAATCCGTGGACGCGCTGCTGTCGGTCAATCATCTTGCCGCCGCTGCTCTTCGTTTGCGGTCTCCCGAGAAGATGATGGACCGATCCCCGGCCTTTGATCGAGCCGTCCTGTTTGTGACGCCACTGCTATGCAGTTGGCGGCTCTTTCTTTTCGCTGCGCTATAGGTTTCGGACGCTCGCCGCTTGGCAGAGGTTCATGCGCGGGGAAGTTTCTTTTTTGATCAGCTTCGCTGCGCTTAGTGGGGAGCGCCGTATGATAGTATTGAATTATCTTGCTTTTTATCAAAATAGAGAACATTATAGGAACAAATACCTAGAAGTGCGCCCGCATTTTGGTGTCTTGGTTGATCCGCGTTTCGCCGTGAATGATCCCAAAGCCAGAATGACGGGCGTTTTTTATGCCATTGCCTTTGAACCCAAGATCAAGGCGTGGTTTCCCGCTCATCTTGATTGCACGTCAGTGCAGCTTTCCAGCGCGAGACCGCGCCGGAAAGAATTTGCCATGAAACATCATTACCACCCGCAGCCAGCCGTTTTGGATTGCGATGAATACCGCGCCTATATCGCGCCGCTCGGATTGAGTCGCGAGCAGGAAGACGAACTCCTGCGCGACCTTTGGGCGATCACGGAAACACTCGTCGATCAGTGTTTCACATCTCCGACTTATCCGCAGCAATTCACTATCGCTGCGCATGCCTTTCGTGCGCTCGATGACGCCGTTGCGATAAAATCGAAGGAGCAACACGAGACGGACACCGTAAGAGAAACCAAAAGACACAAGGAGGAGCTATGAGCATTGCCGTTATTTACACGCGCGTATCCAGCAAGGCGCAATTAAAGAAGGGCGATGGTCTGGCCTCACAGGAACGACGCTGCCGGGAGTTTGCCGCCTATAAGGATTATGAGGTTGCCGAGGTCTTTGCCGATGAGGGGGTGTCGGGTGGTCTAGCAGATCGCCCCGGTATGAAGGCCATGCTGAGCTGGCTGCAAAAGCACCGCAGCGCCGAGCCTGTCGTGCTGATCGATGATGTCTCACGGTTGGCCCGGGATACCGAAGTACACCGCAAGCTGCGCAATGCCTTTGGCGCGATTGGAGCACGGCTTGAATGCCCGTCCATCGAGTTCGCCGACGACGCGCACAGCCTGTTGCTGGAGAACATGGTGGCTAGCATGGCGCAGTTTCATCGCCAGCATAACGGCGAGCAAGTTGAAAACCGTATGAAAGCACGGCTGCTAAATGGCTATTTCACTTTCTGGGTACCGACTGGCTATCGCTATGAACGCATCAAAGGCCATAGCGGTAAGTGCATCGTCCGCAGTGAGCCAGAGGCGTCGTTGTTACAGGAAGCGCTTGAGGGCTTCGCCACTGGACGGTTCCAGACACAGGCCGATGTGAGACGCTTCCTTGAGCCGCATCCGATTTTCGCGCGGGATAAGAAAGGCGAGATACATCCGCAGCGCATCACAAACCTGCTCACCAACAAAATCTATGCAGGCTATTACGAATATCGTCCGTGGAACGTGCCACTGACCAAAGGCAAGCATGAGCCATTGATTTCATGGGAGACGTTCCAGCGCATTCAGGCGCGTTTGAACGAAGGTGCCGTCATTCGCTCAAAGCCGGATACAGAGAACGATTTCCCGCTCAAGGGCTTTGTGACATGCGGGTGCTGCGAACGGCCTCTCACGGCTTACTATGCCAAGGGACGCAGCAAGCGCTATCCATACTATGAGTGCTTCAACAAAGCGTGCGATTTTCACCGTAGATCCATTCGGAAAGAGGTCATTGAAGGGGAGTTTGAAACTCTCATCCAATCCATGCGCCCACATGCGAGCCTCATGTCCACTGTCTCAGCAATGTTCCGCACGATCTGGAACGCGCAGTTAAGCGGCTTCGAAACCAAACGCACCGAGCAGAAGCTGGCCTTGAAGGGTATTGCCGCCAAAATCAGCAGGCTTACGGATCGCCTCATCGAGACAACCAATGAAAGTCTCATCAGGAATTACGAAGATAAGCTGGAGAAGCTCGAAACCGAGCGCGCGACGATTTCTGAGAATCTGGCCCAAAAGCCTGATCTGACACATGACTTCGATACAGGTTTTCGAACCGCGATGAATTTTCTCGCAAACCCTTGGAAACTATGGGTTTCTGATGACCCGACCCATCGCAAGAGCCTTATCAAAATGGTGTTTGCGGCCCCATTACCGTACCACCGAAATCAAGGGTTTCGAACCGCGAAAACCACTAGCCCTTTCAAGGTGTTAGCGGGCATTTCAGACGGTGAAAAAGAAATGGCGGAGAGACAGGGATTCGAACCCTGGGTACGCAAAGCGCACAACGGTTTTCGAGACCGCCCCGTTCGACCACTCCGGCATCTCTCCGCATCACTTCAGCTGGTGGTCACGCCGAAGCGGGGCTACCGATAGAGCAAACCCATTGACAAACGCAAGCGCCGATTGGCTGATTTGAGCGCCAGTTTGCTTGACAAGGATCGCGGTTTTGCGCTTATAGCGCTGCAGATGAAAGCGCGGGCCGGTTCCCGCGCCTTTTTTCGTCTGGATCAAGCCTCCCCCCCATTTGGCCTGAGCCAGACGCACACGACCACCCCCGTGGGACTGAACAAGAAGCTTTGGGCGGGTTCGCAACGTTTTCGCGCGCCTGACACCATCGCACCGAACACAAAGGAAAAGACGATGTTCGCAGTCATCAAAACGGGCGGCAAACAATACAAGGTTGCCGCCGATGACGTTATTCAAATTGAAAAGCTCGGGCTTGAGCCGAGCGATCAGGTTGTTTTCGACAACGTGCTGATGGTCGGCAACGATGCCGATGTAACCGTCGGTGCGCCGCTGGTTGAAGGCGCAAGCGTTGTTGGCGAGCTGGTTGAGAACAAGCGCGGCAAGAAGATCATCATCTTCAAGAAGCGCCGTCGCCAGAACTCCCGCCGCAAGAACGGCCATCGCCAGGAGTTTTCGGTGGTCAAGATCACCGACATTCTGACCGGTGGTGCGAAACCGAAAGCTACCAAGAAAGCGGCGCCGAAAAAGGCTGAGGCCAAAAAAGCCGATGAGGCGCCCGCCAAACCGGCTGCTGAAAAGCCTGCTGCGAAAAAAGCTGCACCTAAGAAAGAGGCGCCCGCCGCTTCGACCGGTGATCTGCCCGAGGGTGCGCTGTTCGCCGCACCGGAAGGTCCAGCCGATGATCTGAAGAAGATCTCCGGCGTTGGCCCTGTGCTTGAGAAAAAACTGAACGCGCTGGGCATCACCACCTTCGCGCAGGTTGCAGCCTTTACACCGGACGACATCGCCAAGGTTGACGATGCGCTGTCCTTCAAAGGTCGCATTGAACGTGATAACTGGCTGGAACAGGCCGCTGAATTCGCCAAAGGCGAATAAGACACACTAGCAACGCGATTTCGCGAGCGCAAAAGTCGGACAACTTTTGCTGAAATCGCTTAGAAGGACCCCGATCCATGGCACATAAAAAAGCAGGCGGTTCATCCCGCAATGGTCGCGATACCGCTGGTCGCCGTCTTGGCGTGAAAAAGTTCGGTGGCGAAGTCGTCGTCGCCGGCAACATCGTCATCCGCCAGCGCGGCACCAAATGGCATCCGGGCGAGAACATGGGGATGGGCAAAGACCACACCCTGTTTGCGCTGACCGATGGTACGGTGTCGTTCGCCAAGAAGCGCGACGGCAATACCTATGTTTCCGTCCTCCCGATGGCCGAAGCTGCCGAATAGGCTGCCTCGACACGGGTGCGGCCTCCCCTTGAGGATGCCGCAAGCAGGTTCAAAGGGAGGCGCAAGCCTCCCTTTTTTGTTTAGAGTTGTCCTATGACCTCGAAATCCGCCGTTTCGCTTCGACCCTATCAGCTCAATGACGCTGATCGGCTTGCTGTGCTTCTGAACGATCCTGATGTGACAGCGATGACGGCGTCCATTCCCTACCCGTATGCCCGCTCGGACGCTGAGGCGTTTTTGTCCAATGCGCGCAATGAAGAGGGCCGCCTTGTTGGCCGGGCTATTGTGCTCAATGGCGAGTTGGTCGGCGGCGTCGGCCTCGGTCCGCGTCCGAATGGCCGCGAGGAGCTCGGCTATTGGGTTGGTAAGGCCTATTGGGGACAAGGCATTGCCACACGCGCGGTGGCGCTGTTTCTTGATGTGCTGCGTGAGAATGGCATCGAAGGCCCGATCCATGCGGCGACGGTGCGCAGCAATGAAGCCTCGCAAAAGGTTTTGCTCTCCAATGGCTTCGTCTTCACCGGCGAGGGTGAATGCATCACGCCGGCGCGCGACACGCCCAAACAGCCCTCCAACGACTATATGCTGGAGGCGCTTTAGATGAAGTTTCTCGACCAAGCGAAAATCTACGTCAAAGCCGGAGACGGCGGGGCGGGCTGCGTGTCATTCCGGCGCGAAAAATACATTGAGTATGGCGGGCCCAATGGCGGTGACGGCGGGCGTGGCGGTGATGTGTGGGCGGAGTGCGTTGCCGGTCTCAACACGCTGATCGACTATCGCTACCAACAGCATTTCAAGGCCAAGAAGGGCATGCACGGCATGGGCCGCGATCGCAACGGCGCCAAGGGCGATGATGTGGTGCTGCGCGTTCCAGCGGGCACGCAGATCATCCATGCCGAGACCGATGAAGTGCTGGCCGATATGACGGAAATCGGTGAGCGGGTGCTGCTCTTCAAAGGCGGCAATGGCGGTTTTGGCAACGCGCATTTCAAGTCGTCCACCAATCAGGCGCCGCGCAATGCCAATCCAGGCTTGGAAGGCGAAGAAGCCTGGCTCTGGCTGAAACTGAAACTGATCGCCGATGCCGGGCTGATCGGCCAACCCAATGCCGGCAAGTCGACTTTCCTGGCGGCCACCAGCGCGGCCAAGCCGAAGATCGCCGATTACCCCTTCACCACGCTGCACCCTAACCTGGGCGTGGTTGGCGTGGATGAGCGTGAGTTTGTGCTCGCCGATATTCCCGGCCTCATTGAAGGCGCCTCGGAAGGCGTCGGGCTGGGTGACCGGTTTTTGAGCCATGTGGAGCGCTGCAAGGTGCTGTTGCACCTGGTTGATGGCACGCAAGAGGATGTCGCCGATTCCTACACGGTGATCCGTGGTGAGCTCGACACCTATGGCCATGGGCTGGAAGACAAGCCGGAACTGGTGGCACTGTCGAAAGCCGATGCGCTGAGCGAAGAGGAGCGCGCCGAGAAGCTGGCGGCCTTGGGTAAAGCCTGCGGCCAGCGTCCAATGCTGGTCTCGGCGGCCAGCCGCGAGGGCGTGCCGCAGGTTTTGCGGGCCCTGATGCGGATGATTGACGGAAACTTCGGGGAAGACCTCGATGAGGCCGCGGAGTATCCTTCGCAAGAGGATGCGCCATGGGCTCCGTAAATACGTTCACGCCGCTTGCGAAGCACAAGCGCATCGTCATCAAGATCGGCTCCTCGCTGCTCGTGGACACCGACACCGGCGCCTTGAAAGAAGCCTGGTTGTCGTCCCTGGCTGATGATCTGGCGGCGCTTGCGGGGCACGGCGCGGAGATCGTGCTTGTGTCCTCCGGTGCGATTGCCATGGGCCGGGTGATGCTCGGTATGGAAGCCCGCCCCGATAGACTTGAAGATGCGCAGGCCGCGGCTGCCGTCGGCCAGATTGCACTCGGTCGGGCGTATGCAGAGGCGCTGGGTGCGCGCGATCTTGTGGCCGGTCAGGTGCTTTTGACTCTGGGCGATACCGAAGCGCGGCGGCGCTATCTCAATGCGCGGGCGACGATCCAAACGCTGCTCGCGCGCGGGGCGATACCGGTGGTCAATGAAAACGACACGGTGGCGACGAACGAAATTCGCTATGGCGACAATGACCGGTTGGCGGCCCGTGTTGCCTCGATGATCGGCGCCGATGCGTTGGTGCTGCTCAGCGATATTGACGGGCTCTACACCGCGCCGCCGAACACCAACCCAGACGCGCAGCATATTCCGCTGGTGGAAGCACTGACACCTGAGATTGAAGCGATGGCAGGTGGGGAAGGCTCCAACCTCTCGCGCGGCGGGATGAAGACCAAGGTGGATGCGGCCAAGATGGCGGTGGGCGCCGGCGCGGCGATGGTGATTGCATCCGGCAAGGTGATGAATCCACTGAAAGCCATCGACGAAGGCGCGAACGACGCGAGTATCCGTTGCACTTGGTTTGCGCCTGATGGAAACCCTGCCACGGCCCGCAAACGCTGGATCGCCGGGTCGCTCGACCCGCATGGCGATTTGATCATCGACGATGGTGCTGCACGTGCTCTGGCGCAGGGCAAGTCGCTGTTGCCGGCCGGTATCCGTGCGGTGTCGGGGGCGTTTGAGCGCGGCGATGCGGTGCGCATTGTAACGCTGGACGGTGTTGAGGTTGCGCGCGGCCTTGTCGCCTATGACAGCGAGGATGCGCAAAAGATCGCTGGGTGCAAAAGCGCTGATATCGAAGAGATTTTGGGTTATGCCGGGCGCAACGCTATGGTGCATCGGGATGACCTCGCCCTGACAGGGCGAAACACCGCTGAAGCGGTCGGTCACGCGTCAGCGAAGACCGGAGCGACAGCGGACAAAAAAGAGAATGTGGGGGCGTAGTCATGGCACTACTGGATAGCGATGCATCCGTCGATGTTGCTGATCTCATGCAGGACATGGGCGAGCGTGCCCGCGCAGCTTCGCGGGCGATTGCGCTGGCCTCAATCGAGACCAAGAACGCGGCCCTTCATGCGATCGCTGCCGGCATCCGTGCGCGGGTCGATGATGTGCTATCCGCAAACGCCCGCGATCTGGCCGGTATGCGTCAGCGGGATGTCACGGTCGCCTATCAGGAGCGTGCGACGCTGAACCCTGATCGCGTCGAAGCCATTGCGCAGGTGGTGGAAGCCATTGCTGCTTTGCCTGACCCCGTGGGCGACGAGATGGCCGCGTGGGAACGTCCCAATGGTCTGAAAATCTCGCGGGTGCGCACGCCGCTCGGTGTCATCGGGATCATCTTTGAATCCCGCCCCAATGTGACGGTGGATGCAGCGGCGCTTGCGATGAAGTCGGGCAATGCTTCGATCCTGCGCGGTGGGTCCGACACAATCGAAACCAATCAGACGCTTTACGGTGCGATCGCTGAGGGCTTGGAATCGGCCGGTCTGCCCGCCGATGTTGTGCAGCTTGTACCGATCACGGACCGTGCCGCTGTGGGCGCGCTTTTGACCGGCCTCAATGGCACCGTGGATGTGATCGTGCCGCGTGGCGGCAAGTCGCTGGTGGGTCGCGTGCAGAACGAGGCGCGGGTGCCGGTGTTTTCGCACCTGGAAGGCATTTGCCACATCTATGTCGATAAGGCTGCCGATTTGGCGATGGCAACCGAGATCGTTGTGAACGCCAAGATGCGCCGCACGTCGATCTGTGGAGCCGCGGAGACGTTGCTGATTGATCGCGCGGCAGCAGAAGCCTTCACCGCACCCCTGGTCAAAGCCTTGCAGGACGCAGGGTGTGAGGTGCGTGGCGATGAAGCTGTGCGTGCTTTGGCAGAAGGTGCGAAGCCGGCCTCAACGGAGGATTGGTCCACCGAATATGGCGATGCGATCATCACGGTCGGGATCGTCGATGGCGTGGATGGTGCTCTCGATCACATCGCGACCTATGGCTCCTCGCACACCGAAAGCATCGTCACCGAGAATGAAGCGGTCGCGGCCAAATTCTTGAACGAGTGCGATTCAGCCATCGTTATGCACAACGCCTCGACGCAATTTGCTGATGGCGGCGAGTTCGGCATGGGCGCGGAAATCGGCATAGCAACAGGCCGTATGCATGCGCGTGGGCCTGTGGGCCTCGAACAGCTGACCAGTTTCCACTATGTGGTGCGCGGCCAAGGCCAGGTTAGGCCCGCCTAGCTTGCCCGCTCCCGTCTATCCCCATGCCCGCGTGCGGCTGCCCTATGTCGCGCCCGGGCAATCGGTTGGCCTTTATGGCGGCTCGTTCGATCCGGTCCATGATGGCCATCTGTTGGTGGCTGAGCAGGCGCTGAAAGTGCTGAAGCTCGATTGGGTCTGGTGGCTGGTAACGCCTGGCAATCCGCTGAAAAACCATGATCCGGCGCACTCCTTGGAGGCACGCATGGCCGCCGTGCGCAGCCAGGCACGCCATCCGCGTCGCAAGGTGCTCAGCGTCGAGGACCAGCTTGGCGTGCGCTACACCGCTGACACGGTGGCGATGCTGACCACGATGCGTCCCGATGTGCGCTTTGTCTGGTTGATGGGCGCGGACAATCTGGCGGGCTTTCACCGCTGGTACCAATGGCGTTCCATCGCCGCGCGGGTGCCCATTGCGGTGATCGACAGGCCGGGTTCGCGCCATGCCTCACTCTCGGCGCCGGCGGCGCAGGCGATGGCGAAAAACCGGCTCGATGGCGAGGATGCCTGCCTGCTTTCCCACCTTCAGCCGCCGGTCTGGACATTCATCCGTGGCCCGCTTTCGCCGCTCTCCTCCAGCGCGATCCGGGCAGCAAACGCCTCGCAAACGGTTTGAATGTCTTGAAACGTTAAGAAATCAGCCCCACACTGTGAGTCGTGCGGTGTTCGGTTCGCCCGCACAAGGTATGCAGGTTCGGCCTGTTTCAACCGGCTGACCCTGTGGTTCCTTCTCCCAGAACCCTTGTGAAAGGACTTTTGCCGGTTTGACTCCGCAAAACACTGCCGTTGATCCCCAAGCTACGGCGCCGCTTGCCACCCGTGCGAACGCATCGGGCGCGAGCATCCTCTCTACGGTCCAAGCTGTTTTGGAAGACTCCAAAGCCGAGGACATCATTACCATCGATCTGGACGGAAAGTCTGCGCTCGCCGACACGATGATCATCGCGTCGGGGCGTTCGCACCGCCATGTCTCGGCCTTGGCCGATCATGTGCAGCGGGCGTTGAAGGACGCCGGTCACGGATCGCCGCGTACCGAAGGTCTGCCCCATGCCGATTGGGTGCTGATCGACACCGGCGATGTGATCTTGCACCTGTTCCGCCCTGAAGTGCGCAGCTTCTACAATATGGAAAAGCTGTGGGACGACAGCTTCGCAGAAAAGCCCAACGCCTAACCGGCAAAGGCTTGATCGATGGTGCGTTTGCTGACTGTGGGCCGCATGAAGGCGGGTCCAGAGCGGGAGTTGTTTGAGCGCTATTGGACGCGCGCCACGCCGATGGCCAAACAGCTTGGATTCGGCGCTTTGGATGTCGTGGAGCTGCGCGAAAGCCAGCAAGGGTTCGCTGATGCGCGCAAGGCCGATGAGGCCGCGCAGTTGCTGGCCAAAGTGTCCGATGGCGCGGCGCTGATCGCGCTGGACGAACGCGGCAAAGCGATCACCACGCCGCAGTTTTCTTTAAAACTTGAAACTTTCAAAGATGCTGGCAAGCCGGTAGCACTGATCATCGGTGGGCCGGATGGACTGGACGGGTCCATTCGCCGGCGCGCCGATCTTGTGATCAGCTTTGGCGCCATGACCATGCCGCACCAGTTGGTGCGTGTGCTTGCCGCCGAACAGCTTTACCGCGCCATGACGGTGCTGAGCGGGCATCCGTATCATCGCGTGTGAATGCGCTTGGATGTGGTTAACGAAAGGTTTAGCGGCTAGACGCTAGGCTCTGCGTTTGAAATTGCGAAACCTTGGTCTATGCGCGCCTTTCGCTTCCCTTTTGTCAGTCTGCTCCTTGCCAGTCTGCTTGTGATCGCCACGCCTTTCGGCGCGAGCGCACAGGATCGGTTGCAGCCAGGGGAGCCAGACAGCGACGGGCTTGATCGCTTTGTGTTGCGCGGTTTGGAGCAGCCGGTCGAGGCTGGCGACGACGACCTCGCCCAGCAGGAGCTGGAACAGGAACGCGATGTGGCCGCCGATGCGTTGGAGCGGCTGCGTGCCGATCTCAATGCCGCTGAAGCCCGCCAGGAGATGCTGGCGGCCGAGCTGGCGGACATTGATGCGGATGTGGAAGATCTCACCCAGCTCCTGATCCGTACGACCGAGCAAGCCCAAACCATTGCGGCGCGCGTTGATGTCCAGCGCCAACGGATCGGCGTTCTGGATGAAAATGCGCAGGCTCTGGAGGTGTCGCTGCAAGCGCAGCGCGAACGTATCGCCGTGCTCTTGTCGGCGATGGTCCGAGTTGGCCGCGCACCGCCACCGGCACTGTTCGTCTCGCCAGGTGACGCCTTACGGTCGGTGCGCTCGGCAATTCTCTTGGGCGTGGCGTTTCCCGAGCTTGAGGCCGAATCACGGGTGCTCGCCGACGATTTGGCGGCGCTGGAAGAGGCGCGAACCGAGCTTGATGAGGCGCTCAATTTGCTGCTCGCCGATGCTGAAGCGCTTGCCCAAGAGGAAGAGCGCATCGAGTTGGTGCTCTTTGAGCGATCACGTCTGCGTGAGGAAAACCAGAGCGTTTTGGAACGTGAGCGCGAGCGCGCCGCCCTGTTGGCGGGCGAAGCGACCAGCCTTGAAGCGCTGCTCAACGACCTGGAAGGCGAGCTTGATAGCGTGCGCCAGGCGATGGCCGATGCCCAGCGGGCTCAGGAGGAAGGGCCGCCCGACGCCGATGAGCGAGAGGCCATTGCAAGCCTGCAGGATACCGGCCGTATGAGCCCGGCTTTTGCCTTCGGATCGGCGCAAGGCATGATCCGTTCCCCCGTTCGCGGGCAAGAAATCATGGCCTTTGGTGACCAAGATCGGTTTGGCGAAACCAGCCAAGGGCTCCATATAGCCACCAGAGCTGATGCTCGCGTGGTGGCGCCCGCCGATGGCTGGGTGCTTTATGCCGGTCCTTTCCGCGCCTATGGCCAGGTGGTCATCTTGGATGTCGGTGACGGCTACCGGATGATCCTGGCGGGTATGAGCCGCATTAATGTCGCATTGGGGCAGTTTGTCCTGATGGGAGAACCTATCGCCACAATGGGCGAGCGTGGCTCCGTCGTGCTTGCCGATGGTTCAACTCAAACGCCGCAACCTGTGTTGTTCGTTGAGTTGCGCGAGGATGGACGTCCCATTGATTCTTCGTCATGGTGGGCGAACAGCGATGGGGCAACGCAACGGGACAGTCAAAGGACTGACGGATGATGAAAAAGATACCGGTTTTCGTGCTGGGGTTGGCACTGGGGGTCGCGGTGACCTTCGGCGTAACTCACTATCGGCTGGGACCGATTGGTGCGCAGGCGCAGGCCGGAGCGGAAACCTTCAACCAGCTGAAACTGTTCGGTGATGTGTTTGAGCGTGTGCTCAACGATTACGTCGAGCCGCAAGAAGAGTCTGAGCTCATTGAGAATGCACTCAATGGCATGCTCACGTCGCTCGACCCACACTCGGCTTATCTCGGCCCGGACGCTTTTGAAGACATTCAGGAGCAGACCAGCGGGGAATTCGGTGGCCTGGGTATTCAGGTGACGATGGAAGACGGGTTCGTGAAAGTCGTCTCGCCGATTGACGACACGCCAGCCGCCCGCGCCGGCATTCTTGCCAACGATTTGATTGTCGGCCTGGATGGCGAAGACGTGCAGGGGATGGATCTGAGCGACGCGGTCGATCGGATGCGTGGCATTGTCGGCACGCCGATCACGGTGACCATCCGCCGCGAAGGCGCCGAGGATTTTGACGTCACCTTGCAGCGCGACACCATCCGGATCGCTTCGGTGCGCAGTCGCTTGGAAGGCGAAATTGGCTATTTGCGCGTCACCCAGTTCTCCGGGCAGACCGGCGAAGGTTTGGAGCGTGAAATCCTCGCGCTCAACGAGGAGGCTGAAGAAGCAGGCGTTGAGATTTCTGGCTATGTGCTAGATCTACGCAACAATCCTGGCGGCCTGGTCAACCAGGCGCTGGAGGTTTCCGACGCGTTTCTTGATCGCGGCGAGATCGTTTCGATCCGTGGCCGCACCGAAGCCGACACGCGCCGCTACAATGCCCGGTCGGGCGATCTGATCGGTGGCTTGCCGGTTGTGGTGCTGATCAATGGCGGTTCGGCCTCGGCCTCGGAAATTGTGGCCGGAGCGCTTCAGGATCACCGTCGTGGCACCCTTGTTGGCTCTCTTTCCTTCGGCAAGGGCTCGGTGCAAACCGTGATCCCGATGTCGGCGACGAGCGCGGTGCGCTTGACGACGGCGCGCTACTACACGCCAGCGGGTCGTTCGATCCAGGCGCGTGGTATCGATCCGGATATCGAAGTGCTGCAGGAAAACCTGCCGGAGGAACTTCAGGGCTTGGATAGCCCAGGTGGCGAGGCTTCACTGGACGGTCACCTGTCGAATGAAGATGAAGTGGAACGCTCAGGGTCGTCGGTTTATGTGCCGCAGGACGCTGAACTCGACACCCAGCTTCAGTACGCGCTCAGCCTGTTGCGCGGTGAAGAAGTGCATGCTGCGTTTCCGCCTGATCCGGATGCGCCGCTTCCTAACTAACGCTCACTGAGGCGTTACCAGGGCCTTTAAGTCCTTGGTTAACTGACGCTTAAAGCCCTCGCTCTACAAAGAGCGAGGGCTTTTTCTGTTGGACCTCAGATTGTCAGGTAGGCGTCGCGTTTATGACCACAGATGTAGAAAATGATCTGCATACGCCGTTGATGCCGCGGGCGCGTTTCGGCGAGAACTGGCCGGTTTGGCGCGCCAAGATCATCTGGGCGGCCGGATGGTTCACGCGTGTGGGTGGCGCGGTGCTCGGTCTTGTGCTGCTTCTGCTCACCGGATGGATTTTTCTGACCGACACGCCGTTGGGTGGCGAGCCGCAAACCCAAAGTCAAATCCAAATAGCCGGCAGTCCCAATGCACCGGCAAGCCAGCGTGCCGGGGACCAGACACCGGGCATGGGAGAAACAGGCGAGGGGCTGGCGCAGCCGTTGCCAAGCCAGCCGGAACCCATTGCCGGTGGCCCACGCGTTCTGCAGGTGCCGCAGGCCGATGGTTTGGACACCAGCGCGCAGGACGCGTCTGAGTTGCCGCCGATCAATTCGGCGGCCAATGCGCCGCGCTTCGACGCCCGTGGTGGACTGCCAGCCGTTGCCAATCCAAGCCTGGTGGAGCGGTTCGACTCCAGCAGCTTCGTGCCCTCGCTCGGCAGCAATGGCGAACGGGCGTTGGATGCCTATGCCCGCCCGCTTGAAGCCGGCACAATCATGCCAGGCCAGCCGCGCATCGCGCTGATTGTCGGTGGACTTGGCATTTCGCAGACGTCCACCCAGGAAGTGCTCAACAGCCTGCCAGGCGCCACCACCCTGTCTTTTGCGCCCTATGGTAGTTCGCTGACCCGCTGGGCGAGCCGTGCCCGTCAGGACGGCCATGAATACCTGATCGAAGTGCCGATGGAGCCGTTCGATTATCCCAACAATGATCCTGGTCCGCACACGCTTCAGGTCGGTTTGACCGAGCAGGCCAATCTTGAACGCTTGCACTGGGCGCTGTCGCGCCTGCCGACGCCGATTGGTTTCATGAACTATATGGGCGGGCGGTTTGCCTCCGAGGAAGCAGCTCTTGCACCGATCATCGATGATGCGGTCGGCCGCGGGCTGATGGTGATCGATGATGGCCGTTCGGCGCGCAGCCGCGTGACGGCGGTTGCCGGTGAAAACACACCGGTTTTGCGGGCCGATGTTGTGATCGATGCGCGCGCCGATCAGCAATCGATCAACAACCGGCTGGCGCAACTGGAAGCGATTGCCCGCGAGCGCGGGTCTGCGGTTGGTGTCGCAACCGCGTTACCTTTGACCATTACCACGCTGGAGGAATGGACCGCGAGCCTTGCCTCCAAGGGCATTGCGCTTGTACCGGTGTCCAGCATCGTTCGTTTCTAGAGCGTTTCCAGCAAAAGTGGACACCGGTTTTGCGTCCGGAAACGTGACAAAAGCAGAACTTAGAGCAGTGCGAGTGAATCGGAGATCACGAAAACTGCTCTAAGACCGTACCGGTCAGGACTCATTCATGAGCAAAAAACGCCCCGATCTGACGCCCGAGCAGAAGGCGGCCCTGCCCTATCGGCCATGCGTGGGCGCGATCGTCGTCAACAGGGACGGGCTGGTCTGGGTCGGGCGGCGGTTGCCGAACGAGGAATACACCGGCGATGCCCGCCTTTGGCAGTTTCCGCAGGGCGGGATCGATGAAGGAGAGGACGCGGAAAAAGCCGCGCGTCGTGAGCTCTATGAGGAAACGTCGATCCGCTCGGTTTCGCTGATCACCGCCGTGGATGGTTGGCTGACTTACGACTTGCCGGAGCATTTGGTTGGGGTTGCGTTGAAGGGCAAATATCGCGGCCAGAAGCAGCGATGGTTTCTTTATGGCTTTGAGGGCGAAGAAACGGAAATCAATGTCGCCGCGCCGCCGGACGGTCACGATGCGGAGTTCGATGAGTGGGCCTGGATGGCCATTGAGGACGTTCCGGCCAAGGCGGTCGCTTTCAAGGTCGACCTTTATCGGACCCTGATTGCGCATCTGCGCGGCGAAACAGCGATCCGCTTTTCCTGACTTTTGTCGCGCGGTTTGTCGCGACTTTTGGCAGAATTCGATCAGGTATTCTGGTTTTTGTTCCAGACGAACGGGCCGTTTGTCGCGACTGACTTAACTTTGTTCTGGTTGATTTTTAGGTCGTGCGGTCGCGCAGGCTGGTCGCCAGAAAGCTCAAATGCGATGCGCGTTCGCCATAGGGCGCCAAGGTCGCCAGTGCGTCGTTGAGCGTGGCATCGAGGGTGGCTTTGGCTTTCTCCGCCCCGAGCAGGCCTGGCCAGGTCGTCTTGCCGGCGTCTTCGTCCTTACCGGTGCGTTTGCCCGCCTCATCTGAGGTGGCGGTGATGTCGAGCAGATCATCAGAGATCTGGAACGCCAGACCCAGCGATTGACCGAACTGGGAGACGCGCTGACGCTCCTCTTCGGGGGCCAGGGCAAGGTGCGCGCCGAGGGTACAGGCGACCTCTATTAGGGCGCCGGTTTTCATCGCTTGCATGGCGGCCAGAGCAAATGTGTCTTTGATTTCGGTGGCTTGGCCAAACCGACCTTCGGCGGCCAGGTCCAGCATCTGACCGCCCACCATGCCATCGGCGCCGCAGGCGCGGGCGAGATCGCGGAGCATCATCGGCGTTTTGGGATGACCGCTGGTGGCCACCAGTTCAAACGCCAGGGCCTGCAACGCATCGCCGGCCAGAATGGCCGTTGCCTCGTCAAAAGCCTTGTGGACGGTGGGTTTGCCGCGCCGCAGATCATCATCATCCATGGGGGGTAGGTCGTCATGGATGAGCGAATAGGTGTGGATGCATTCAATGGCCATCGCGACCTGTGGCGCGCCTGGCGGAAGCTGTGTTTTGGCGTGCGTGCCGGCGGCCAAAAGGTGCGTGGTTTCAAGCACCAAGACCGGTCGCAGGCGCTTGCCGCCAGCCAGGACGGCGTGACGCATGGCGGCGACCAATCGGTCTGGCGCCTTGAGCTCGGCCAGAAGCTGGTCCATATCGCGCGTGATGCTGGCGGCAAGGTTGGCCAGATGCGCTTTCGGGTCTGACATGGTTCGGGCCGCTTTCTTTTCACGCTCTTGGAACAGGGTTGGGCGTAGCCAATGGGGCGGTCGGAAACAAGGGCTGGCAAGACGCCAAAGCGCAAACGGCGCTCACCCGGTAAGTGGTGGCGGATGCCGCGATTGCGCTCGGTTGTCCTCAGGTGTCTGGCACTGTTTGCGATCCTTGCCGTTGGCCTGCCCATCCATTTGACGCTGCTCTACACCGTGCTGCCGCCGGTCTCGACGCTGATGGTGCGGGACGTTGTTCTGCTGCGCGGTTATGAGCGCGATTGGATCGCGATGGACGATGTGGCGGCGGTGCTTGAAAACTCCATCATCGCATCCGAAGACCAGACGTTCTGCGCCCACAATGGCGTTGCCTGGCGCGATCTGCGCGACCAGTTCGACCGCTGGCGGGCCGGCGAAGAGGCGCGCGGTGCCTCGACACTCTCCATGCAGGTGGCACGTAATCTGTTCCTCTGGCAGGGGCGGTCGGCCTTCCGCAAAGGGCTGGAAGTGCCGCTGGCCTTGCTGCTCGACACGGTCTGGTCGAAGCGGCGGATGATGGAGGTCTACATCAACATCGCCGAACTTGGCCCGCAGCTTTATGGCTTTGAAGCCGCCGCACAGCGCGCCTTTGACCGGTCAGCTGCCGATCTAACACGTCGTCAAGCGGCGCTCCTGGTCGCAACTTTGCCGTTGCCGTCGCAACGCGATGCCGCCAACCCAACCAGTCGCCAGCTCTGGTTGGCCGATGTGATTGCATCACGGGCGCAGCGTATAGGTGGCTATATCGGATGCCTGGCACCGCCGGAGGTCGGTTAAACCTACCAAAAACCGCGCAAAATCGCGCTCAAGGGGCTTTGCAGAATGGCCATGTGTCTGTATAGAGCAGCCTTCCGAATTTGACGGGTCGCGACGCCCGCGCCTATCGGCGCGCCGCAATCACTCGTATCCGTTGACCGACACGCCAGCCATTTTGGAGTTACGACAATGGCCGTTCCAAAGAGAAAAGTCAGCCGCATGAAGCGCGGTTTCCGCCGCTCGGCCGATGGCCTGGCAGCACCGACATATGTTGAAGACAAGGATTCCGGCGAGCTGCGTCGCCCGCATCATGTGGATTTGAAGTCCGGCATGTATCGCGGTCGCCAGGTGTTGGAGCCGAAAGACGAGTAGTCGTCTTTTCGACATGTCTTTTATGTTCTTGAAAAAGGCCGGTCTGATGATCGGCCTTTTCTTTTTAACGTTCTGATTTTGATGAGCCTGTCATGCGCTACCTCTTCGCCCTTCCGCTGACCATCATCCCTCTTGGCCTCTACATCGTGTTGGCGATGGGGCCGAGCGGCGTTTTCGTTTTCGACCGCGAGCTGTTCAGCCAGGCGATGATCTCCGGTGGGACGGTCTCGCTGACCCAGGGAGACGGCCTTATGGCGTTTGGTGTCGCGATCCTGTTTTTGGAGGTTGTCAAAGCCACGCGCATTGGCTTTGCGCCGGTGCTCGACCATGTGCTCTCGGTGCTGATCGTGATGGTCTATGTGATCATTTTCATCGTCTGGGCACCGGCCTCGACGGCGTTGTTCGCGCTGCTCACGCTGATCGCGCTTGTTGATGTCCTGGCAGGGCTATGGATCAGCCTCAACGTCGCCCGCCGCGATGTGGCAATCTCGCCAGGCGGGTCGTTCTAGGGTCTTGTTAGAAGGACCGATTTGCGGACTCGTCGACCGACGTACGATTTGTCACCAACGTCTGAAATGTGCGGAAAGCGGTCCTTCGCTACGACGTTTGCCAAGGTCGGCAGTGCATATTTTTCGACAAGGGAAAGATTGGCCGTCAACTTCTCAAAAGGCCAGGGAGTGCGCGTCCTCTATCTCAGCCATATGAACCAGGCAAATCCGCAGTTCAGAAGTTGAGGGACTGTTTCAAACGCCACGCCGAGCGCGGGACCGAGACGCTTTCCCAACCTTAGATCATAGGGGTAGAACCAGCCAGAGTGTTGCAAAGCTAAAACAGTGCGCGTGCACAATGGTTGTGCATTGGAAGCGGGGTATTGACTCGGGGGATGCCAACATATTGATAACTCTTAATATCTGGTAAATCGTTGTGATCATATGTTCAGAAAAATTTCGCTCGTCGTATGTATCTTCTTTGCCGCGCTAACTTGGCCAGCGTTGCATGCCTATTCGAATGATGAATTGAGCGATTGGGACCCTGCAGCCTGGCTGGCCAGGACAAGCGGCGAGATTAATTTCGATAATGGCGAGTTCAGCGGCACACTTAACACCATTCAGCCGTTGTTCTTATCAGCTGACGGTCGCCACACCGGGTTTGTGCAAGGGCGGATTAACTATGATAACGGCCGCCAGGATTGGACGGCTAATGGCGGCATCGGCTACCGTTTCCTTTTCCCGGGTGATCAATGGATGCTTGGCGCCAATGCCTGGCTAGACCATACTTTTGAGCATGACCACTGGCGTCTGGGCATTGGCGGGGAACTCTTCGGCCCGCATCTCACGGCCCGCGCCAACTACTATCAGGGCCTGACCGGCTGGCAAACTGTATCCGCCACGACCACAACTCGTGTTGAGCAGAAAGTCGTTGATGGCTTTGATGGTAGCCTGGAGGCGCCGTTGCCTCATCTGCCTTGGGCGCGGCTGTCTTTGGGCGGCTATTATTGGGATTTCGAATCTATCGACGAAGAGGCGGGTGTGCGCGCTCAGCTGCAGATGAACCTAACGCCAAGCCTTACTGTTCGCGGGGGCATGGACCTTAGCGACGACGACGAACGCTATTTTGTCCAGGCACGCCTGTTTCTTGGTCAGCCAGCCCATGTGGCGTTCAATGCATTGGATGATGGTATCTCTGATGTAGCGTTTGTTCCACGGCCCGTTATCAGTCAACGTCTGGCCCCTGTCGAACGTACCCAAACTGTCGTGGTTGAGCAGCGTACAATTTCGACGACAGGAATAAGCGGCGGTGTCCGTATTGGGGGGTCCATCTAATGTATAGCGCCTGCAAACGAAATGCAGTTGCCCTTGCCGCGGGCCTTGTTTCTTCCACGACCCTGATTGGGCCAGCCTTCGGAGGAGCAATCACTGATGGTTCTGGGGTCGTGACTCCGACCGTCTTTGAAGTGGAGGTTCAACGCGTGCAGATTTGCGGTGGCGGAAGCTGCGTTTCGCTTGGAGATGATGAGAAAACGTTCGATATTGCTGCCTTTGCTGGAAGCTCCGACGAATTCGCACCAGCTAATGCCGCAACAATACCATCAGGGACATATGATGAGGTGAGTGTTGAGATCAACAATGTAATCACCTTGGAGGCACAGAGAGACGGGGTGACTTTTTCTTGCCGGACTTCAAATACACTAGGCGGCGGTCGAGGTCCGCTCGAAATATCTGGTCAGTCGGTGTATGAGGTTGAAGAATTGCAAAACCTTGAGCCTATCCATTTAGCAGCTGGTGTGATCGGTCAGGTGATCAACCCGACGAATCCTCGTATCGTAGTGGATAGCGATAGTTTTAATGTCGTCATCACGCAAAGCATCGCCCCAATCGTAGTGGTAGATGGCGGAACAACCCCACAAATCACCATACTCTTCAGCCTCAACGGCGCTGTTCACGTGGAGTATGATGGCTCGAATTGCATTTTCAGTGTGCAGCCTTTCGGCATTACGATTGTCCAAGGCTAAATTCTCATGGGCCATTAGCGTCGCAGTTTTGCTTTTGATACCTGCTGCTCAGATTTAGAAAGTCTATCGCAGTATCAGTATTGAACCGTTTGGTGCGATGAAAAAACTCCGCTTGGATCAACTCGGCGCTTAATGGAACGCAGTCGATCCAAATTGTGACTCCAATAGGCGTCTTCGAAATTGGCGATGCTGCGATCACGATAATTGGTGTAACCGCGCGAAATGCCATATTGCCATAACCGTTCACCCAGGCGGTAAAAGTCTGAATTGTCGGGGTCTAGGTGGCGTTCTTCCAGTGAGCTGCTACTGCATGACATGACAAAAGCACCTCGTCTGTAGGGAAAGGCTGTTTCGGTTTCGGATAAATCGGCAATGGCACCCCCCATTGCTTCCAGGGACAGGACAGGATCTCCGTAGGGGCCTTGCACAGCAAACGCTGTGTCCAGGATGTCGGTCAATTCGGAGATGCTCAGACTGGCGTCAAGCACCGTGCTGTGGGACGTCAAGTAGCGGTGAAGGCCACGCGTTAGCACGGTAGCGACCATCACATATTCAAACGTTCCTGATGTGATCATTTCATCGGTCACCTCAAACGAGATATCTGCGACTGTCTTCAAATCTTTCAAAAGCACGTCGCGTGGTTCGCTCGACAGGCCCGTTATGGTCACCGCTACCTGATGTTGGTCCCTTATCGTCAAGAACAGCTGGCTAGAGGTTGAGCGGCTTGCTTGGCTACTCCATTGCATCCACCGTTCGGTGAGCGCTGCCGCATTATCTGGCGAGGCAACCGTTTGAAGACGCATAGAATGCGTGGTGCCAACCGGTTGAAGCTCAATCTCGAAACTAGTGAGTACGCCCAGCCCCCCTCCGCCACCTCGACATGCCCAGAAGACGTCGGGGTTTTCAACTGCAGAACACGTTAGAAGCGACCCATCTGCCGTCACCATCGTCGCCGATTTCAGGTGGTCGCAGAGCAACCCGTTGGCGCGCGCCAGATAGCCCAATCCACCGCCAAGAATGTGACCGCCTAGGCCCACATCTCCACACCAACCAGCTGACGGTGCCAAACTGTGGGCAAAGCCGGCCCTATAAAGAGAGGCAAGCCAGGCACCCGGTTGAGCAGTTAGGCGACGGGAAGTCGGATCCAACGAAACGCCGTACAATTCTCGTAGGTCGATTACCAAGTCCGGGTGACTGCTCGTTGCACCAAAGCAATGCCCACCGCTACGTATGGCAAAACGCACATCTTTCTCGCGGGCCCAGCGCACGGTTTCGACCACACCTTGTGTTGTTGAGCACATCGCCCGCAAATGTGGCTCGACCGCATAGGATAAATTGTACTGGTAAGAAAGTTGCTCCGCCTCCTCTGTGCCGGCTTCTACAAAGCGGACGCCATTGCTAGGCAGGGCTATGGCCGATCGCATGAAGCCGGGTATACTCAGTGTTGAGGACATGGACGCAAGTCCGCCGACGACGGCACGGCGCGTTGGCTGGCGCTTTTTCAAATTGTCTCTCCTCTGATCCTTTGGTTGTGCCGCAAACAACGTTCAATTGAACCTTTGGTACTGAAAGGAAATTCTGATTGATCATTGGCATAGACGTCGGCTTTGGGCCGAAAGCGCCATTTCGGACAACTGGATCAAAGGTCATCGTTGGGCTCAAAGCCAACTTAGATTGTGGTTGTCGTGGCCCCCGGGGCGCAACCCTTTCAGTCCACTCTTCTGGACGTCGCACTGGACCAGCGGCCCAACCGCCTCAGTCGATGACTCCCACTTTTCCGATGGCTGCGATGCCAGCCAAGGCTGCAATTTCGTCATTGTCGGACGTGTCGCCGGTGACGCCGACCGCGCCGAGCAGCGTGCCATCCTCTTGCCTGATCAAAACGCCGCCGGGCACCGGCACGATCTTGCCGCCGGAAACATTCGATAGGCCTTCCAAAAAGTGCGGACGGCCTTCAGCCTGAGCGTTCAACCAACGCGATCCTTTGCCGACGGCCAGCGCGCCATAAGCTTTGCCCTTGGCGATCTCAAAGCGCATCATCGAGGCGCCGTCGGCACGCTGAAACGCTTGCACATGTCCACCGGCATCAAGAACGCAGACGGCAAGGGGTTGAAAACCTTGGGTCGCGCCCTCCGCCATAGCGGCGGCGATAAGCGTGTTGGCTTGGTCCAGGGTCAGCGGCATTGCGAATTCTCTCTTAAGGGGTTTTCCGGAGGGCGATGTGTGCTAGGCGCGTAGCGCGCGTTTTGCTGACGCGCAAGCACATGCGTTTTAATGGGCCGTTCCGCGCGGTCCGCCGACCTCAAGGACCTGCCATGCCCTCAATGACCCGCGATTTTCAAGCCCCTGGACGGTCTCCGGCTCGCGGCATGCGGATGATGGCGGCGACCTCGCACCCGGCGGCCACGACAACGGCGCTCAACGTCATGGACAAGGGCGGCAACGCGGTTGATGCCGCGCTGGCGGCAGCGGCGGTGCTGTCGGTGGTCGAGCCGCAGATGACGGGGATCGGCGGGGACTGCTTTGCCATCATCGCCCAGCCCGATGGCTCCCTGCATGGAGTCAATGGCTCGGGCCGGGCGCCGGCCATGCTGTCAGCGGACATGCTGCGCGCCGAAGGGCACACCTTTGTGCCGCCAACCAGCGCGCACGCCATCACCGTGCCCGGTGCGCTGCGTGGTTTTGAATATATGGCCAGCCATTTTGGCACCAAGCGGTTTCGCGAGCTGCTGGAGCCGGCGATCAAACTGGCACGCGATGGTTGGATTGTCGCCGATCGCGTGGCGCACGACATGGCGCACCCCAAAGACCCGCGCGATGTCGATCAGGACCCTGTGCTAACCCGTGTTTTTCGTCCGCAAGGCCGGGTGCCGGTGGCAGGCGATCGGCTTGTCTGGCCGCAACTTGCCAAGACGTTGGAGGAAATACAGCGCGGTGGTGTGGATGCGTTTTACACCGGCGAGATTGCCCGCGATATCGTTGCGCATGTGCGCGAGCGTGGTGGGGTGATGACTTTGTCGGATCTGGCCAATTGCAAGGCCGATGCGGTGACGCCGATCCAAGCCGATTATCGCGGGCTCACCATTGCTGAACTGCCGCCGAACGGGCAGGGCGTGACGGCGCTGATCACGCTGAAAATCCTGGAGCGCTTCGACATCAAGGCGATGGACGCCAATGGTGTTGATCGCATGCATCTGGAGCTGGAAGCCGCACGCGCCGCCTATAGCTTGCGCGATGCATTGGTTGGCGATCCGGACACGACCGTCGATCCCTATCGCCTCATCGATGAGGCCGTGATCGATCACTTGGTGGAGCAAATCGATCTCAGTCAGCGCGCTGAAGGTCTGACGCTGCCGGACATTCCCAATTCCGATACGGTCTATCTCTGCGTTGCCGACGAAGAAGGGCGCATGGTGTCGCTCATTTATTCGATCTACGATGATTTCGGTGCGCTGACCGCGACCGAAGCAACGGGCATCGTCTTGCAAAATCGCGGGGCATGTTTCTCGCTGGAAGAGGGCCACCCCAACGAGCTGGCCGGCGGCAAACGTCCGATGCACACGATCATCCCGGCGATGGCGCTGAAAGATGGCGTGCCGGTGATGGCGTTCGGGGTGATGGGCGGTGCCTATCAACCCTTGGGCCACGCGCATGTGATCTCCAACATGGTCGATTATGGCATGGACGTTCAAACAGCGTTGGATGCGCCGCGGACTTTCTGGGATGTCGGAACCAAGCAGCCGATCGTCGAGCATCCCTTGGGCGATGCAATGGTCGATGCACTTAATGCGCGCGGCCACCAGGCAGGCTTTGCCAAGCGAGCTATCGGCGGCGGTCAGGCAATCTGGCGCGACCCGGGCATGGGGGCTTTCACCGGTGGGTCCGACCCGCGCAAAGATGGCTGCGCAGCTGGGATTTAGCGGTCGCTGATCTGTCTCCAACCCTTTGCGTCATCCCGGCCTTGTGCCGGGACCCATGGCAAAAGAGTGCAGTAGCGCGCCTAGGATTGGATTCCGGTCACAAGCACAGGAATGACGGCAGTCTGCACTTTAGGCTGTGCGGGAGAAGCCGAGGGTCGCGGTTGGCGCCAGGCCTTCGGCTGTCGAGGCGTAATGCGCGGCTGACCGCATGGCTGGGTGCGTTGGCAGCACCAGAACGCCGTCGTCCATGCCTTCGTGCGAGGCGAGCATCTGCGCGGCGATACCAAGGCGCAGGGCCGCGGCGTTGGCCATGGATTCTGATGAGCGGCGTTCGGTGCGCGGCGCAGCGCGGCGAACCCGCTCCACGCGAAAAGTCTGCGTTCCATCCTCGCGGCGCGCATCATGAGCATCAGCGGCGCTATGGCGCTGCGTGCTTTGAATGCCGATCTGCCGGGCGGTTGGAACGATCACCGTTTTGCCTCTGATTGGCCCGCCTGGCGCTTGTTTCACTCTGAAACCTGGCTCGGTTGGGGCCGTTAACGTTTTGTTAAACTATCAGATGGGGACGGCGCGCAAAAGTGCAATCACGCCGCACGGTTAAGCGGCGTGATGAAGCAGAATGGTGAAGGCAAGTGGTAAACGGCTGGCCGTCATAGCAGACGACTTCGGTGCGCTACTTGTCGCTGATTTCGTCGAGCTTGGACTGCATTGCGGTCAGCTGGGCGCGCAACTCATCAATCGAGCTGTCACTTTGCTTTGGGGCTTGGTCTTCCTCAGATGCGGTGCTGGCACCGGAGAACGGTACGAACATGGTCATCGCTGTCGACATGGCGTTCTGAAACAGCTCCATGTTGCGGCGGGTCTGTTCCTGCATGGCGCCGCTCATCGCGCCGACGGCACCCAGCGGGCTGGCGCCGAAATTGTTGGCCATCTTTTCGCGGATCGAATCCTGGTCGGCGACAAAGGCGTTGATGGAGTGTTCCAGATAGCTCGGCACCACGGCCTGCATGCTGTCATCGTAAAAGCGGATCAGCTGACGCAGCACCGTGATCGGCAGCAGGTTGGTGCCTTTGTTTTCCTGCTCGAAAATGATTTGCGTCAGCACCGAGCGCGTCAAATCCTCGCCGGACTTGGCGTCCTGGACCAGAAAATCCTCGCCGCCTTTGACCATCTCGGCCAGATCATCCAGCGTGACGTAGGTGGACGTGCCGGTGTTGTAGAGGCGGCGGTTGGCGTATTTCTTGATGATGGTGGCGGGTTCACCCGCATCCGTATCGGAAGGCATGGCCATCGATCGCTCTCCTATAGCTGGCGTCCTTTACGCCGCCGGGCGTTTGGCGCCGGCTTTGTGCATTGCACAGTGCACAATGCCCTAAGATATGACGCACTCTTTTGCAAAGCACAACCGGAGGCGATCGCCCATTCGCCTTGCGTCGCAATGCTTGACGCGGATCAAGGATGACCAGTGCCTTTTGAACAATTGAACCGGCCTAGGTCCTTGTGTTTCATTGGGTCTATCGATTTGGCCATTTTCGGCTTTTCGCCTTCATCATCATGGCCCGCACGCAGGTGCAGCAAGGGTCTACCGGGAGAGACTTCATGACTTCAGTGGTTATTGCATCGGCGGCACGGACTGCCGTTGGATCCTTCAATGGTGCCTTCGGAACCGTGCCAGCGCATCAGCTTGGCGCAACCGCCATCTCCGGCGCGCTGGAGCGCGCGGGTGTCGATCCGGGTGACGTCGATGAAGTGATCATGGGCCAGATCCTCTCCGCCGGCGAAGGGCAGAACCCCGCCCGCCAGGCAGCGATGGCCGCGGGCATTCCGCAGGAGGCGACAGCCTGGGGTCTCAACCAGCTCTGCGGCTCGGGCCTACGCGCCGTGGCGCTGGGCATGCAGCAGATCATGTCCGGCGATGCCGACATCATCGTGGCCGGTGGTCAGGAGTCGATGTCGATGGCCCCGCACGCCATGCATCTGCGCGGTGGCGTGAAGATGGGCGACGGCAAGATGGTCGATACCATGATGTACGACGCGCTGACCGATGCGTTTCACAAATATCTGATGGGCACGACGGCCGAGAACGTTGCCAAGCAATGGCAGTTGACGCGCGATGAGCAGGACGAATTTGCCGTCAACTCGCAGAACAAGGCCGAAGCGGCGCAGAAGGCTGGCAAGTTCAAGGACGAAATCGTCGCGCACACCATCAAAGGTCGTAAGGGCGACACGGTGGTGGACGAGGATGAGTACATCAAGCACGGCGTGACAGTGGAAGGCATTTCCAAGCTGCGCCCGGCCTTCGACAAAGAAGGCACGGTGACGGCCGCCAATGCGTCGGGCATCAATGATGGCGGCGCGGCAACCGTGCTGATGAGTGAAGCCGAAGCGGAAAAACGCGGCATCACGCCGATGGCGCGGATCGCTTCTTGGGCAACGGCAGGTGTCGATCCGGCGATCATGGGCACCGGTCCAATCCCGGCCTCGCGCAAAGCGTTGGAGAAAGCCGGATGGAAGGTTGAGGACCTTGATCTGGTCGAAGCCAATGAGGCTTTCGCTGCCCAAGCTTGCGCCGTGAACAAGGACATGGGCTGGGATTCCTCCATCGTGAACGTCAATGGCGGCGCGATTGCCATCGGTCACCCGGTGGGTGCATCTGGCGCGCGCGTGCTCAACACGCTGCTCTTTGAGATGCAGAAGCGTGACGCCAAAAAGGGCCTCGCCACACTGTGCATCGGCGGCGGCATGGGCGTTGCCCTGTGTGTGGAACGCTAAGACGGTCTCTCCCCATCACATCTAAAGGCCGGGCGTCCACGCGCCGCGAAGAGCGCTCGTCCGGCCCTTCTTTTTCCATTCAATCTTGAGGAAACATCCATGGCCAGAGTGGCACTTGTTACAGGCGGTTCGCGCGGTATCGGCGAAGCGATTTCAAAGGCATTGAAGGCAGAGGGCTGCACCGTCGCCGCCACCTATGCCGGCAATGACGAAAAGGCAGCGGCCTTCACTGAAGAAACCGGCATTAAAACCTACAAATGGAACGTTGCCGATTATGACGCTTCCGCCGCTGGTATTGCCAAGGTGGAAGAAGAAAACGGCCCGATCGACATCGTCGTTGCCAATGCCGGCATCACCCGCGACGCGCCTTTTCATCGGATGACGCCTGACCAGTGGAACGAAGTGATTGGCACCAATTTGACCGGCGTGTTCAACACCATCCATCCGGTGTGGCCAGGCATGCGCGAGCGCAAATTTGGCCGCGTGATCGTGATTTCGTCGATCAACGGACAAAAGGGTCAGTTCGGCCAGGTGAACTATGCCGCCACGAAGGCTGGTGACCTTGGCATTATCAAATCGCTGGCCCAGGAAGGCGCGCGCGCGGGCATCACCGCCAATGCCGTTTGCCCTGGCTACATCGGCACGGAAATGGTGCGGGCGATCCCGGAGAACGTGCTGAACGAAAAGATCATTCCGCAGATCCCGGTTGGTCGCCTTGGCGAACCAGAAGAGATTGCGCGCTGCGTGACGTTCCTGGCGTCAGACGATGCGGGCTTCATCTCCGGCTCGACGATCTCGGCCAACGGCGCGCAGTTCTTCGTTTAGAGCGATCGCTCTACAAACCATCGCGCGTCATCCCGGCTTTGAGCCGGGGTGACGTACGAAGTGTGTTGCGTGCTGTTCTCCACGTGTCACTTGGTTGACGGGCGTTAACGACTTGCCGCCCTCTGCGGTGTCATCCTTTTAACGTGCACCTGCTAAACCATGCGCAGACACCCACCGCGCATGAGGGCCGTTTTGGCCGACCTTTCCACGTCTGATAGGGCTTTGAATCCCGTTTCCTTCCTGCGGGCCCGCGCTGCGGGCTGGCGTTGGCGCGATGAGGCGGTGGGCGTGGTCATGGTTGGATTTGCCGGCCTAGTGATGGTCGCCGCGCTGCCGCATCTTCTGCCCGGCACACCTTTGGTCCATCTCGATCAAGGGCGGCTGCATGCGGGCGTTGGCTTCATCGCCTGTGCGCTGGTTTTGTTCCTGCTTCAGGCGCCGGTGCGAGCTTTGGTGAGCGCCGTGACGGGGTCGGTGATGCTGGCAAGTATCGCACTTTTTGCCATAAGCAGCTTGGCACCGATGGCGCCCGATCGACGCCCCGACCTTTCGATGATCTCTTTCAACGTTCTTGGCTTCAATCCGCGCGGCGCCGATCTGGCGGTTTTTCTCGCGAGCGAGGCCCCTGATGTTGCCGTGATCCTCGAGGCGCCCGCGCTGCACGATGATCTCGACACCATGAACGCGGCCTTTCCTTACAATGCTGGATGTGGACTGGGTTCGCGGTGCGACCTTGCGGTGTTTTCTCAACATCCGCTCCGCGAGGTGGAAATCATTCCGTTTTTCACCATCCATGGCCGGTTGCTTCGCGCCGTCATCGACATGGATGGCCAAGATGTCACGCTGCTCGCGGCGCACCTCACCAAGCCCTATCACGGCAACTGGCACGATCAGCAGATGGACCGGTTGGTGGAGGTTTTGGACGGCGTCGAGGGGCCGGTGGTGCTCGCTGGTGATTTCAACAGCCAAGCCTTTGTGCGGGCCTTTCGTACCCACCTGATCGGTGAGGCCGATATGCGTTTGGCGTCGCGATTGCAACCGACCTGGCCGGCGCTCGACGCGCTGCCGTTATCGATGGCAGGCTTTGCGATCGACCATGTGCTTGTACGTGGGGAGATTGCACCCGTCGCGGTCGAGCTGATCGAAGACCCGATCGGCTCCAACCATCGCGGGCTCCTGTCGACCTTCGATCTGGATGGGCGCTAGAGCGATTGGGCCAGAGGCTCAGGGCGACAGGCAAAGACCAGTTGGTTCGCTCATATTGGCTGAACGCACGCTCTGGTCCTTCGACCAACCGCTTAGCGCCTTATTTTCCGCACGCTCTGGTCCTTCGGACCAACCGCTTAACGTTCGGGGACCACGTCCAATTCAGCTTTTTTCGGTTCGGCATCGTCGCCGGCCAAATCGTCCGACATAAGCCGCGATAATAGCTGATCCACATCCGCGTCGGCTTCGACGTCTGCCATCAGCGGCACATCAATCGGCGCGGCCGTGACAGCCGGATCAACAGCGGTGACGTCGGCTTCCTTGGTCTCGGCATCATTGTCGCCGTCTTTGGCCTCATCACCTCCTGTAAGATCAGCGAACAGCGCATCGATGGAGCTGTCCTCTTCGACGGGAACGGCGGCACCGTTGGACTTAGGCGTTGTGTCGTCTGTGCTCTCCGGTGCATCGGCGACCAGTTCTGCGGCGAGTTCCGCCTCAAGCTCCGCATCGAGATCGGTGCCGAGATCTTCGGAAAGACTGACGGCCAGATCATCACTCAGCGAAGCCGCGATGGCATCTTCCAGACCAACATCAATGGCCGGCGCGTCGGTGCTGTCCACCTTGCTATCGTCGGCCTTGTCAGCAGAGGCTTCGGCTTTTTCGTCGGTTTCTGGTTTTGTGTCGGCTTCGGCCTCTGTTTCATCGGAGGCAATCAGCGCAGCGGCTCCAGCACCGGCAGTAGCGCCCGCGACCAGGATCGGGCCGGTTTTCGGATCAGGCCAGGCATCGCCCTCTTTGCGGTCGCTGTCGGGTTTATGTTGCTCGGGATGATCCACATGCGGCTTGTCGTCTTCGGATTTCGTGTCCGATTTGGCATCAACAGGCTTTTCGTCGGTTTTGTCGTCAACCTTGTCCTGAGCCTTCTCGGTGCGGCTGACAAAGGGAGCGCGCGGGGCGAGCGGCTCGAGCGGTTTGCGCTCGCGCGGCGTGTAGCTCGGCGCTGGAGCGATGCTCGCACTGCGGTCGATCTCAAAATCGTCCAGATCGATGAGACCGTCAGCCAGCGCCTCAAGCGCAGAGGAAATCGTCGAATGGTCTACCACCGACACCATCATCAGCCGTTCGCGCGCCAGACGCGCAAGCGCGGTATAATCGGTGGAGCCGCCAAGCAGGATCGCTTCTTCATAGGTCGCGTCGCTCGCAGAAAATTCATAGAGATCGAAGCTCATGCGGATCAGCGTCTCGTCGGGTCCATTGGTCTCGACGATCTCAAAACCGGCCTCGCGATAGGCGGTGCGGCGGTAGCTCGATACGCGGTTGGAGCAATAGGCGCGCATAACCGCGATCTGGCGGGTCAGCCCATGCATGGTGTGAGACAGTTCGCCGATCAGAGCGGCGGGATTGGCCTGACCTTTGGCCAGCGCTTCAAAGCCTTGGACGTCGACAAGCAACAAGCTGGTCATCATGGTGGTCGGCCCTCTTCAAGATTGGTGCAATGACGTGGTGCCTGCGGAGGTATGGCACAGCCGTGCCGGCGACAAGCACAACCCGATCAGGCAGTTAACTCGTGATTTCGATGGTATCGCCCCACCATCTGAGTCTAGGAGGGGCACAGAAGACGGCAAAAATGAGATTGGTAAGATTTGACGTTGGGTGAATTTGACGGTGGCAAGGCGCGGCGACGGGCGACGCTGATCGGTTTTGGCGCGGTGGCGATGTGGGCGACGCTCGGCCTCTTCACCGCGATGACCGGGGAAAACGCGGCGTCCGATGGGGCGTCGGTGCCACCTTTTCTGCTGAATGCCTTGTGTTTTGGGCTCGCTGGCGTGCTCGCGCTGATCGTCTTGTGGCGTCAAGGTCGGTTACGCGATGTGACCGCGACGACGCCGGCTGCGCTGTCGCTGACGGTTGCCGGGCTGTTTGGCTATCACGCGCTTTACTTCACTGCCCTACGCAATGCGCCGGCGGTGGAGGCCAACCTTATCAACTATCTCTGGCCGCTACTGATTGTGCTTTTCTCCGGTCTGCTGCCCGGCGAGCGGCTGCGCTGGTTCCACGGTCTTGGCGCCGTGATCGGTTTTGCCGGCGCTGGTCTGCTCATTTGGGCGCAGGGCGTCAGTTTCGATGCCCGCTTCGCGCTTGGCTACGGCGCAGCTATCGGTTCAGCGCTCGCCTGGTCGAGCTATTCGGTGCTTTCGCGGCTCTTCCCAGATGTGCCGACCGGCGCGGTTGCCGGGGCGTGCATCCTAACCTCGCTTCTCTCAGTCATGTGCCACTTGTTCTTTGAGACAACGGTCTGGCCGGCGACATTGACCAACTGGGTCGGTGTGGTCGCGCTTGGCCTGTTCCCGGTCGGCGCTGCGTTCTTCGTCTGGGACATCGGCATGAAGCGCGGCGACATTCAGGTGCTTGGCGCGGCGGCTTACGCGACCCCGATCCTTTCCACGCTGCTTTTGATCGCCTTCGGGTTCGGCGCACTGACCTGGCCCGTCGTCATCGCCTGCCTGCTGGTGACGCTCGGCGCGATGATCGCTGCCAAAGACATGCTGTTACGATGACGGCGAGCGCGGGGTTGGGCGCCAATCGGGTGATGCCATTTCAAATCCATCGAAGGTGAAGCCCGGCGCTACGGTGCAGCCGACAAGCGTCCATTCGCCAAGGCTTTCGGCCGTCTGCCACCAATCGGCGGGCACTACGATCTGAGGGCGTTCGCCCAGCGCCAGGTTTGGGCCAAGCCGGTGAGCCTCGGCATCGTGAGCGTTGGGGGATAGTGTCAGCGCCAGCGGGCTGCCAGCGTACCAGTGCCAGATCTCGGCAGCATCCACCTTATGCCACGCGGAGCAGTCGCCGATGCCCAGCGCGTAGTAGATCGCCGTGCCAACCGAGCGTCCGTCTTCTTCGCGCGGGTCGCGAAAGGTTTCCTTGTAGTAGCCGCCTTCGGGATGCGGCTGCAGATCAAGCGCCGCGACAATCTCCTCGAATGTCATCGTTCGGCCAGCGCCAAGCGCAAGCCAAGCAGCCCGAAGGTTGCGGCAAAGGATCGGCGTAACCACACCATGACCGATGGCTTGGAAACGACGTAGTCGCGCGCAAGAGCCGCGCAGGCGCCGTAACCGACGAAAACGATGAAGGTGAGCGCCATGAAGGTAAGGCCAAGCATCACCATGGTGAGCGTTGTGTTGGCGGCAGCTGCCGGCACAAATTGCGGCAAGAACGCCAGGAAGAACAGCGAAAGCTTGGGGTTGAGCACATTGAGAAACACGCCATCGCGCGCCGTTTGAAACGCACTTAATGGTCGGCGATCTTCCGACACGTCCAAAGCGCCACCTTCCCTCAGAATGTTCCATGCCATGTAGAACAGGTAAGCGACACCGGCATATTTGATCACTTGAAAAGCGAGCGCGGAGGTGTGGAACAGAGCGGCCAAACCGACAATGCTGGCAATCATGGCCGGGACGATGCCCAGCGTACAGCCGACCGCCGCCGCAATACTGGCGCGGAACCCGCGACCGAGGCCAATGGCCAACGTGTAGAGCACGCCTGTGCCCGGCAGGAGCACGACGACGAGGGATGTGATCAGAAACTCGATGCTCAAAATTTGGTTTCCTTAGAAGCTATCTTTGGCGGCACGCAGCCGTGCAAAATCGGCGGCGTCCTTGGCGCGCAGAAACGGGTTGAAGGCCAGTTCGGTTTTCAGTTTGGTGGGCACGGTTGGCATGCCAGCGGCGCGCAAGCCTTCGATCTGGCGGGCATGGTCTGCAAGGGTGGAGCTGTCGGGGTCCATCGCGACGGCAAATCGGGCGTTGGTCAGTGTGTACTCATGGCCGCAATAGATCTGCGTTTCCGGATCAAGCGCGGCCAGCTTTTGCAGGCTGGTGTGGAACTGCTCGGGCGTGCCTTCGGACATCCGCCCACAGCCCATCGCGAACAGGGTGTCGGCGACGAAGGCCACCTTCTCCTCGCGTGACACATAGGCGATATGGCCAACCGTATGGCCAGGCGTATCGATGATCTCGAATGCTGTTTCGCCCAACATCACCGTGTCGCCTGGGTTCACTTGCCGGTCGAGACGCGGCAGGCGATGCGCATCGGCGGCATTGCCGATCACCTCGACATCGAAGCTAGAGCGGATGCCGCCGACCCCATCAATATGGTCGTAATGATGGTGGGTGATGAAGATATGGGTCGGTATCCAACCGGTCTCTTCAATCGCCTCGCGCGTTGCCATCTCTTCCGGGACATCGATCAGCGCGACCTTGCCGGACGCCTCATCGCGCACCAAAACGCCGTAATTGTCGGCGCGGCAGGCGTAAAGGTGGCAACTGACGGGCATGCGTTAAGCTCGTTGGTTATGGTCGCCTTAGCAGGTTCGCGGTAGAACGGCGCACATGCAAGTTGATATTATCGATCTGCGCGATTTTTACACCAGCCCACTCGGTCTGCGCACGCGTGGTTTTTTGCGCGTCGCGCTGCGCCGCCACCTTCCCGACGCCAAGGGGCTGGACGTGGCCGGTATCGGTTTTTCCAATCCCTATCTTGGCCAGTTTCGCGGCGAGGCCGAACGGTTGATGAGCTTTATGCCGGGCGTTCAGGGCTGTGTGAATTGGCCATCGAGCGGGCCGAATGCTTCGGTCTTGGTTGACGAGGATGCACTGCCGCTGGCCAATGCCACGCTTGATCGCGTGTTTCTGATCCATGCGCTGGAGTTCTCGCCCCACCCGCGCCAATTGATGGAAGAAGTTTGGCGGGTGCTTGCGCCGGGCGGGCGGATGATCGCCGTGGTGCCCAATCGGCGTGGGCTGCTGGCGCGGGTGGATTCTACGCCCTTTGGCCATGGCCGTCCCTTTTCCAAGGGTCAGATGATCCGATTGTGCCGCGATACGCAGTTTTCGCCGACGGCCTGGTCCGAAGCCCTGCACTTCTTTCCGTTTCAAAACCGACTGGCGCTGCGCACGGCAAGCTTCTTTGAACGCATGGGCAAAAGCGTTGTCTCACCGCTGGGCGGGGTCATCATCTTGGAGGCGACCAAGCACATGTTCCGCGGTTTGCCGGTGACCGAAGGCGCGAAAGTGCGCGCCAAACCTGTGCTCGTACCGGTGGGCGCCGTGCCGAACTGAGGCGGTTTGCGCCAATTCGATGGCATTTTAAACAACCTCTCAATGGTTCGGCATTGATAGGTCTAAGAAGATGCTTCGTGTTTGATCGTTTTAATCAGTTCGAGATTGAACGAAATTACGATCACCCTTCTGTTCCTTTTCTCTTTGTCGGAGGAATGATGTATGAAGGGCATTGTTTTTACTGAATTTCTTGAGATGGTGGATGACAGTTTTGGTTACGAAACCACCGAGGCGATCATCAAAAAAGCCGACCTGCCATCCGGCGGCGTTTACACCGGTATCGGGACCTATTCTCATTCGGAGATGATCGCGCTGGTCAAAGGGCTGAGTGCGGAAACGCACGTCAAAGTCCAAGTGCTGGTCCAGACGTTCGGTGAACATATGCTCGGCCGGTTTGTCGACTTGTTTCCCGACTTCTTTTCAACGGTGCCGGATGTTCTCTCGTTCCTGGAGAATGTCGACGGCTACATCCACGGCGAAGTGCGCAAGCTTTATCCCAACGCAACGCTTCCCGAGATCGCGACGCGCCGTTTGGACGATGGCCAGTTTGAACTCATCTACAAGTCTCCCCGGCACCTGGGCGACTTCGCCGAAGGGTTGATCGCTGGAGCGATCCGTCATTTCGGCGAGCCGTTCGCCGTGCAGCGCACCGATCTTCCCAATGAAGGCCAGCGGCAATGCGTGAAGTTCATGCTCGCTCCACGACCCTAGAGGCCGAACCGGACCCTCGTATCGCCGCGCTGGAACGCCGCGTCGAACGCGAACGGGCCGCGCGCAAGGCTGCCGAGGCGGTGATCGAGGAAAAGAGCCGCGAGCTTTTCGACCTTGCCAAGGAACTCGAGCTTCAGCTGTCAGGTAGCGTCAAGGTTCTGGCGGATGTGCTTGCCATGGCGCGGCCGGAGCTCTTTCAGCAGGCCGGCAAAGTCCAGCGCTGGGCGCGCCGCATTGCGCCGCATCTGGAGATAAAACGCGTTTGGGAGCTTGATCTGGCGGCTATGCTTTATCCGCTTGGTATGCTGTCGCTGCCGGATAATCTGACCAGCAAGAAGGTTCTCGGCGAGCCGCTGACCCAAGACGAGCATGACATGATCGCCGAAAGCGTTCAGGTCGCGCATGGGCTCATTAATACTATTCCAAAGATGCAGGCCGTGGCCGAAACGGTGCTCTACTGCAATCGCGGGTTTGATGGCAGCGGCTATCCGCCCGATGGACCCAAGGGCAAGGACATCCCCAAAAGCGCCCGTATCCTGAAGGTGCTGATCGATTTGGCTGATGTTGCAACGGGCACGGACAAAAAGCGGGATTTCCAGCCGCTTCTCGACAAGCGCTATCTGTACGATGTCGACATATTGAAGGTGGCGTACAAGAGCCTCAACATCAGCCCGCAGCAACAGGCGTTTGAAGGCCAGTATATGAGCGTCCAACCGGGGCAATTGATCCCTGGCGACATCATTCGCGCCGATATTGTTGATGCCAACAATCAGCTGCTTCTGGCGGCGGGAAGCGTCCTGTCCGACATCACCATTCGCAGGCTCTTTGCGCTTTACGCATCACGGCGGATCGATGGCGCGGTCAACATCGCGCGTGTCACGTCTGACAAGTAGAGCGCTTTGCTGGTTGCCGGTGTGATGCGACCGGCGCGCTGATCCTGGAAGAATTTGGAGGAACATCCTTACCCAGTCGGCAAGAATTGTCGTTTGGGTTATTTGCTGGTGCGGCTACTATCAATTCTGACCCAAGAAGTCGTAAAGTAAATTCATTCTGCCGACTAGTTTGTTGTCGTCGGGGAGTGAATGTGTGTCCGATGAATCCCGCCCAAGACTGACGCTACGTGAGCGTGAAATCATGGCGCTCATCGCGACCGGTTTGAACAGCCGCGCCATCGCGCGCCATCTGGGCATTGCCTATTTCACGGTGCGCAAACACCGCTCGAACATCTTGCCCAAGCTTGATCTGCACGATGCGGCAGAGCTGCAGGCCTTTGCGGCGCGGCATTTTCTAGAAGACGCGCCATCCGTCCCAAAGTCGGCGTTGCTTTGGGTGGTTTGACCGACCGGCAGCACGTGATCGCTCGGCTGGTCGCGCAGGGCAAGACCTCCAAACATATCGCCCGTGACCTTGGGATCAGTCCGCTGACGGTGCGGACGCATCGGCGCAACCTGTTCAAGGTGCTTGGCGTCCATTCGGTGGCTGAGTTGGTTCAGGTGGTGGAGAGCATTGAGCGCCAGCGGCCACGGCCCGATACCCTAACCGAGTAATATCGGCAAAGGTTACACTAATACATCCTTAGGTTGTGATTGTCTTATCACACAAACCATAGGAGGCCGATCATGGCTAGCGAACAAATCATCGTCTACATCGACACCAATCAGTTGGCTGCGCAGAAAGCCAACAATTACAGCTTGTATTTGGCCAAGAAGGTCAACGGCAACTACACCGTTGTCTGGCAGTCCAAAGGACCGCTGGCGACGGTCACCAACCCTGCTGTCTACGAGTACAAGAACACCTTCAACATCACCATTCCCTCCTATCAGGTGAACTACGGCACGGTGACCGACCAGCAGGGCGCCATCTCGTTTTCCGCCGGCGGCAAGGCGGTCAACATTGACGAGGGGCAGACTGTGGAACTGAACAGTCAGGGCATTTTTGCCTCGCCGACCAACACCGGCACGACCGGTGTGATCACCATCAACAACCAGTTGCAGGGTAACCCCAACGCGATCCTCAACGACAATGAAGGCAACACGATTTACGTCAATGATTACAGTGGGATGGATGTTGGCCAATCCACGTTGACGCCAATCGACGAGTATCAGATCTGGTTTGACTCCTATCAGAATACCGGCACGATCATTGCCCACAATGTCTCCAATGCTGGGACTGTCACCTTCTCCGGCGGCGTTGCCAGCCAGACCATCAGCTACACCAGCGAAGGCCAATGGGTGGCCGGCGATCTGCCCAGCAGTTCTGATGTCGACCTTTCGGCAGTGGGGGCGGCGACGAACACACTTGCTGTGCAAGTTGTGGCGTTGTTCAGCAAAGCGCTGACCGCCGGCGCGGTGACGTTCCTGCTCAGCAAGTTGATCGATAAGTTCGCCGACAATCTGCGGCCGACCACCATCACCGCAGGGGCTGGCAATGCGACGCTTAAGTTCGAGTTTGCGAACGGGCCGGACGGTGATGCGCAGGTTACGTCGATGGACTCGTACGAAGACGCGGTCAACGATGCACTCAAAGCGCTCCGCAATGAGAAAAACTCACCCATCGCCAACGAAAAGTGGGGGATCAGCGAGCCGGACGTCGCCGTGTTTTACGGCAACTGATGTGATGCCTCAGGCATGAGAACGCCGCCCTGTGTTTTAGCCAATGATTGGCTGAAGCCTGGGGCGGTTTTTCGATGGATCGAAGTGTGGTGCTGCGGTTTGAAGACATCAATAGCGGTTCGGAGCGCTAGTTCGACTTTCAAAACGTGCACGGCCAATAACCAGTCGGAGCGCCGGGTGGACCTTTCCAGTTGTCACGGACACATGCTGGAAGAGCTTATGTGAACTATTTGGTATCGCCGACCAGCAATGCGAGCTAGCTTACCGCTAGGGCAACCAGGGGTAATGACATGCTAGAAGCAGGCGCAAAGGTGACCAATCAGCGGTCTGGAACACAGTTCGAACTACTTCAGATCGACCCTGCTGGTTTCGTCATGCGGTACACCATGAACGATAAAACGCTGGTTCCAGATTTTGCCGAGCACTTTCATGTTGGCTGGCATGAGGACTTCAAAGTGCTTTCCGGTGAAGGCACTTATGTTTTGGGTGGAGAAGAGGGCCGCGTTAAAGCCGGTGAGACTGTCTCAATGCCGGAGCAGGTGAAACACATTCACCCGATGAACGCGCTTGCTGAACCGATGATTATGGAGCAGCACACCAAGGTTACCGGTCATGGCCCCAATGCGGTTCAAGATACGCTTGGATTCCTGTTCACGATGTTTGAGTGGGAAGCTGAGGGCAAGATTGCGCTTGATAGGCTGGGGCTGCCAAAAAACCCAATGAAGTTCGCCGCAGCTGGGCGCATCTTGGGCAACGCGGGCAGCTATGACGCGCGGCTTCCCAAGGGCGCAGCAGATTTCGCTGGCGCTACGTTTGGACGGCTGGCTGAAATGATGGGGATCTCTGTCATTGACCCAAAGTGGCGTTGAAGCGATTCATGCTGGCGTGACCTAGAGCTACGCTTTTCGAGTGGTTTCAACGAGAGCTTTTCCGCTAAGCCATTACCCCCAATGCACCCGCTAAATGCTCTTCACCACGCGTAGTTTCCGTTCACGATAGAGCGTGAAGAGGCCGGCGCCGATGACCAGTGTCGCGCCGAGGATCATCCAGATGTCGGGTACTTCGCCAAAGAAGACATAAGCCAGGATCAGCGCCGCCACCAAACGCGTGTAGCGATAGGGCGCGACGACGGACAGTTCGCCCATGCGGGTCGAAAGCGTGATGGCGTAATAGGCTGCCATGCCGAAAAACCCACCGCCGATGATGTAGGCCCAAGCGGCAGGCGCGATCTGCGTGAACAGCGGCTCGCCCTCCATGATTGCGTGCATGGCAAGTCCGGTGGGGATCAGCAGCGCGGCCACCATGGTGACAATCGAGAAGGTGGAAAAGCGCGCCTGCATCCGTCGGGCGGCCAGATCACGGATCGCAAGGCCAGCCACGGCGAGCAGCGCCCAGATCGTGTTGATATCATAGCCGGCGGTGCCCGGGCGGATGATGATCATGACGCCGGCAAAGCCAACCAGAATCGCGCTCCAGCGCCGCCAACCGACCGCCTCGCCCAGCACCAAAGCCGCGCCCAGCGTGACCACCAATGGCAGCACCTGCAGGATCGCCGCCACATTGGAGAGCGGCATCAGGGTGAGCGCCGTCACGATGGCGCCGGCTGCCAGCAAGTCGCCAAAGGTGCGCCAGACGATGGCTTTGTCGCCTGCCATGCCGCGCAGGAGCGTTGGTGTCATGCGGTTGCCTTCGCGCCACATCAGCGCGCCATAGACGAGGACGCCAAGCACGCCCTTGATGATCAAGATTTCGCCTGGCGAGGCAGAGCTTGCGCCTAGATTTCCGGCTGCTTTGATGGCCGCGTCGTCAAAGGCGAACAAAACCATGGAGAACGCCATCAAGATGATGGCTTTGATGTTGTCGCCGGATTGATCGGGTTGGGTCGGATTGGGGGTGTTGGTCACCCTCAAGGCGCTTTCTGATCGGCGGTCAGAACGAAGATGCCCTGCGCGCCGATCAGATTCCACACCGCCCAAGGGGCGTTTAAGGTGAGCCTCTGGCCCTGTGTATTCAGCGCTGCGGAGTCTTCGATGGTCGCGTTCACTTCATCGGCCAGATTGAGAAAGTCGCGCAGCGTGCAGAAATGGATGTTCGGCGTGTCGTACCAGGAGTAGGGCAGCGATTTCGTGACTGGCATGCGGCCCTGCACAAGCAGATGCAGACGGGCGCGCCAATTGCCGAAATTGGGGATGGTCACGATCACCCGTTTGCCGATACGCAGCAGTTCTTCCAGCACCTTTTTGGGCGCCTGGGTGGCCTGCAAGGTCTGGGATAGGATGACCACATCAAAGGAGCGGTCCGGATAGGTCGCAAGGTCAGTGTCGGCATCGCCTTGCACAACTGACAGTCCGCGCGCCACGGCCTCGTTCACCCCATCCTGGGAGAGTTCCAGACCACGGCCATCGACTTGCTTTTTCTCTTCCAGAAGCGCGAGCAGCGTGCCGTCGCCGCAGCCAACGTCGAGCACCCGCGCGCCCTGCGGCACGAAGTCGGCGATGATGGCATAGTCAACGCGGCTGTCAGGCACACTCATGATTGACGCTCTGGGCCTCCATGCGCTCGTTCCGCAGGAACGGAGCATTCTAAAACGGCCCAACCAGACTTTGATCTTGGCTCTGGGCCTTTGGCCCAACCAGATTTTGATCTTGGCTCTGAGCCTCCGGCCCAACCGCGCTTGGCGCTCATGTTGGCAGCCCTCTCTGTTTGGCCACACTGGATAGAAACGCCCGCACGGTGGCGAACAGCTCCGGTTCCTCAAGAAGAAACGCGTCATGGCCGCGGTCGGTCTCGATCTCGACGAACGAAACCTTGGCCGTGGTGGCGTTGAGCGCGTGCACGATGGCGCGGCTTTCTGTGGTTGGAAACAGCCAATCGGAGGTGAAGGAGATCACGCAGAACCGCGTGTGGGCGCCAGCAAACGCGTTGGCGAGCACGCCTTCATGGTCGGCGGCCAGATCGAAATAGTCCATCGCGCGCGTGACATAGAGGTAGGAGTTGGCGTCAAACCGGTCGACGAAGGTCATGCCCTGGTGGCGCAGATAGCTTTCGATCTGAAAGTCAGCATCGAAACCAAAGGAGATGTTCGAGCGATCTTGCAGCGCGCGACCGAATTTGCCGTGCAACGCTTCGTCCGACATGTAGGTGATGTGGGCGCCCATGCGCGCGACAGCCAGGCCCTTGGTCGGACGCGTGCCAAGGCTTGCATATTTGCCGCCATGCCAATCCGGATCGGCCATCACGGCCTGCCTGCCAACCTCATGGAAAGCGATGTTCTGGCTGGAATGTTTGGCCGCGGTGGCAATCGGAATGGCGCTGACGACGCGGTCGGGGTAGCGCGCTGCCCATTGCAGCACCTGCATGCCACCCATGGAGCCACCGACAACGGAAAGAAGCTTGTCGATGCCCAGATGATCGATGAGCTTGGCCTGCGCATCGACCATGTCGGTGATCGTGACCAGCGGGAAGGAGAGCCCATAAATCTCGCCGGTGTCTGGGTGGGGCGAGCCGGGACCGGTGGACCCCATGCAGCCGCCGAGTACATTGGCGCAGATCAGGAAATAGCGATCGGTATCGAGCGGTTTGCCGGGGCCGGCCAACGTTTCCCACCAGCCGCCCTTGCCGGTCACCGGGTGGGTGCCGAGCATGTACTGATCACCGGTCAGCGCGTGGCAGACGAGGATGGCGTTGGATTTGTCGGCGTTCAGCGTGCCGTAGGTCGTGTAGGCGATCTGGCAGCGCTCCAACCTCTCGCCGGAAGCCAGCACAAAGGGTTCGGCAACCTCAAACAAGGTGCCGGACGGGTTGGCGCTGACAGGGGCGGTCGGTGAGGCAGTCATCTCATGCTGTGTTGGTGGAGAAAGCTGGAGCGCTGTTCCCTAAACCCTTTGCTCGTCGCAGAAAAGGGCGGCAGACGCGATCCTGATCCGCGTTTGACGCACGCCATCGGTTGGCGATTCACGCGTGGCACAGTAAAGGGGAGGCGATGCAGGACCCTTCCGCCCAAAAACGCAATGATGCGCGCCCGACCTCGCTTGCCGAGGTGCGCGAAGAAATCGACCGGATCGATGCGGCGATGCACGCTTTGCTGATCGAGCGCAGCGCGGTGATTTCCGATCTGATTGCCATCAAGAAAGTGCAGCCGGTGCAGGCGGGCGATGATCCCGCGCGGCGAACCTCGGCGTTTCGCCCGGCGCGCGAAGCGTCCATGATGCGCGAGATTGTGGAGCGTCACAGTGGTTTGTTGCCGCTCGACACCGTGGAAAGCATCTGGCGGGTGATCATCTCCACCTTCACCTACGTCCAAGCGCCTTATGATGTGATTTACGCCCGGTCGGGCGATGGGCTTTCGATGCGCGACGTTGCCCGTTTTCATTTTGGCTACACGGTGCCCGTCGTGGCCGTAGATGAGCCAGCTGAAGTGCTCGGCTCCGTCGGTACGCGCGGCGATGCGCTGGGGGTGATCCCGCTGGCAAGCAATGGTGCCTGGTGGCAGGCGCTGGAAGCGTCCGATGCGCCCAATGTGATTGCCCGTCTGCCCTTTGTGGAGCGACCCGATCATCCCGCCGGCATGCCATGTCTGGTTGTGGCCAACGCGCCGATTGACCGCGAAGTGATGGCGGCGACCGTGTTGTCGGTGACTTTCGAGGCGGACACCGACTTGCCGCCTGGCGTCGACGTGCTTGCCCAATCGCACGACCGTGCCTTGGTCAGTGCAGCGACCAGCGAGGCCTTGTCGGCGGTTCAAGAACTTGACGCTACGGCGGTCATTGTTGGCAGCCATGCACCGGTGTTTCGCCCTTAGGGGTTGCAGGCTGCCATGGACAAGGCGCGCGTTCCGGGGCAAAAGCGCGGCTTCCGATTTTACCGTTTGTCTGGTGCGTAATGTCCACTGAAAGCCCGAACCGGGCCACGCCTTCTTTTCCCCAGCCCCGCAAGGGCGTTCTTGATATCGCAGCTTATGTTCCCGGCCGTGCCAAAGCGGTGCCAGGCGTCAAGCTCTACAAGCTTTCCTCCAACGAGACGCCACTCGGGCCGAGCCCGAAGGCGGTCGAGGCCTTTCACGGCGTGGCCGATGATTTGGCAAGCTATCCCGACGGGTCGGCCTTGGAGCTGCGCGAGGCCATTGCCAAACGCCACGGCATTGCCGCTGACCGCATCGTCTGTGGCAATGGATCGGACGAACTGCTCGCGCTGCTGGCCCAGACCTATCTTTCGCCGGGCGATGAGGCGGTGTTTTCCGAGCACGGTTTTCTGGTCTACCCGATTGCCACCAAGGCAACAGGCGCGACACCGGTGGACGTCAAAGACACCGATCTGACTGCCGATGTGGACGCGTTTCTGGCAGCCGTCACCGAGCGCACGAAAATCGTCTTTCTGGCGAACCCGAACAATCCGACCGGCACTTATGTGCCGTTCTCCGAGGTTCGGCGCTTGCATGCGGGTCTGCCTGCCCATGTGCTGTTGGTCCTGGATGCGGCCTATGCGGAGTATGTGCGCCGCAATGATTATGAGAGCGGCATGGAGCTTGCCGCGACCGCGCCGAACGTGGTGATGACGCGCACGTTTTCGAAGATCTATGGTCTCGCCAAGCTGCGCATTGGCTGGATGTACGGCCCGGCCCATGTGATCGATGCCGTGAACCGTGTGCGTGGGCCGTTCAACATGACCGGCCCAGCTATTGCCGCTGGAGCAGCGGCGATGGGCGATATCGGTTTCATCGAGAAGGCCGTGGCGCACAATGATCGCTGGTTGCCGGAGCTGACCGAAGCGTTGGAGAAAATCGGGCTTGAGGTGACGCCGAGCGTCGGTAATTTCCTGTTGGTGCATTTCCCCCAAGCACCCGGCAAGACCGCGGATGATGCCGATGCGTTTCTGGTCAAGCGCGGCTTGGTGGCCCGCAAAGTGGGCGCCTACAAATTGCCAAACGCGCTGCGGATCACCATCGGATCGGACGAGGCCAATACGCTTCTGATTGAGACAATGACGCAGTTTATGGCCCAAGCGTCGTGACCGTGACATCGCCCACCAGGTTGCCTTACGCGCGCGTGGCGATCCTTGGCGCAGGCCTTATCGGCACGTCGCTGGCGCACGCGATCCGCGCGCGGGACCCAGAATGCCTGATCAGTTTCGCCGACAGCAATCCTGACACCATCACCGCGCTTGGCGAGCTTTTTCCCGACTGCGTGGCAAGCACTGATCCTGCCAAGGCGGTGCGCGATGCCGACCTGGTGATGCTCTGCGTGCCCGTTGGCGCGGTCGGCATTGTCAGCGGTCAGATTGCGGCGCATGTGAAACCCGGTGTCACGGTCAGCGATGTCGGTTCGGTCAAGCGCAGCGTCATGGAAGCGATGCGCGAGGCGTTCGGACCCGACGTTCACGTGATTGCCGGCCATCCGGTGGCCGGTAGCGAGCAATCAGGACCGCGGGCCGGTTTCGCTGAGCTGTTTGAGAACCGCTATGTGATCCTGACGCCCGGCGAAGAGTTCGACATTGAAGCGCTACAGAACCTGACGCGGTTCTGGCGGCGGCTTGGCGCGATGGTCGAAGTGATGGACGCCGAGCATCATGATCTGGTTCTGGCAATCACCTCGCACCTGCCGCACCTCATCGCCTACACGATTGTCGGCACCGCTGATGATCTGGAAAGCGTCACTAAGCAGGAAGTGATGAAATATTCCGCCGGTGGCTTTCGGGATTTCACGCGCATCGCGGCCTCTGACCCGGTGATGTGGCGAGACGTGTTCCTCAACAACAAGCAGGCGGTGCTCGAAGTTCTTGGGCGGTTTTCTGAGGATTTGTCGGCGCTTCAGCGTGCCATCCGCTGGGAAGATGGCGAAAAGCTTGAAGCCTGGTTCGATCGAACGCGCGCCATCCGCCAAGGGATTGTCGAACTTGGTCAGGACACCGATGAGGTTGATTTCGGCCGCCGTTCGCGCGCCGAGCCGATGCCCAAGCCCTATGGCGGCGATTAGGCCGGTCTAGAACTGTAGCGGCGGCAGCACGCCGAGCGGCACGGGACCGATGCTGACGGCGTTGCGGCTGACGCGCAGCGGCAGCTCCGTCATGGTCATATCGGCGTGTTGCACCCGGCGACCGAACAGCGTCGCGCCGGCGGTGATGGCGGCGGCGCCATTGGAACTGTCGATCCCGATCAGATCGACCAACGCTGCGACATCATTTGTGGCGATGGTTCCATCAAAATCGATCAATCCATCAATGCCGAGTGTCGCATTGCCGTCCAGATTGATGCCATGCTCGTCAAGACGCACACGCCAGGCCAGGGGCGTGACCGCGCCCGACCGTGCCACCCAGTTGCGGATGCCGTCCTGCAAGGAGCGCGCGCGCACATTGGCAAGTTCCTCAAGGGTCGCGGTGAATGAGGTGTCGATGCGGTCCACGCCGCCTAGAAACAGGCTTTCCAGACCGAACAACACCAGGGCGACTTCCAGATCGGCATCGCCATTTGCTTGCGAGGCGTTTTCTGGTTGGCGCACATGCATTTCGGCCTGCTCGCCTGAGGCGATGGCCTGTGGCGCGCCTTGCAGCGAGATAGCGAAGGGGTCGAGAACGGCGGACAAACGTTCCAGCTCTAGCGATGTGGTCATGCGGATGCTGGCGCGCAAAAGGTCGGAGGAAATGTCGGCATCGAACCCGTTGGCGGACACGCTGCGGAACGGTCCGGTCCATTCGGCAATGGCGAACAGCGGGTTCCAGATCGGCGAAAGGGTGTTGAAGGCACCGCCTGAGATCTCCGCCCCGTTGGCAAGGGTGACCGACAGGCTGGAACAACGCCATTCGAACCGGGCGGGAAAGCCGGCCAGTTCCTCCTCTGCGCAGGCCAAGGTCACGCCGTCGCGCGCAAGCGCGGCACGACCTTCATTGATGGCACCGCGATAGATGTGCGCACCGATAAACCAAGCTGCGACGATCAGAACGATAACGGTGACGACCACAAGGGCCAGCCATTTGATCTTGCGACCGAAGGAACCTGCGCTGGCGGACGAAGAGGCGCTCATGGAGCTATCCTTGGTTGAAGCGATGGTTGGTCCTTCCACCACGGCCAGCGCTTGGTTACAAGCGCCTGATCAATAGGGCGCATGACGAGGTAGCGGTGAACGATCTTTGGGTTTTTGGATATGGATCGCTGATCTGGCGGCCGGGCTTTACGCACCGTGCGGCCTATCCGGCCCGCTTGTTCGGATTTCACCGCTCGCTGTGTGTCTACAGCCATGTTCATCGCGGCACGCCGGAACGGCCCGGCTTGGTGATGGGGCTCGATCGCGGTGGATCGTGTCAGGGCGTCGCCTACCATGTCGATGCGGCCCATGCCGATGAGGTCCTGCGCTATTTGCGCGAGCGCGAGCAGGCGACGATGGTTTATCAGGAGCGTGTTCAACCGGTGCATCTGCTTGAGCGCTCCAAGGATGCGCCGCAGCGTGTGTTGGCGCTGACCTATTGTGTCGACCGGCTGCATCAACAATATGCCGGAGCTCTGTCGCGCGAGGATCAGCTTTCCATCGTGCGCGGTGGTGTCGGTCAGTCGGGCAAAAACCCGGAATATGTCATTGAGACGTCGGCGGCGTTGGAGCGGCTGGGTGTCCATGATGCGACCCTGCACTGGCTGGCAACGCGGCTTGCCGACGAAGCCTGAGTTAGCTCGGCAGCGCGGGATTGGATCGGCGTTCCTCGGAAACCAGCTTGTCTGACTCCGATTCGATCACCTCTTGAAGCTCTGCGCGCATGGCTTTGGTATCGCCTCCGGCAGGGATTGCCGACAGCAGCGAGATCACCAGCGTACCGGGAAACCGCTTGCCTTGTCGGCGTGGCCAGAAGAGCCCTGAGTTGAGGCCAGCGGGCACCATCGGCACCTCCAACTGCTTGTACATATGGGCGACGCCGGACTTGTAGTCGGGCTCGGCACCAACCGCCTGACGTGTGCCTTCGGGGAAGATGATCAGCTGGCGGTTCTGCTCAACGGCCTTTTTGGCATCCTTGGTCATGGTGCGCAGCGCCTGTGCACTCTTGGAGCGTTCCACCGAAATCATCCCGGCTTTTGCGCAGTACCAGCCAAACAGGGGAATGCGCATCAGTTCCTGTTTCAAAATGTAAGCCGGGTCATCCAGGTAGGGCAGCAGGCCGAAGGTCTCCCAGGTCGACTGGTGCTTGCAGGCGATAATGCAGCCTTGCATGGAGCCATCATCGTTGCGCGGAACATTCTCCAACCCGCGGATCTCCCATTTGATGCCTGCCGTCAGGCGCGTCAGCCACATGGTCGATTTCGCCCAGCCTTTCATGGCGCTGATCGTCCAGTTACGCGGGCCAAGCAGGATCGGTGAGCAGATCACCATCCAGAGGATCACATTGAGGTAGAAGGCGGCATTGGCCGCGATGGCGCGAAGCTTCGGCATGACGGGTCCGGCAAACCAGGTGGGCGATTGGCCCGCCTTATCGGCCTATCCGGTGGTTCCCACAAGGTGGCGCACGCGCGACAATTGCAGTTTCATGAACTCGCGTGCCAACAGCCCCACCGGCCAGGACATGTCGGACTCGGCAACGGCTGTGCGTTCATCGCCTTCCGGAACGATCGGGAAGGGGATCAGCTCGACGCCCGGCAACAAGCGTGCGATCTCGCTGGTCGTGCGCGGGATATGATAGGCGCTGGTGACGACGAGCAACGAGGAAAACCCCTGCTCCTGCGCCCAGCGCGCTGTTTCACGGGCATTGCCTGCGGTGTCGAGCGCATCGTGATCAAGATCGACGCAGCAATCGAACAAGGCCGGATCGGCCTGCGTGCGGGTGACGAGCGAGCGAGCGGTCGTGCGATCATGAACGCCGGAGATCAGCAGTCGTTGGGCGGCGCCGTCGCTCAAGAGTTGCAACGCGACCTCGATCCTGTCGGCGCCACCGGTGACGACCACAATGCCATCGGCGGCAGCGGGGTTTGGCGCCGAAAGCGCGTCGACCTGGCTGACGAAATCGGCGAACGCCACAAAGGCGAAAACCGCCAATCCACCGAGCAGTGCAGTCGCGCCGAGACGTGATGCGATGGTCCGTTTTCGACGCCGAGGTTCAGGCGTGGCAAGGCCGGAGCCATCGATGGCTTGCTCTTTCGGCTGCTTTGGTGCCTGCGTCGACATGGTTGCGGAATCAACGTTCACGGGAGATGTCCAATTTCACCCTGCATCATCGGTGCGTCAAATGCGGCAGATCAACTAACCATACGTTGCGGTCAAACTATGGTGCCGACGTGACACGTGTTTGGCGTGTTCTTGGCATGCGTCTGCCGTGAAGCGGTTCAGCGCGTGGGCGATGGTGGCCCGCCTATCTCTCACGCAGAAACCGGCTAACCGTGATGCGCGAGGTGGCGGCGGTGAGAAAGGCGATAAGGAACACCACCAGCGCGCAGCCGGCATAACCATAAAGCCCAAGCGCCGGTGAACCGATCAGCGCTTCGACCTGCGCCGCGTCGGCCGCGCCGCGCCGCGCCATGACCCAGACTTGGAAAAACAGAAAGAGGAGGATCGCGCTGACGCCGCCGATCAGCCCGCCGCGCATACCGAGCATCAGGAAGTGGCGCTGAAACTGACCGGCGATGAAGGTGTGGCTCGCGCCGACAAAATGCAGAACTTCGACCACATCCTTGTTGCCGGCCATGGCCGCGCGGGTGGCGAAAATCACGCAGAGAATCGTGGCCGACAGAACAAGCACCAGAACCCCAAGACCGCCAAGCACCATGGCGCCAGCCATACGGGCGAGTTGATCGGTCCAGACGCGGTGATCATCGACGGTCGCGCCCGGCACTTCTTGATCAAGTGCAGCTTGGAGAGTGGTGAGGTTGAGCGCGCTGGCATCCGTGACGCGCATCGCGACGAGGCGCGGAATGGGAAGCTCTTCCAAGGCCGCTTCTGACCCAAGAACGCCAAGCCAGGGTTCAAGCAGCGCTTGCGTCTCGGCCTCGCTGATAACGGACACAGTGCCGATGCCAGGTGATACGCGGGCAAGGTCGGCGGCGCGTTCCAGGCGCTCTTCCATCGTCGCCGGATCGATTGCGGAAACTTCGATGGTCAGTTCGCGGCCAATGTCGGCGCTCCACTCGCTGGCGGCGCGATCAACCAGGGTGACAGCCCCGACAGACAGGCAGGCAAGGCACCCCATGATCGCGATCACCAGCATGAGCGCGGAGCCGGCAATGGAGCGCTCGGGCACAATGGGTTCAGGCTTAGACGTGTCGCGCAGCGGCTTGTCCGCCCCGGCGCTATCGCGGTTTGAGCCCTTGGCGCTCGCCCTTTCCGGTCTCAGCATGATTGGCCACCCTCAATCATAGATCTGTACCTGACCATCATGGAGGACAAGGCGCCGCGCCTGGTGCTGCTGCATCAGCAGAACATCGTGGGTGGCAATCACAATCGAGGTGCCGAGCTTGTTGAGTTCCACAAACAGGCGCAGCAGTCGGCGGCCAAGCTGCGGATCGACATTACCGGTCGGCTCATCGGCAAGCAGCAGGTCGGGCTGGCCGATAACGGCGCGGGCGATGGCCGCGCGCTGTTTTTCCCCGCCCGAGAGCACCGGCGGCATGGCGTACATGCGCTCGCCCAAACCGACCCAGCCAAGAAGCTCGCGCACATCGGCGCCATAGCTTGATTCCTCCTTGCCCTGAACGCGCAAGGGCAGGGCGACATTTTCAAACGTCGTCAAATGATCGAGCAGGCGGAAATCCTGAAACACCACACCGATGCGTTGGCGCAGCGCAGGGATGTCACGGGCGCTAGCACGTGCGGTGTTCTTGCCAAAAGCAGAAACCACGCCGCGAGTTGGGCGCATGGCCAGCGACATCAGTTTTAACATGCTGGTTTTGCCAGCACCCGACGGGCCGGTCAGGTATTGGAAACTGCGCGGCTCAATGCCGAAGGAGAGATCGGAGAGAACCTCCGGGCCTCCATCGTAGCGTAGGCCTACATTTTCCATCGTCAGCACGGTTGATTGCTCCTGCTCACACGGCGTTTTGACTGGACGCGTGCGCGACTTTTTGTGTGATACCACTCGCACGCTTCATGGTTAACAGCCCTTTAACGCTCGCGCGTTACCTGTTGTGGACCGGCCGTTGCACGGCTGTTGGCTGGATAGAGATGGTCCGCGCGTGAAAATTGTCTGCCCCAACTGTTCGTCGGACTACACCGTTGCCGACGATATGCTTGGCCCCAATGGGCGCAAGGTGAAGTGCGCCTCGTGCCAAAAGGTGTGGCTGGCCACGCCGGTCGAAGACGCACCTGTGGCCACCAACGATGCCTTTGTCGAGGCTGATGATGTCGATAAAGCGATGGCGGACACCGAGGATGTGTTTGCCAATGCCGACGCGTCAGATGCGGATGACGCCTCTGGTTTCGACGGGGACATGGAAGGCTGGGGCGATGCGGTTGTTTCCGGCGATGATGGTGACCTTTCCTCCGGACCGGTCGATGCGGGCGTTGCCGCGCCGCGCGCAGGTAGGTTTCGCAAGGTTCGGCTGAAAGGCCAGCGCATTGGGCCCTCAGCGATTGAACGCATTCTGCGTCAAGCCGCCAAGGTCGCGGCGCCGATTGGTGTTGCCTTTGGTCTGTCCGGTTTGATCATCGCCGTGCCGCAGCGCGATGCGGTGGTTCGCCTGGTCCCCGATCTTGCGCCGCTTTATGAGATGGTCGGGCTTGATGTGAATGTGCGCGGCATCGAGTTCTCACCGTTTACCGCCGAGCGGGCTCTGGTCGCCGGGCTGACGGTGTTGCGCATTGAAGGCACGATGACGAACGCTGATGATGAGACGCGCGCGGTTGCGCCGCTGCGGCTGGCATTGCTGGCTGAAACCGGCGCTGAGCTTTTCGTCTGGCGTATCGATCCACCAACCACCGACCTGCTGCCAGAACAGAGCGTGCCGGTCTTCAGCGAGCTGACTGCGCCGCCGGAAACGGTCGCCAGTGTGTCGGTGCGCTTCCTGCAGGATGGCGAGCGATTGCCCGGGCAGGTATTCTGATCTCCCGAATTTCGGCGCCGCGCCTGTGGACCAATGGGCCTATCTAGCCGTCCGTTCACCCCGTGTTAAACTGAACAGAATCACGTTTTGGGTTTCCCGACGAAACACAGGATGGCGTCGCGATGGCACGGCTGTTGGTTGCAGAAGACGATGAAGCGGTTCGCGCCTTCCTGGAGAAGGCGTTCGAGCTGGATGGCCATGAGGTTTCGACGGCCGAAGATGGCGCCATGGCGCTGGAGGTTCTGGCTGCCGAAGAGGGCGCCTTCGACCTGCTTCTCACCGATATTCAGATGCCAGTGATGGATGGGATCGCGCTGGCGCTATCGACCGTGCGCGATTATCCCGGTGTGCCGATCCTCTTGATGACCGGCTATGCCAATCAGCGCGAGCGCGCGCACGGGCTGGAATCGCTGGTCGAAGACGTGATCATGAAGCCGTTTTCGTTAGCCGATATCCGTGATGCGGTTGGCGGCGTTTTGGACAAACGCGCGGCTTAATCGCACTGCATTGTCATCTCTGCGCCTGTCACAGAGATCCATGCCGCTTTCTGAACGGGCCAACGTCCCGCCTATCGAACCTTCATAGGAATGGATCCCCGCCATGGAAGCGAGACCCGCGGCTCGCGGACCGGCGAGGCTGACGGGCGGAGATGCGGCCTTAAAACCGGTCGATCAGCCGGTCGAGATAGTCGCGTTCGACCTGCGGGCGGACTTGCTCGCCAAGGCGGCGTTGGATTTCGTTCAAGATGTCACGGGCGCGCTGGATATCGCTTTCTTCAGGAATGCGGACGGTGCCATCGGCGCGTTGCCCACCGGTTTCCCGCTGTGGACGGCCGAGCGGATCGGTGCCGCGCTGGCCATCGCCGCCTGGTCCAAACGTGATCCGTGGCAAACCTTGGCCAGGACCTGGGCTCTGGCCTGGCCCTTGCGCTTGTCCTTCGCCGCCTTGGCCTTGACCTTCAGCCAGCTGCTCCATCATGTCCTGCGCGCCTTGACGAAGAGCTTCCAGGGCGCGCCCTTGGTCGCCGAGTGCGGTGGTCGCATCGCCCTCACCGAGCCGCTCGCCGGCGCCTTCCATGGCATCGCCCGCTTCGCCAAACTGCTCCGGATCAAGTCCAAGATCACGCAGCTCGTCCATCAGGGCACGTAGCCGCTCTTCCAGTGCCTGCTGCTCCTGCGAAAGACCTTGAAGCGGATCGTTGTCTGGCGTGCTGTTCTGATTGCCGTCGGGCCGCTCGGCCTGATCATTTTCGCTGCCGGGTGGCGTGAACTCGCGTGGTGGACGCACCTGCTGGCGGTCGGCCTCTGAGGAAAAGGGAAAGGTTTCATCCAGCAAGCGTTGCTGCTCGCGGGTAATCGCCTGGAGCTCTTGAACGGATTCGCGCAGTTGCTGCTCCTGCGGCGTTGGCTCGCGCTGTTCCATCGCCTGGGCGCCACGCAACTGGTCGAGTTGTTCGCGCAACTGTTCCAGCAACTCGCGGGCGGCTTCCGACGCACCGAGTTCAGCCAAGTTTTGGATCTGGTCCATCATGTCCTGCATGGCCAGCGGATTAAGATTGGCCATCGGCATGTCTTGCGGCATCTGCGCCATGTCCTGGTTCTGCAAGCGCTCGGCCAGCGCCTGCATATACTCCTGGAAGGCTTGGCGCAGCTCATCCATCAGCGTGGCGATTTCTTCATCGCTGGCGCCATTCTCCAGAGCGTCGGCCAGATTCTCCTCGGCCTCGCGCAGCCGTTCGGCGGCAAGCGACAGGTCGCCATCTTCGACTTGCAGGGCCAATTGCCAGAGCATATCAACCACGGCGAGCAGACCGTCTTCGGTATCGGCCAAGCGCAGGCGTTGCGTTGTGACGGTTAGGGCCAGAAAGGTCGAAAGCTCGCCTTCCATGAAATCTTCCGGCGCCAGTGCCAGACCCTCCAGCGCGGTCAGGACAGCTGGGCGCGTGCGGGTATCGACGGCAAGCAGGCGCCGTTGCTCGACCAAGGCGCGCGCCAGGGGTTCGCGGAACGGGCGCTCGGGCACGCGCACGGTGATCGTGTCGCTGGTAGCTTCTTGACTAGCGCCATCGGTGGCGACCAGCGTCATATCGACCTCAAGCCCGGCCCAGGGATGGGCGGAGAGGTCACGGGTTGTTTCGACCGTGTCGCTGGAGCCTGATGGCGGCAGGATCAGATCGATGCGCGGGGCGGTGATCAACGGCGTGGCGTCGGCGAAGCGCTCATCGGCCGGTTCGACATCGGCATGGGCGCTTTCGACCGCATAATCATCTTCGGCCTGATAGAAAATCTCGATGGCCCCAACCGCTGTGGCCTGCGGTTCGCCGGCGAAACGGATCGTCGGCGGTGTATCGGGCGTGATGAGTATCGGCAGTTCGATCACACCTTGGCGTGAGGCCAGCCCTAGCGTCACATCGTCGGTCAGATTAGCCTCAAGACCACCAGCATCTTCCGTTGACGTTAGCGTAATATCTCCTGAACCTGTCATCGGCGTCAGTGTTGCGGTGATCGCTTCGGGTTCGCTGAGCAGGATGGTCAAACGGCTGCCCGTCGGCAACATGGCACCGGCAGGGCGTTCCTGATCCTCCTGGAATGTGGCGGCCGCTAGCAATGTACGTGGCGGCAGACCGGTATAGGCCGGAGGGGTCGCCCATACGTCGATGCGCACGGGGATGGTCGGCGCCGATTGCGGTGGCGCGAAAGCCTGGACAATGCGATCGGTGCGCTGAGGCCCGGCGACAAAGAACGCAACCACCAGCACCAGAAGAACCGGTGCGCGGAGCGCCCAACGGTCGAGCAATTCGGTGCGTGGCGCGGGCAACCCAGCGGCTAGGCGTTTAACCCTGTCTGCCATGTGCGCTTGGTGGGCTCTCCAAAGCGCCCGGCCCTGCGGGCTTCGCGTATCAAACGGCGTATCTTCCAGCGCCGATAGCGGGCGGCCTTGGAGGCCGGAGGCCGCTTCGACGCGCGCGACACCTTGCTCACGCGGGACCCTTGGCGTGCGCCCCGCCCAAACAAGACTGGCAAGGAAGGCTACGGCAAGGATGCCAAGCAGGGCGAACCGGATGATGTCGGGCATCACCGGCCAAAGGCCAAGCCAGGACAGGCTAAGAAAGATGCCGAGCACCGATCCGGCCACCACCAGACGTGGCCAAAGACGCTCGATGAACGCGAAAAACATCGCCCGCCGGGTGGCGCGGGTGATGCGTTTGGAGAGCGGTGACAGGGGTTCGGTGTCTGGCACGGAATCCGGTTCTTAAGCGGTCGATCTCAATGGAGTGTGGCGCGCAGGTGTGGTGAAGGCAAGGCAGCCACAGCGTGATGACAAAGATGTCATCCCGGGGGCCAAAGGTTATCCGGGAACGGCCGAATTCCCGTCCCCTGCAGATCCCGGGTCAAGACCGGGATGACAGCATCTGTGAGCGCCTATTGCCCAAACCAACTGGGGCGGGAATCAAGGCCGATGAGTTCGTCCATTGAGGTGCGTGGGCGGACGACGTGGAACTGATCGCCATTGACCATCACTTCGGGCACCAAAAGGCGCGAATTGTAGGTGCCGGCCTGCACCGCGCCATAAGCGCCGGCGGAGAAAACCGCGATCAAATCATCCTCTTTGACCGGTGGAAAGGAGCGATCCTTGGCGATGTAATCGCCGGTCTCGCACACCGGTCCAACGAGATCGACAACCGGCCATAGCTCGTCCGTGGTCGGTTCCACCACCGGGCGGATCGTGTGGTGGGCATCGTAGAGCGTTGGGCGGATGAGATCGTTCATCGCCGCATCGATGATCACAAATGTCTTACCCTCAGCGGGCTTCACATACTCCACCTTGGTGACCAGAATGCCTGCATTGCCGGCAATCAGGCGACCCGGCTCGAAGATGATCTCGCAGTCGAGCTGATCGACGTGCTTTTTTACCACCGTCGCATAATCGTCCGGGTGCGGTGGCGGGTCATTGTCGTCAGTGTAGGGAATGCCGAGACCACCACCCAGATCAACATGGTGGATTGTGTGGCCATCGCCGCGCAGCGTTTCGATTAAGCCGCCGAGCTTGGCGAACGCCTGGTCGAACGGTTCCAGCTGCGTGATCTGCGAGCCGATATGCATATCGATGCCGATCACCTGGATGCCGGGCAGGCTGGCGGCGCGGGCATAGGCGTCGCGGGCGCGCGCCCAAGGGATGCCGAACTTGTTTTCCGACAGGCCGGTGGTGATTTTGGCGTGTGTCTTGGCATCCACATCGGGGTTGATGCGCAAGCTCACCGGGGCGTCTTTGCCCATAGCGGTGGCGACGGCGGACAGGCGTTCTAGCTCCGGCTCGCTTTCCACGTTGAAGCAGAGGATGCCGGCGGCCAGCGCCTCTTCCATCTCAGCGCGGGTTTTGCCGACGCCGGAAAACATGATCTTGTTTGACGGTACGCCAGCACGCATCGCCCGTTGCAGTTCACCGCCGGAGACAACGTCGGCGCCGGATCCTAGGCGCGCAAGCGTTTCCATCACCGCCTGGTTGGAGTTGGCCTTCAGCGCGTAGCATACCAGTACGGGTAGGTCGCCGAATGCGTCCGTGAACACTTGGTAGTGCCGTACTAAGGTGGCCGTCGAATAGACATAAAACGGCGTGCCCACCTCTCGGGCGAGCGTTTCAACCGGCACGTCCTCGGCAAAGAGGCGGCCATTGCGGTAGCTGAAATGGTGCATCGTTTAGAGCAGTAGCCCGTCGAGAATGAACGGACGATCCTCGACCGGTGCCGGCTCAATGGCCTCCGCACCTTCCGGTGCATTGGCGGCAGAGGGCGGCTCCAAGGGCCCGCGCACGCCACAGCCAGCCACGGTCAGGGCGAGCAAACTGGTCAGGATCAAAGTGCAAAGGCGCATGGTGCCAACCTCAATTGCAGTTCGTTCTACCTACGCGGACTTATCCAAGTGTTTCAACCAGCGTCTTGCTTGTTTGCGCACATTCTGCGGGGCGGTCCCGCCATAGCTGAGGCGTGAACGCACGGATTTATCGACCGAGAGCACCGAATAGACATCCTGGTTGATGCGCGGCTCAACGCTCTGCATCTCCTCAAGCGAGAGTTTGTGCAGGTCCACTTTGCGCTCGGCCGCCATGCCGACCAGCGTGCCGGTCACATGGTGGGCATCGCGGAAGGGCATGTTGAGCACCCGCACCAACCAATCGGCCAGGTCCGTGGCGGTGGCATAGCCGGAGCCGGCGGCCTTTTTCAGCGCTTTGGCGTTGGGCACCATGTCGGCCACCATGCCGGTGGTTGCCGCAATGGTAAGCTCCAGCGTTTCCAGCGCATCGAAGATCGGCTCTTTGTCTTCCTGCATGTCTTTTGCATAGGCCATGGGCAGGCCCTTCATCACCGTCATCAGCGCTGTGAAGGCGCCCATCACGCGACCGATCTTTGCGCGCACCAATTCAGCGGCATCGGGGTTCTTCTTCTGCGGCATGATGGATGAGCCGGTGGTCAGTGCATCGGAGAGGGTGATGAACTGAAACTGGGCGGAGGACCAGATGACGATCTCTTCGGCAAAGCGCGAGAGATGCATCGACAGGATCGAGGCAGCGGCGAGGGTTTCCAGCGCGTAGTCGCGGTCAGAAACTGAATCCAGCGAGTTGGCGGTGGGCCGGTCAAAGCCAAGCGCCTCTGCCGTCATCCTCCGGTCGATCGGAAAGCTGGTGCCGGCCAGCGCTGCCGCACCAAGCGGGGACTCGTTCAAGCGTTTGCGCGCATCCTGGAACCGGCCCCGGTCGCGGGCGACCATCTCCACATAGGCAAGCAGATGGTGGCCGAACGTCACCGGCTGGGCCGACTGCAGATGGGTGAAGCCTGGCATCACTGTGCCCGCATACTCCAATGCTTTCTCAGCCAGCGCTTTTTGCAGGTCAGCCAGGGCCGCATCGATGCCATCAATGGCGGCGCGCACATAGAGTTTGGTGTCGGTCGCCACTTGGTCGTTGCGGGAGCGGGCCGTGTGCAAGCGCCCAGCGGCCTCGCCGATCAGTTCGCGCAGTCGGGCCTCGATGTTCATATGAATGTCTTCAAGACCACGCGAAAACGTGAAGTGACCGTGTTCGATCTCTTCGCCAATCTGGGAGAGCCCGTTGATGATCGCGTCGCGATCCTCGGTGGTTAGAATGCCGACCTCTGCGAGCATTGCGGCGTGCGCTTTGGAGCCTTGAATGTCCTGGGCGTAGAGCTTCTGGTCAAAGCCGATGGAGGCGTTGATGTCTTCCATGATGACGGCAGGGCCTGCGGCAAAGCGTCCGCCCCACATGGTGTTTTTGCCCGTGTCTTTGGCGTTGTCTTTGCCTGTATCACTCATGTGGCCCGTGTCGCCCGATCTGTTCTGCTGTCGCCCTAAAGGAAGCTGTTATGTCGTCACCGCAAGACCCAAACACTGCGTCCCCCAAGCGGGATGGGGGCAAGATCAGGCTCACGGTTTTGCTGTTGGTCGCCGCCGTGCTTGGCGTCGCGTCCGGTGGGATTGCGGTCTATATCAACAATGATGCGCCTGCAAATGATGAAACGGCGGCTTCCTGCACGATCAGCGAGGAACGGCGCGCCGCTCTCGATGCCGCCGCGCGCGGCGAAGTCGCGGCCTTTGCGGTGGTCGATGATGCCCGCCCATCGCCGATGATGGCATTCCATGATGCTGAAGGCACGCCGCGGTCGATCGACGAGTGGCGTGGCGAAACGGTGCTCTTCAACCTCTGGGCAACATGGTGTGCGCCCTGCCGCGAAGAAATGCCAGCGTTGGACCGTTTACAGGCCAACCTTGGCCGCGAGGATTTTGAGGTCGTGGCGGTCAGCATCGACACCAATGAAAGCGCTGATCCGCAAGGATTCTTGGAAGAGATCGAAGTCGGCGCCTTGGATTTTTACCAGGACGACACGGCCGATCTTTTTCAGAATCTGCGCGCTGAAGGGTTGGCGTTCGGCATGCCGACAACGCTTCTGATTGATGATGAAGGATGCTTGCTTGGGTTTATGGCCGGCCCCGCCCACTGGGACAGCGCCGATGCGGTGGCGCTGATCGACGCCGCGCGGGTGCCCTAAACGGCTTCGGCCGACGCTTTTTGCTGACGCTCGGCTTCGGCCTTCTTGCGGGCCGCACGTGAGGCATGAATGGCCTTGGTGGCGGCCTCCATGTCTTCTTCCATTTTCCGCTTTAGCCTGAGCTGCGCCTCGACGCGTTGCTCATAGGCCTTTTGCTCCATCTCTTTTTGATAGGGCGATTTCATGTTGGCGCGGGCGATGACATCGCGCAGGACCGAAAGAAGCGCGACCATGATAAAGGCGATGACGATGTGGGAAACGACTACGATCACCGTGTCGCCGGCATGGGCCAGCGTCGTGGAGACGAGCGCGCGCATGGGCGTGCAGGTCTCGGTGTTGAAGTTACTGGCGAAGAAACAGTGGCCGATGAGCGCATCACGCCACATGAACAGGAACACCAGCGGCGCCAGGATGACAGGCGCCAGGATGATGGCGCTCGCATAGGGGCGCACCATCGTCGCCAAGGCGCCGAAGATCATGCCGGACAGAATGCCAACAAGGATGATGCCGCTCATGGGGTTGCCTCAGGCCTGACGATCAACGCGCGTGCCGACGCCTGCAGCGGTCGGCGAGCTCACAGCCTGAGCATCGGCCAAGGCGGCCGAATTGGCCGTTGCCTGATCGATCATGGCGACCAGTTGCTGCGCGGCTTCCTGGTTCATTTTCATGACCTTCTGCGCAGCGGCGGCGCCGATCTGCGCCTGATTGTTGGCCATCGCCGAAGAGGCAATTGCGACTGGTTCCACGAGGGTAATCTCCTAAGCTTGGCGGGAGCTTAGGGGCAAATGCTTTCGGATCGGTTGATGGAAAGGGCGGTGTTGGACGTGTTCACAGCGTCAGGCCGGGTCAAGTCCGGCCACGATTGCTCATAACTTACCGCGTCGGCACCGGCGTTTCGCCGCGATAGTCGTAAAAGCCGCGGCCGGCCTTGCGGCCCACCCAGCCGGCTTCGACATACTTCACCAGCAGCGGGCAGGGACGGTATTTGGTATCGGCCAAGCCGTCATAGAGCACCTGCATGACCGACAAACAGGTGTCCAGACCGATGAAATCGGCCAGCTGCAATGGGCCCATTGGGTGGTTGGCGCCGAGCTTCATGGCGGTGTCGATCGATTCCACCGAGCCAACACCCTCATAGAGCGTGTAGATCGCCTCATTGATCATCGGCAGAAGGATGCGGTTGACGATGAAGGCCGGGAAATCTTCGGCCACCGTGATCTGCTTGCCGATATTGGCAACGAACCCGCGCGAGGCTTCATAGGTCTCGTCGTCGGTGGCGATGCCGCGCACCACTTCGACCAACTCCATCAGCGGCACCGGGTTCATGAAGTGAATGCCGATGAATTTTTCCGGCCGGTCGGTGGAGGCGGCCAGGCGGGTGATGGAAATGGAGGATGTGTTGGTGGCGAGGATGGAGTCCGATTTCACCACTGGCGCCAGTTGCGACAGAATTTTGCGCTTGATGGTTTCGTCTTCGGTGGCGGACTCAATCACCAGATCGCAGTCGGCCATGTTCTCATAACTGTCGGAGGCCTGGATGCGGGCGAGCGCCGGTTTGATTTCGGCTTCCTTGATGATGTCCTTGGAGGCCTGGCGGTTCATGTTGCCGGAGATGGTGGCGAGGCCCTCTTCGACCTTGTCCATTGAAAGGTCCTGCAGAACCACATCCATGCCGGACAGCGCGCAGACATGGGCGATACCCGATCCCATCTGTCCGGCGCCTACAATGCCAACCTTTTGAATGCCACTCATTGTTCGTTTGTTCTTTCTATCCGCAGCGCCAAGCTCAAAGAGCGTGCGCTACCTTTCTAGGATTCAACGGCTGATTTCAACTCTGGCAGGACGTCAAACAGGTCGGCGACCAGACCGTAATCGGCGACGTCGAAGATGGGGGCATCCTCATCCTTGTTGATGGCGACGATAACGCGGCTGTCTTTCATGCCCGCCAAATGCTGGATCGCGCCGGAAATGCCGGCGGCGATGTAAAGGTCCGGGGCGACCACTTTGCCGGTCTGGCCAACCTGCCAATCATTGGGCGCGTAGCCGGCATCGACCGCCGCGCGTGAAGCGCCAACGGCGGCACCTAAGGCATCGGCAAGGGGCAGGATGACGCGCTCGAACTCTTCCTTCGAGCCAAGCGCCCGTCCGCCGGACAGGATGACTTTCGCGCTGGTGAGTTCCGGACGCTCGCTTTCGGCCATGTCGGCGGAAACAAAGCTGGAGACTGCCGGCAAATCTGGGATCGCGATGGCTTCAACCGAGGCTGACCCACCGCCGCTCGCCGCATCAAAGGCGGTGCCGCGCACAGTGATCACTTTCTTGGCGTCGCTGGATTTGACCGTCTGGATGGCATTGCCTGCATAGATCGGACGCTGGAACGTGTCGGCGCTTTCCACCTTAATGATGTCGGAGAGTTGCATCACGTCGAGCAGCGCCGCCACCCGCGGCATGATGTTTTTGCCGGTGGTTGTGGCCGGTGCGACAAAGGCGTTGTAACCGTCAGCAAGCGAGAGAATGAGCGCGGCCATCGGTTCGGCGAGCGCATGTTCCAACGCCGGATCATCGGCGTGCAGCACTTTTTGGACGCCTTCCAGGGCGGCTGCCTCCGTTGCGACGGCCTCTGAACCGGAACCGGCCACCAGCACATCGACCGGCGCACCCAGCTCTTTGGCGGCGGCGAGTGCCTTGGCCGTTTCGGCGGAAAGGGCGGCGTTGCCGTGATCGGCGATCAGGAGTGTGGTCATCGTCATGTCTTCCTAAAGAACGCCGGCTTCGGATTTGAGTTTTTCCACCAGTTCACCCACATCGGCGACCTTCACGCCTGCCTCGCGTTTGGCCGGGGCGGCGGTGGCGAGTACTTCCAAGTGTGGGGAAAAATCAACGCCGATGTCGTCTGGTGTTTTGGTATCAAGCGGTTTTTTCTTGGCCTTCATGATGTTGGGCAAGGACGCATAGCGCGGCTCATTGAGGCGCAAATCGGTGGTGATAATGGCGGGCAGCGCCAGCTTCACGGTTTCCAGGCCGCCATCAACCTCGCGAGTGACGGCGACGCTGTCACCGTCCAGCTCCACTTTGGAGGCGAAGGTGCCCTGGCCCCAGCCAAGAAGCGCGGCCAGCATCTGGCCGGTTTGGTTGCAATCATCATCGATCGCCTGTTTGCCCATGATCACGAGATTGGGGTCTTCCTCAGCGATGATCGCTTTGAGTGCCTTGGCAACGGCCAGTGGCTCGGTGGTGTCGTCGGTTTTGACCAAGATCGCCCGGTCTGCACCCATGGCGAGCGCCGTGCGCAAGGTTTCCTGCGCCTTCTCAGGGCCTATGGAAACGGCGACGATCTCTTCGGCCTTGCCGGCCTCCTTCAGGCGCAGCGCCTCTTCGACGGCAATCTCGTCGAAGGGGTTCATCGACATTTTCACGTTGGCGAGGTTCACCCCCGACCCGTCTTCCTTCACCGTGATGGTCACATTGTAGTCGACCACACGTTTGACCGGCACCAAGATCTTCACGCAGACTTCCTATCGTTGCGGTTGGGCTGTAGCGGCGCTGGCGCGCATGGCCTGGGGTCAAGGCAGGTTGTGCATCGCAGCAAAGCGCTGGCGGCAAGCTAGGGCTGGGCCATCATGCTGTCAACGATCCCAAAGTCGGCCTTTGAGTGGGCCTCGGGATCGACGCCGGTCATCGTTTCGCAGCGGCTGCTGGATCGGGCAGATCCTGATCGAACAGTTTGACGTCGCGATGCTTGAACAGCGGCGTTAGCGCCGCGCCGGCGACCAGGCCGCCAATATGGGCCCACCAGGCGGTGTTTGAGCCGTTCTCGCCGGACAGCACCATCAGAACGTTCCAGACCACATAGGCACCAAGCACGATCCAGGCCGGAAACTGGAAGGGGAACTTGATGAGTAGTGTCACCAGCACCCAGACCTTCACCCTCGGATGCAGCATCAAATAAGCGGCCACCACGCCTGATGTGGCGCCGGATGCACCGACCAGCGGGGCGCTCGGTTCAGGTGTCATCACGGCGTAGGCGAGGCCGCCGGCAATGCCGCAGAGAATAAAGAAGATCAGAAACTTGATGTGGCCCATCGCGTCTTCGACATTGTCGCCAAAGACCCAGAGGAACAGCATGTTGCCGGCAAGGTGCAGCCAGGAGCCGTGCAGAAAGGCGTAGCTGAGAAGCGTTGTCTCTTCTGGAATGAGAATGAGATCAGCCGGTCGGGCCTGCTCGGCAAACAGGGTCACCGGGATCAGCGCCAACCGGTAATCGGGATAATCGACAACCGCGCCCTGGAAGACCAGAAACATCGCGACGTTCAGGACAATCAGCCCGACGGTCACCGCTTGAACGGTGATGCGTTTTTTCGGGTTGGAATCGAAGAACGGCAAAAACATAAGCGATGGCCCTGGTTTCCTGCCGCAACGGCATGAGCACCCTGGCTCTTAGCGGTTTTTGCCCGGCACCCACAAGACGTCGGCGGCGCCCTTGTCGTTTGTCCAGCGCGCAGCGACGAAGAGAAAATCCGACAGGCGGTTGAGATACCGTCGCACGGCATCGCTCACCATGCCCGGTTCCTGATCGGCGAGCTCCACCGACAGCCGCTCGGCGCGGCGCGACACGGTGCGGGCCACATGCAGAGCAGCGGCGGCGGGCGTGCCGCCCGGCAAGACGAAAGAATTGAGTGGCGAGAGGTCGGCGTTCAGCGTGTCGATTTCGCTTTCGAGCCGTTCCACTTGCGATGGAACAACGCGCAGTGGTTCGTAGCCAAGGTCTTCCTCGGTCGGTGGGGTAGAGAGATCCGCGCCCAGATCGAACAGATCGTTTTGAATGCGCATCAGCATGGCATCGAGATCGGCGAGGGCAGGGTCGGCACCTGTGGATAGCCGTGCCATGCCGATGGCGGCATTGGTTTCGTCCACCGTGCCATAGGCTTCAACGCGCAGATCGAACTTTTTGCGCCGCTCGCCCGAGCCGAGGCCTGTCGTGCCATCGTCGCCGGTTTTCGTGTAGATTTTTGTCAGAACGACCATGCGTGCCGCCGAATCGGTTTAAAAGTTGAAACCGACTCTAGCGCCAAAATTGGTCATGCCGCGATTGAAATCGCACAGACCCGAATTTGAAGAATGGCTGACCGTCGCCATGACGCTGACCTGTTCGGTCACCCGGTAGCCAAGTGTTCCGGACTCACGGAAAAGCAAATTGCAGCCAAGGTTCAACCGGTTGGGATCGGTGCCATCGGTATCGCCGTTATGAACCGTGCCGCCGAAGGCACCTTCAATGAAAAGCCGCTCTGTGACGTCGACGGTCAAAGCAAGCTGGGCATAGCCGAAATGTGTGTAACCTTCGGTGCTTATGGACGCCCCGACCAGGGGACGTACTGCGGCCAGGCGGTCAAAGATGGAGAACGTCCAGCCAACATTCGCAAGGGCCTCGACGTCCACATCAAACCCCGTCTCGGGTCCGTCCGGCTCGCGGTACATGACGCCGACGCGCACTTCGTGCGACGCGGCGGTGGCGAAGCGTGTGTCGAAAGAGTCAGCATTGGCCGAGCCAAGCGTTGCCAAAAGGAAAGGCAACGCCAAAGCGGCAGCAGATAGATGGCGGAAGTGAATCATAACGAGGCGCCCAGCAATTCGTTACCATTGCGTTAAAGCTGACCGGCGCCGAACTCAACGTTGATCAGCGGTTTTGGGGCGTATCGATCGCTGGGTGTGACATTTCTGCACAGGTGTTTACGGTCGCGGGATTGTTCCTAACCGCGTGCGGCCAACCAGGCGACGACCATGATCAGGACGATGGCCAGAGCCTGTAGGATGACCCGCCAGCGCATCAATTGCTGTGAGCGGTTAGCGCTGCCGCCCTTCATCATATTGGCAAGGCCGAGCAGGAGGACCACGGCCACCGCGCCCAAGGCGAGAAATGAGATTATCTGGAAAAACGTGTTCATGAGGCGTCTTACGGTTCAGGGCAGCGGCTGGGTCACTCAATGGCTGGCATTCTTTGCCGCTCAGTTGAGCAGCACATACGATCCGTTGAGCAAAGTGGCAAACGCGACCCAGGCGACGTAGGGCGCAAACAACCAAAACGAAAGGCGGTCGACCTGGCGCGCGAGCGCCATCCAGGTCAGGATGGCTGCTAACAGCCCAAGGATGACGACAAATCCGCCGATGATTGATTGCAACGCGAAAAAGACAATGGTCCAGCCGGCGTTGAAGAGCAGTTGCACACCATAGGCGACGCGCAATCGGCGTGTTTGATCTGGCTTTGCTGCCGCGTCGGCGCGCCAACCGGCATAAGCCATCATCAGGTAAAGGATCGGCCAGACAACACCGAACGCCCAGGATGGTGGTTGGAAAGACGGCTGATTGAGCGCTTGGTACCAGGCGCTGGTATCTGGGTCGCTGGCAAGGCTGCCGGTGAGCGATGCAGTGGCGGTGACTGCGACATAGAGCGCAAGGAGGATCCAACTTGCGCCGGAGGTCGGCAGCGCCGATGGCGATACGGTTGATGGTGTGGCCATGAATCTTCCTTCAAGCGAGAGCAACTTCAGCAGACCGACGCGCAACTTGGCTTAGCGTTGCGCCGGCTATTTGTCGCGGGCGCGGGCGAGCATCGTCGCCTGCCAACGCGTCGGGGCCAGCCGTTTGACCAGTGCCATCAGATGCGTGGGTGTCGTGACCCGGTAGGTCGGTTTGGGGTTGGCGCTTTCCAGCGCCTTGATCAGCACCCGCGTCACTGCTTGCGGGCCCAACTCGAAGGCAGCTTTGTCGCGCGATGTCAGGCGTTTCAGCTGGGCCGCATAATCATCAGCATAAGCGGAAGTATCCGCATCAACGGTGCGCTGAAAAACCGCCAGCGCATTGGCGCGGAAGCGGCTGGTGATCGGGCCGGGTTGGATGGAGATCACCTTGATGCCGAAGCGGCTGACTTCGGAGCGCAGCGAGTCGGAGTAGCCTTCCAACGCAAATTTCGAGGCAACATACGGTCCGCGATACGGCGCAGCGATGAAACCCAGAACGCTGGAGCATTGGACAATGCGGCCTGATCCTTGAGCGCGCATCACCGGAAGCGCCAATTGGGTGAGCCGGTGGATGCCAAAAAAGTTAGCCTCGAACTGCGCGCGCATGTGCTCCGTCGATATGTCCTCAAGCGCGCCAACCTGGCCATAGGCGCCATTGTTGAACAGGGCATCGAGCCCGCCGCCGGTTTGCTCCAGCGTGGCTTCGAATGCGGCGGGGATGCTTGCCTCATCGGCATAGTCGAGCTGGACAGCATTGAGACCCTCGTCGCGCAGGCGGCTCACATCGCCCTCTTTACGCGCGGCGGCGATCACCTGCCAGCCGCGTTTGTGCAAGGCATGGGCGGCATGGTGGCCAATGCCGGACGAGGCACCTGTGATGAGAATGGAGCGTTGACTCATGCGCTCGCCTTAGCCTGCTGGTGGCAAGCAGGCTAGGCGGCGAGCGTTTTGTCGCGGCGGTTGGAGCTGTCGAGCTTGGCACAGACCAGCGCGATCTGCTCGATCAGGTCCCCCAGCGCGTGCGGCGCCAACTGGTACGGGCAGAACTTGGGGCGCACTTTGTATTTGGAGAACACCGGGTTTGTCTCGCTGGCGATATCGAACGCGGCCAGCGAGGGCGAGGTGAATTGCCGGGTTACCAAAGGGCCTGCATGGACAAGGTTCACCTCATGATGACGCTGATCCTGAGCGATGCGATTGTAGGTATCACTCAACGGGCCGCGCGGTCCCTCCATCACCTGAATGAAGAAATCGTCGACATGGATGAGGCAGCCGGAGACGCCGTGCGGCCGGTTGTTCTTATCAGCCTGCTTGACGAGACTGCTGAGAAAGATGCGACGCTGCTCTCCGCGCATTTCTGGCGCGCGACTGATGTAAGTGATGGTGTAGAGCGGCATGCTACCAACTTTCTGACAGATGGTGGCAGTTTCTCTACCTCAAGTTGCATTTGTGTTAAATACAATCCAATTTGACGCAACTGGATGTTTGCTTGGATTTACGCTTCCAGCAAACACTTGATCTTTTTGCCCATGGCTCCGGGCGAAAAACCGGTTCCCACTTTTGCTGAGCCATGGGGTATCGCTCACGCCTCTAAGAGGCGTTTCGCGATCAACACTGTTTATGGCGTGATCGCCGGATCGCGTTTGTTGTCGCTTACGCTTCCAGCAAACGCTTGGCGATCACTTGTGCCTGTATTTCTGCGGCACCCTCAAAGATGTTGAGGATGCGGGCATCGCAGAGCACACGGGAAATCGCATACTCAAGCGCGAAACCATTGCCGCCATGGATCTGTAGCGCATTGTCGGCATTCGCCCAGGCGATGCGGGCGCAGAGTAGCTTAGCCATCCCGGCTTCCACGTCGCAGCGGCGGCCTTCATCTTTCTCACGCGCGGAGAAATAGGTGAGCTGACGGCCGATCATGGTCTCAACGGCCATCATGGCTAGCTTGTCGGCGACGCGCGGGAAGTGGATCAGCGCTTTGCCGAACTGCACCCGCTCCTTGGCGTAACGCAGGCCAAGATCGAGCGCCGACTGAGCAACGCCAACGGCGCGGGCGGCGGTTTGAATGCGTGCCGACTCGAAGGTTTCCATCAGCTGTTTGAAACCATTGCCTTCGGTCTCACCGAGCAGATTGGCGGCGGGCACCTCGAAACCATCGAAGGCGATCTCATACTCTTTCATGCCGCGATAGCCGAGCACTTCAATCTCGCCGCCGGATAGGTTCGGATGCGGAAAGGGGTCTTCATCGCTGCCGCGCGGTTTCTCCGCGATGAACATCGACAAGCCCTTGTAGCTCGGCTCATCAGGGTTGGTGCGGGCAAGCACAGTCATGATGTCGGCGCGCACCGGATGGGTGATCCAGGTTTTGTTGCCGTTGATCGTGTAGGTGTCGCCGTCCAGCGTGGCACGGGTCTTCAGGGACGCAAGGTCTGACCCTGTGTTGGGTTCTGTGAAGACGGCGGTGGGGAGGATCTCGCCGGACGCGATCTGCGGCAGCCATTTTTCCTTCTGGGCATCCGTGCCACCGCAAAGGATAAGCTCGGCTGCGATTTCCGAGCGCGTGCCCAGCGAACCGACACCGATATAGGCGCGCGATAGCTCTTCGGAGACCACGCACATCGCTTCCTTGCCGAGACCCAGGCCGCCATACTCTTCCGGGATTGTCAGGCCGAAGACGCCGAGCTCGGACATCTGTTCGATGATCTCCATCGGGATGTAGTCATTGGCCAGATGCCATTCATGGGCGTGCGGCTCGACGGCATCGGCGGCGAAGCGGCGCATTTCGGAGCGGAACGCTTCCATCGTTTCGTCCAAGCCATCGGCGCCGACGGTCGCCGCGCCGCCATCATCCATCATGGTGGCGACCAAGGCCGCGCGCTTGTCGGTGCCGGAACCAAGAGCGATGAGGGCGCGCACCGATGGATTGTCGGAAAAGGCGCGCGCCGTTTCCGGGGCCACGCCAAGGGCGGCAAGACGAACAATCTCGCCTTGGTTCATCGGAATGCCGCCCTCGATCTGGGCAAGATATTCGGCAAAGCCGATTTCGATGATTAGTGTTTCGGTTTCACCAAAAAGACCGTCGCCTTGCAGGCGCTGGGCGTAGGCGATGAGTTCACGCAGCGCTTCGCGATAGGTGGCCAGCCACGCAAGACCGTGTGCGGCGTGCTGATGCTGTTCGAGCAGCGCGCCTTTGACGCGGCCACCGTCCATGGTCAGAGAAGAGACCGATTGCTTGGCGGCCTCATAGACCGCGTTCACCGCTTGAAGGGCCTCGGCTGCCAGGTCGAGACTGTTGGCATCGTCCAGCGTCAAATCTTCGGCCAAGCTCATGGTGATGTCCTCGCTTCTTGCCCGGATTGGCTTGCGTCAGGGTATTTGTGCGGCGCAAAATGATCAACAGTTTGCACTGCAACAACCCCGCCGATGGGCCTAGTTGATTGACTGCGCAGGCGCGCTAGCAGCGCTCAGGACGGTTTTTTGTTGACCAGATAGACGCCAAACACGGTGATCACCATGCCAAGGATCGCAATCGGCGCGAGGTTTTCGCCGAAGAGCAGCCAGGCTTCAATCGCGACCAGAGGTGGGATCAAATAGATCAACGTTGCCGCGCGCGAAACCGCACCGTGACGGATCAACAGCAACAACAGGCCGATGGCTGCCAGCGACAGGCCAATCACCGACCAGGCCATGATCAACAGGCTCTGCCCATTGATGGTGATGTGCATCTCTTCCATCAGAAAGGCGAAGGGCAGGGTGGCGAGCGTTGCCCCGATATATTGCAGAAACGAGATGGCGCGCAGATCGCCGCCTTGCAAAAAGCGCTTCTGGTAAAGCGTGCCGAGGGTCACCGAAATCATCGCCACCACATTGATGACGATGAGCCAGGACGCGGCGGCGAATGATTCACCTTCAAGCGCGAAAAGGCGCGGCAGCAGCGCAACAACCAGGCCAGCAAAGCCAAGTACCAAGCCAAGCCATTGTTTTTTCGTAAGATGTTCGGCGAGCCAGGTGACGGCCAAAACGGCCGTCAGCAGCGGTTGCAGCGCGGCAATCAGGCCTGAGAGCGGCGTCGCCAGCCCCTCATCGATCACATACCAAACGCCGCCGAGATAGATCGCGTGCAAGAGAACGCCGGACGCCAGGCCGTGAGCCCAGAGATGTCGGTCGCTCGGCAGTTTCACATTGAAGGCGAGCATGATGAGGAAGAGCGCCAGAGCCGCCAGCGCATAGCGCGCCGCCAGGAAGGTGAGCGGATCGGCCAAGGGTGCCGCAGCGCGCGCGGTGATCCAACCCGTGGACCAGATGAGCACGAAAAGAACGGGCGCAAGGCGCAGCAGCATGGAAGGCTTTCGGGGAAAGGGCGACGATGCTGCGGCTTACGCGCTCAGCGTTCCTTTGTCATCCCGGTCAAGCAGTCACCTTTGTTTGCGCGCGCCGGGATCGCCATTGCCAGAAACCGTTGGTTACGATCCCGGATAGCCCTTGTGGGCTTCCGGGATGACACTGTTTTTAACCCGCCGCGTCGAGCACATCCTCAAAGGTGCGCAGGCCGGGTTTTGGCGATCCTACCAAGCAAGCCATGTTGCCCGGCGCGTGCTGGTTTTTGTACATTTTGGTGTGCGCCTTGGGGATGTCGCGCCAGGCGAACACTTCCGACATGCAAGGGTCGATGCGGCGCTCAATCACCAGTTTATTGGCAGCTGCCGCCTGTTTCAGATGGGCGAAGTGAGAACCCTGCACACGCTTCTGGTGCATCCAAACATAACGCGCATCCATGGTGAGGTTGAAGCCGGTGGTGCCAGCGCAAATGACGATCATGCCGCCGCGTTTGCAAACAAAGGTGGACACAGGGAAGGTGCTCTCGCCGGGGTGTTCGAAGACGAAATCGACGTTCACGCCTTTGCCGGTGATGTCCCAGATCGCTTTGCCGAACTTGCGGACCTCAGAGAACCACGTGTCGTACTCGTCCGAGCCAACCTTCGGCAGTTGACCCCAACAGTTGAAGTCTTTGCGGTTGAGCACGCCCTTGGCGCCGAGCGACATGACGAAGTCGCGCTTGTCTTCATCGGAGATCACGCCGATGGCGTTGGCCCCAGCGGCAGCGCAAATCTGCGTGGCGAACACGCCAAGGCCGCCTGAAGCACCCCAGACCAAAACATTGTCGCCCGGTCGCAGCACGTGCGGGCGGTGGCCGTAGAGCATGCGGTACGCGGTGGCGAGCGTCAGCGTGTAGCAGGAGGCTTCTTCCCAGGTCAGATGCTTGGGCCGCGCCATCAGCTGGCGAGCCTGCACGCGGGTGAACTGGGCGAAGGAGCCATCCATCGTCTCATAGCCCCAGATGCGCTGGGAGGGGGAGAACATGGGGTCGCCGCCATTGCACTCTTCGTCGTCGCCATCATCCTGATTGCAGTGGATGACGACTTCATCGCCGACTTTCCAACGCTTCACCTTGGAACCGACGGCCCACACGATGCCGGATGCATCCGATCCGTTGACGACATAGTCGTTCTTGATGAAATCGAAGGGCGAAATCGGCTCGCCAAGGCCGGCCCAGATGGCGTTGTAATTGACGCCGGCGGCCATGACGAAGACCAGCACTTCATCATCGCCAATCTCCCAAACCGGCACCACTTCCTGCTGCATGGCGACTTCCGGTTCGCCATGGCGTTCGCGGCGCACGGCCCAGGCATACATGTTAGCGGGGACGTGACCAAGCGGCGGGATTTCGCCGATTTCGTACAAGTCTTTGATGTCACCGGAGGTTTCGGCAAGAGCCATGGCAGGGGCCTCTCAAGATCAGCTTTTGTGCAGCGAACTATGCATTGCTGCGCTGCAAAAAACCATACGACCAATGTCCGTCAGGGATCGCAACCGACCTTTTACAAAGACAATCCCGGCTCGCTCAGAGACAGGTGTCCGCTTGGTTGGGATGAGGGCATTCTTGCGCTTTCAATTGGTAAACGCCGGTTAACCCTCTGCTCCGGCAAGGATAAACGGCCTGTTCATTGGCGGTTGGTATAACCATTGCCGTAAGGGAACGTCTGGCGACGGAAGCGGACGGTTTCCCACACAGACAAGGATTTGGTGCTATGGCCGCGATACTGCCGCCGTTTGTAATGGACAATTTGTGGTTCATTTTTCTTATCGCCTCGGTTCTCACCTGGCCGATGGCCTGGCTTGCCGATGGCGCGTTCAGGGACAACGCCTTCGGGCTGATGGGCAATTACATCCTGCTGATGATCGGATCGCTGGTCGGCGCGACATGGCTGATGCTCTATATCGGCTCGGCCACTCAGGTCATGAGCCAGCCGCATCTGCCGTTCTTCGCCGCCGTTGCTGGCGCGACGACACTGATCCTGGGTGCGTGCTTCTTGAAGCGTTTGGTGACGCGCTAGCGTTGTGCGCCCAAAGGTGAGGTGACGCCGGTCCCTCTGCGCCCTATTGTGCCTTATGTTGCAGCGCACACTTTGTATGGGGCGTTGCGAAACAAGAGGGCGCACCCTGATGAGCGAGACCCCGACCGGCGATAAGCCCAAAGATCGGCCATGGATCTTCCGCACCTATGCCGGGCACTCCACGGCCAAAGACTCCAACGCGCTTTATAAGACCAATCTCGCCAAAGGGCAGACCGGCCTGTCGGTCGCCTTCGATCTGCCGACACAAACGGGCTACGACCCTGATCACGTGCTGGCTCGTGGCGAGGTGGGCAAGGTCGGTGTGCCGGTTGCCCATTTGGGCGATATGCGCACGCTGTTCGATGGCATTCCGCTCGATGCGATGAACACCTCGATGACGATCAATGCCACTGCGCCTTGGTTGCTCGCACTCTATGTGGCGGTCGCCGATGAGCAAGGGGCTGACCGGGCCAAGCTCGCCGGCACGACGCAGAACGACATCATCAAAGAATACCTTTCCCGCGGCACCTATGTGTTCCCCCCCGAACCCTCGATGCGGCTCACTACCGATATGATCGGCTGGACGTACAAAAACACACCCAAATGGAACCCAATGAATGTCTGCTCCTACCATTTGCAGGAGGCAGGGGCGACGCCGGTGCAGGAGCTTTCCTTCGCGCTCGCCACGGCCATTGCGGTGCTCGACACCGTGAAAGCGCGCGGGATCATTCCGGAAGAAGATTTTCCGAAAGCCGTTGGTCGCATTTCGTTCTTTGTGAATGCCGGCATGCGGTTCGTCACCGAGATGTGCAAAATGCGCGCGTTCGTCGATCTCTGGGACGAAATCTGCGAGCAGCGCTACGGTGTGGACGATCCAAGGTACCGCCGGTTCCGCTATGGCGTGCAGGTGAACTCGCTTGGGCTGACCGAGCCGCAGGCGGAAAACAACGTCTACCGTATCCTCATCCAGATGTTGGCCGTGGTGCTATCCAAAAAGGCTCGCGCCCGCGCTGTGCAGTTGCCGGCCTGGAATGAAGCGCTGGGCCTGCCGCGCCCTTGGGACCAGCAATGGTCGCTGCGCATGCAGCAGGTGATGGCGTTTGAGACCGATCTGCTGGAATTCGGTGATCTCTTCGATGGTTCCAAAGAAGTGGATGCCAAGGTCGAGGCTCTGAAAGAGGAAGCGCGCGCCGAGCTGGCCCAGATCGAAGCAATGGGCGGGGCGATCGCCGCCATCGAGACAAGCTACATGAAGCAGCAGCTTGTATCCTCCAATACGGCCCGCCTGGAAGGTATCGAGAAGGGCGAGCAGACCGTAGTCGGCGTCAATCGGTATGAGGAGAGCGAGGAATCGCCCCTCGGCACCGGCGAAGGCGCGATCATGGTTGTGCCCGATGGTGTGGAAGAAGACACCGTCGCCACGCTCAAGGCCTGGCGATCACAGCGTGATGACGCAGCGGTCGAAGCGGCCATCGCTGGCCTGAAGAATGCTGCTGAAGGCAATGCCAACATCATGGATGCGTCAGTGGAAGCTGCCAAAGCATGCGTCACCACAGGTGAATGGGGCGCGGCTTTGCGCTCGGTCTATGGCGAATACCGCGCGCCAACGGGTGTTGGCAAAGCCGCGCGCGCTGACGTCGATGATCTCGCCGAAGTGCGCGCTGATGTTGATGCGGTGTCGGCCAAAATGGGTCGGCGCCTCAAAATGCTGGTCGGAAAGCCGGGCCTGGACGGCCATTCCAATGGCGCGGAACAGATCGCCGTGCGGGCCCGCGATTGCGGTATGGAAGTGGTCTATGAAGGCATTCGTCTGACGCCAGCGGAGATTGTCAACGCGGCGATTGAGGAGGACGTGCACATTGTCGGCCTCTCGATCCTCTCCGGCAGCCATGTGGCGCTCTTGAAAGATGTGATGGACCGGCTGCGCAAAGAAGGGGCCGATGATATTCCTGTGGTCGTGGGTGGCATCATCCCGCCGGAGGATGAAACGGCGCTCAAAGCCATGGGCGTTGCTGCGGTCTACACGCCCAAAGACTTCAAAGTGAACACGATCATGGCCGATATTGTACGCATCGTCGCCGAAACGGCAGATAAGGCTGCCTAAGTCTTCAGCAAAATCTGCAGACCGTTCAAATTGTCATAACCGCGATAACCGCGCCTTAGCGGAGCCGATGGCATGGCTAATCCAGATCGAAATGGCCAGATTTGGATGAGGTTTGCCGATGGTTCGACCAGAGTATCTCATGGCAGGGGCCGCTCTAGCTGCCGCGCTGGCGATGGGCACTGCCCAGGCCGCACACGCGTCCCAATCAGCCGCCGACAGCCCAGCCTATGAGGCGGCCATCAACGAGCTGCGTGTCATGCACCAATCCTGCGCCGCAATGGGCGGTACAATGGTCTATGATGATGGCCATCTGGTTGAGGTAACCTTCACCGATGATGGCATCGCCGACTATGTCCTGATCGCTGAAAAGGCCTATTGCGATGGCGCGGCGAGTCTGTTCTGCGGCTCCGGCGGCTGCGCTGTCACGGCCTTTGCCAGCAACAAGGGCGGCGTGGTCGTTGGCCCTTACACCTTGCATAATCCAGCGCCCGAAGCGGCAGCGCTTACCCACACCTGCCGCAGCGGTGGCCAAGGAGCGCTGACCTTTGCCGATGGCGATTTCCGATTGACTGGCTGCTAACGCGCGCCGGTCTTCTCCAGCACGACCACGCGACAGGTCTGGCCGATGCGGCCAAAATGGGTCGCCTTGGAGTGCATACACACTGTGATGAGGCCGTCGGCCACCATTTGGTCGATGGCCTCCTCGAAGTTCAGCTTTTCCCACGCCGCGTCATAGACATTTAGCGCGAAGAGCCCGCCCGGCTTGATCACATCGAGCACGGGTCGTAGCGCCTCCGGTCCCACATGGCCAAGCGTGTAAAGACCGCTTGAAACAGCCGCATCATAGTGACCGGCCAGAAAGGGCAATGGTTTGGTGGCGTCTGCGGTTTGCAGCGTCTGGTAGAGCCGGGTCTTACCCGCCTCGGCCAACATCTTTGCCGAAAGATCGAACCCGTCGAGCTTCGCCTTTGGCAGCCGTGTGAGCACCGCTTTAGCGGTCAGACCGGTGCCGCATCCCGCATCCAGCAGAGTTGGGCTTTCCAGCTTCAAATGGTTGCACAGCGCATCAGCGACCAGCTCCGGCGCACGGTAACCGAGCGCGCCGACCAACCCGTTATAGGTGCCAGGCAGGCGATTGTAGAGCAGCGCGAAGGCCTGAACGACCGCGTCAAAGGGTTTCGCCTTGCGCGGCGAGGTCGATGGGGAGGAGGGACCTGGCATGGCCCATCCTTTCCCATTCTTCCGCTTAGGTCAAAACGCTCGTCGCGCTTTGCGCGATAGGCCGCACCTGCTTACGTTGGCGTCATCACATGGAATAGAAGAACTCTTCACGGACGATCTTCCCATCCTTGACCGTGTAGATAGCCACCTCGTCCATGGGGAAGCTCTCGCCGGATTCTTTCACGATGGCCTCGCCCTTGAACAACAGCGCGAACTTGTCCGGCTGGTGCGGGTAGGGGCCAAGCACCTCCATGGATTTCACCTCCATGGTGTTGTTCCAATAATCGTGCTTGCCGCGAATGGCCTCCAAGCCCTCGAAAACCTGCGGACCGCCGCCTGGCTGGGCCAGCGCTTCGACCGAAACGGCGTCCTCGGCATAAAGCGTGCTGAGGCCTTCTTCGTCGGTCCCGTTGCGGCAATGGCCGGCCAGAGCGTCGGCGATCTCTTGCAATGTCATGGTTTCTCTCCCCGATGGATGCAGATAGCGGCCGCAGCATGCCACAGGCAGGCGCGTTGTCACTGCACAGACGCGTGAGCGCTTGCGCCTCCTGACAGGTGGTGCCACAGGAAGGCCATGTCGCTTCTTGCCATTGTTCTCCCCGTTTTCGGCCTGATTGCCATCGGTTTTACCGCCGCACGCACCGGGCTCATCAAGGACCATGTCGGCGACGGGCTTTCTGACTTTGTTTTCACCGTCGCCGTCCCCTGTCTTCTGTTCAAGACGCTGGCGAGGGCCGACGTTCCTGAAGCCTCGCCTTGGGCCTATTGGGCGGTCTATTTCGCGGCCGTGATCGTTGTTTGGGCGAGCGCCCATCTTGTAGTGACGCGCGGGTTCGGACGCGACAAACCAACCGGCACGGTGGCCGGCTTCTCCGCCGCGCAGGCGAACACCGTTCTCATCGGCATCCCGCTGATTCTCACCACCTATGGCGATGCCGGGCGGGTGCCGATCTTCTTGCTGATCGCGATCCATCTGCCGATCATGATGAGTGCGGCCACTTTGTCGATTGAACTAGGCGGGTCCGAGCGCGGTAATTTTGGTGAGACCGTTCGCAAGCTTGCTATCTCCATCTTCACCCATCCGATCATCATCGGCATTCTGCTGGGGTTGGCGTGGCGCTTCACCGGCTGGACCATTCCGCCGATACCGTTCCAGATCTTGGATATGCTGGGGTCAACCGCCGTGCCCTGCGCGCTGTTCTCCGCTGGGATGGCACTCAAACGTTATGGATTGGCCGGTGATCTGCGCATCACGCTGACGGTGAGTTTCCTGAAGCTCATCGTTCAGCCGGGCCTGGTGTTCCTGTTTGGCGCTTTTGTGTTGCAGTTGCCGCAGATTTGGCTCGGCGCGGCAGTGCTCTTTGCGGCCTGCCCGTCAGGGATCAACGCCTATCTGCTCGCCAATCGCTACGGCACGGGCGTGCGCATCGCGTCCTCGTCCATTGCATTATCGACGGCGCTTGCCATCGTTTCGGTGACCGGTTGGCTCTGGGTGCTGACCAGTTTTGCGCCGGTTTGATAGGTTCCGGTCGCGCAGTCGTGATTGGTCGCTTTGACTGCGCGCTCTATCTCCTTTCCTCCAAGAAGAACGGGAGGAAAGACCATGCACATGAAACATGCCTTGCGAATGGGTGCCCTGGCTGGTGCGCTTGCCTGCACATCGATTGCAGCGAGTGCGATGGATCATTTGACGCCTGCGCCGGACGGGGCTGAGGTTTATTTTATCGCGCCAGAGGGCGGTGCGACCGTGTCCAATCCAGTGAGGGTTCAGTTCGGTCTGCGCGGCATGGGCGTTGCGCCAGCAGGCGTTGAGCAGATGAACACCGGCCACCATCACCTGCTGATCAATATGCCGCTCGACCAGGTGGATTTGGAAGCAGCGCTGCCGAACGATGATAATCATCGTCACTTTGGCGGCGGTCAGACAGAAGTAACGCTGGAGCTGCCTACAGGCACGCACACCATGCAGTTGCTGGTCGGCGACCACAACCACATCCCGCACGATCCGCCGATCGTGTCCGACGTGATCACTGTGACGGTGGAGTAGCCAGCAATTGGGCGATCAGCGCGTTGCGTTCGATGCCGGTACGCCTGACCGACCGCAAGCTTTTCGCGCCTTCGGATTTGGAAAGCTTGCGGCCATCCTCGCCCAGGATCAGCCGGTGATGATGGTAGATCGGCGCTGGTAGGCCGAGTAGCTCCTGAAGCAGGCGCTGCACGGACGTCGAGGGCTCAAGATCGAGGCCGCGCACCACATGGGTAACGCCCTGATCAGCATCATCGACGACAACGGCCAGGTGGTAGGTCGCCGGTCGGTCGCGCCCGCGCAGAAGGATATCGCCCCAAACCGACGGATCGGTCATGGTGGTGACCGGCGCGGAGGTCGGCGATGCAATGCGCTTTTCGGCGACTTTGCTGACACCGAGCTTCTCCAAAGCCGCCTGCATATCCAGGCGGATGGGCACGTCCCCGGGCATTTCATCGGGACGGTCGGCGCGGTCACGGTCGCCGAAGGGGTAGTGCGGGCTGCCGTCCGGATCGCTGCCCCAAGCAATGCCTTCGGCCTTCAGCCCATCAAGCGCGCGGGCGATCTGTGTGCGTGAGGCCGGCGCTGGATAAGCAAGGCCTTCATCGTAAAGCGCGCCAAGGGCTGCTTCATAGGTGTCCAGATGCTCCGATTGCACCCGCACCGGCTCTTCCCAGGTGAGCCCGAGCCATTTCAGATCGTCCAAAATGGCCTCGACATACTGCGGACGGGCGCGCGAAAGATCCGTGTCTTCGATGCGAAGCAGTAGCCGTCCACCAACCGCTTGCGCCCAACGCTGGCATTCAAGCGCACTTAACGCGTGCCCCAAATGCAGATAGCCATTGGGCGATGGCGCGAATCTCAAGACCGGCTGGCTCATGTATCGATGCATAGAATGTGACGCGGATGTGGTCGAGGGCCTCATTTCCCTTAGGGCTGCCGACCCTGCACTTCATCTGGCCATGGACGCTGTCGAGCATGTGCCGCTGCGGCGCTCGACGCCAGATTTTGAAGGGTTGGCGCGGATCGTCATCGCGCAGCAGGTCTCGGTGGCAAGCGCCAAAGCGATCACCGCACGCACCATCGATACGCTGGGTGCCCTGGAGGCGCGGCGGTTCTCTGAAGCCGATGACGAGGCGCTGAAAACATGCGGCCTTTCCCGGCCGAAACAACGCACCTTGCGCGCCATTGCCGAGGCTTTGCCTGACGACCAGGCCTTCTCCCGGCTCAACGCGCTGGATGTGGCGGCGATTGAAGCGGAATTGGTGACCATCAAAGGGGTGGGTCCCTGGACCGCACAGATCTATGTGCTCTTCTGCGTCGGCCATGCCGACACCATGCCGGTGGGCGATCTGGCGCTGCAAAAAGCGGCCGCTTGGGCGCTGGGGCATGAGGAAAGATTGAGTGCCGAAGCTTTGGCGGAGCGCGCGGAGATTTGGTCGCCGTGGCGTGGCGTGGCGGCGCGGCTTTTGTGGTCGTATCACAGCGTTGTGCAGGACGGCCGCTCGGGAATCGCCATCTAAAACAACTGCATCGGCTGCCCACAACCAGTTCTCGCATGCGGCCAAGTGTGGCTTCACAAGCCTGTCACACGCGCTATACATACAGCGTGCGTAACAATTGTGTTGTGCGAATCGGACCGGGAGCCAAGCTTGACCGTCGCCGTTTCACCGGAAGAGTTTAAGGCCACCGGACGCCCGGTGGTTTCACCTGCTTCCCGGATCATGAAGCCCGAGGCTTGCCCGGCCTTGGTGCTCAATGCCGACTTCCGGCCGCTTTCCTATTACCCGCTGTCGCTTTGGCCTTGGCAGGAAGCCGTTAAGGCGGTGTTCCTCGACCGCGTCAACATTCTGTCCGAATACGACACCTGCGTGCACAGCCCAACGACCGAGTTTCGGCTGCCAAGCGTCGTGTCGCTGAAGACTTATGTGAAGCCGCAACGCAATCCGGCCTTTACTCGGTTCAACGTGTTTCTGCGCGACCGGTTTGAATGCCAATATTGCGGTTCGCCGGACGATCTGACGTTCGATCACGTAATCCCACGCTCGCGCGGCGGGCAGACGACTTGGAAGAACATCGTGACCGCTTGCAGCCCGTGTAATCTGCGCAAGGGCGGCAAGATGCCCAAGGTGGCGCAAATGTTCCCGCGCCAGGCACCCTATCCACCGACCGTGCACGATCTGCAGGCCAATGGCCGGCAATTCCCGCCCAACTATCTGCACGAAAGCTGGATGGACTTTCTCTATTGGGACACCGAGCTCGATCCTTAAGTTGCGCTCGTTGATTTCAATCCGACACGACTTCGCAGCCTATCGGACCCGATAGGACGAGGCTCGGTTGTTCAATGCGCCGCCTAGCTGGCGAACATCGTTCAAAAATGTGTTGCAGAAGCCGCCAAAGCCGTTGTTTTGGCACAGTCTGATGCGGGCGCCGCCAAACACCCTCAGCGAGGTGACGCGATCATTCCACGTTGCGCCGAGCGCGTTGTCGCTGGCTCCTGGACGTACACAGACGCTGTCGCCGCGAAAATTGGCCAGGTCATAGACGCACACGCGTGCTGGTTCAGGCGGCATGACGTCATAGGATGATGCGTTGTTGTTGAGTGCTGATCCGAGGCGCGCTCTATCGCTGAGGAATACGTTGCACACACCACCATAGTTCGGCCGTCGGCACAGGCGAATGGAGGCTCCACCGAATACCTGCAGCGATGTGACCCGATTGTTCCATGGTCCCGAAATCGAAGCGTCACTGCGACCTGGCCGCACGCAAATGCTGTCGCCAGCAAAGTTCGGCAGATCGTAGACGCAGACTCGCGCCTCTTCGACCGCTGGGGTCGGATCGACACCGCCAGCTGGCGGTGTGTAACCTGGCGTTCCAAAGGTGATCGACCCACCGCCCGGCAAGGGGATGGTGAAACCGAACTGCACCGGCGCGCCTGGTGTGCCGGCACCGGTCGGCGCGGTCAAATAGGTGCGCGACACCCAGCCGTCGGGACCTGCGTGTTCGATACGGCACCAGGTGCCAGCTGCCGTGCATTCAACAACATTCACGACCTCGCCGCGATAAAGCGTGTCAACGATCACGAAGCTTGTGCCGGGCCCTGATCGTACATTCAGCCCTGTTGTTGCAGCCGCTTCGACCGCGAATGCTGACCCGGCTGAAAAAGCAAGCGCCAGGAAGGCGGTTGCCATGCCCAGTATGTGTTTGCCGATACCCATGATGTCACTCACCCAATAAATGGTTGTGTTGAAGCTTGTTGCTCTGCCGATCAGGGGCTGACCCCTGACACGCAGCAATCATTGATGTGGGCCTGCGGAACCTCGTCCTTTAGCCAGCACTGCGGCAGCACGCCGACGCGCGGATAAACGAAGGTCCAGGCCTGGCAGCGTCCATCGCCTTCGCAGCGAGACTGGCAAGCCTGCCAGTTGCCGCCAGGAAGATCGAAGTTTTCGTAATCCTGGCCCGGACGATCGGTCCCGAGTTCGACGCGTTGTGCGCCGCATTCCAAGCGCACGTCGCGGGCAATCTCCTGGTTCCACATGTTGTTTTCGCCGGTGCAACCGGTGTCGCCGGTGTATAAGACGCGTACGTTGACATCGATCAGCGGGCGGTTGGGATTGAGCTCGCAGACAGCCTCGGTCATCTCGGTCATCAGATCGTTGAACGGATAGCCGAACACCCGGCTGTTTTCGTCGCAGAAAATCGATCGCGACGATGATTCACGCTCTCGCCAATGGTCGTTGACGCATTGCCTGATGACACGGTGCGCGTGGCGGCGCGCGCGGTTCGGGCCAAAGGGATGGACCCCTTCGCCGCGGAAGCTGCGGCGAAGGGTGTTTCCATCAAAAGAGCTGGTGGTGATCACATATTCAGCGTTGCACCCGCGCGTGTAGAACGCGTTGGCGGGCTGAGCCAGGGCGATAAGCAGGACCGTGATGACCAGCTTGAAAAGCCAGCGGACTCGACCCGTTGACCAGATTGAAGCCGACATGATTGTTCCCCTCGATCTAACAAACGAGAAAACGCTCGGTAGGCTGTTAGGCTAGTTGGATGCGTGGCGTGCCGGTTGACGAAGGTCAACGAGCCTTTGGCGGCCAGAGCGCAGCTGCAAAGCAGGCTTTCATCAGCGCGGCGGCGGCGATCACATTCCAGCCGGCAAAGGATAGGCCGAGCACGCGTAAGGCTGCCTCATCGCAGAAGATGATGGTGGTCTCGTTGATTTCATCGAGCAGGCTTCCGCCCGACACTGTCGGCAGGCCGCCGGAGCCGCAATCATTGGGTCCGGCCCAAAAATTCCATTCCGCGCCGGCCTGGTAGATGCCGGTGACCATGGACATAGCGAAGAGAATGCCAGCAATCGCGAGCAAACCTCGCGGGATACAGGCTGGCCACTTCAGCACTATTGCGAGCGCGACCAGACCAAGAATTGGGATCGCCGTGTAGTAGCCTTCGCGCTGTTCCAGGCAGAGTTTGCAAGGCGTGAAACCGCCGACGATCTGAAACGCCCAGGCGATGGCCAGAATGAGGATCGCCGCGGCGATGACGCCAAGCGCGACCCATGTCTGGCGACCGTCGACTGGGTAGAAATCATCAGATCGAGATGCTGCACTCATGGCAGCGAAACCACCCTCAAGCGGTGAAGAAGTCAACCGCCCACATCGCAAGAAGCGGGGCGGAAATCAGCAAAAACGCCACCCAAAGAAGGCCGATGAACAGGCCAAGCAATATCATCAGTCCATCGCGTTCAATAAGGCCGATGGAGGTGATCGCCACACCGATGCCAGGGACCGTGTTGGTTGACGGCAGCGGCACCAGGATCGATGCGGCGGGGATCATCATCAGCGCACCGACTATGCGCGTCGCACGGGGGCCGGACAGAGCCAGCAGGCGGGGACGGGAGATGTGCTCGGTCCAGCCGAACCATTTTTTGCCCCGCGCGACCACCGAGCGCATCGCTTCAACATCAAAGTCGCGGGTTTTCAGCTTTTCCGGCAGCCACGGCACATGGCGACCGGAGGCCATCTGGCCAGTGAGCACCAGGATGGGCAAAGCAACGATCTGCGGGATCAGATAGACAAAGGGCAAGCAGCAGGGCAGGGCCAGCGCCAGCACCATTAGCCCAAAAGCGCGCTCTTTCAGCGCCCCGGCCAACGATCCAAGGCTAAGGCGCATCGCGCCGTTTTCCTGCGCATCGGCAAGCACCGCATCGATGCGATCGAAGGCGGTTGCGGAATCTCCAAGCGGTGAAGAAGACGTATCGGCGGTCGAAATGGCGGTCATCCTGAACTGTGGCCCTTTGGTGCTTAGCGTAGCGATCAGATTAGCAAAAAGAAGCTGCCGCCGGGTTACCAGCTATGGTTACGGCGCAATGATGACCGCCGATGCCAAAACCGCTGCAAAAGAGGATTGACGGTGAAGCGGATCGCAGTATGGTCCGCGCCATCTACCGCACGTGATGCTTTAGGTTTGCCCCTGTGGCGGAATTGGTAGACGCGCTCGATTCAAAATCGAGTTCCCAAAAGGAGTGCCAGTTCGAGTCTGGCCAGGGGCACCATTTTTCTTTGCTCTGTGCCTGCGGCACAACCGCACCAGCGCCAATCGCCAAGCGATTGGCGGAATACGCGGCATGCGTTTGCGCATCAAATGCCGAGAGCGCTGGCTCTAAGGTTCGACGGCCCAACCGTTTGCCGCAGGGGCTCGTGACCAAGCGCCTATGAGGCCTGCTCGAGCTTTGGCGCGTTGTCTTGCGTCTCGATGCCGGCACGACCGGCCTCATGCTCGGCGACCCAATCAGCAAACAAATCTGCCTTCATCGGTTTGCCGCCGTAGTAGCCCTGGTAGTACTTGCACCCGGCCTCGCGCAGAAACGCCAGCTGGTCGGCTGTCTCGATGCCCTCAACAACCACATCGGCCTGAATGGCTTTGGCCATATCGAAGATCGTGTACAGCAAGCTTTCCGATGCTGGGTCTTCGCCAATGCCAAGAACCAGGCTGCGATCAATCTTCAAGGTTTCGAAGGCCAGCGCCTTCAACCGACCCAGGTTGGAATAGCCCATGCCGAAATCGTCGATGGCAAATCGCAAGCCGAGGGCGCGCAATTCGGCCACCTGGCGCTCGACAAGTGCGCTTTTTTCCATCGCCGTGCTTTCGGTGATTTCGATCTCAAGCGTCTCGGGCGCCGCATCGTAGCGATCGAGCAAGTGCTTGACGGTATCGGCAAAGCTTTCATCGTTGAGTTCTTCGATGGCGACGTTGACGGCGACCGTTAGCGGCCGCTCGCGTCCCTTGTTGATTTCGGCAGCCGCCTTGATCGCCTTAGCCATCATGAGGTTGCCGATCCGCGGCAGAAGGCCAATGCTGGCTGCTACGGGAAGAAAGACGTCTGGCGGCACGAAACCGCGATTGGGATGCTCCCAACGGACCAGCGCTTCGGCGCCCACAACCTGGCCGGACTGGACGATGAACTGGGGCTGCAGAGCCATTTGGAACGCGTCAGTCTCAACCGCTGCTTCCAGATCGCGCTCCAACGCTGAACGCTCCATCATTTTGGTGTGGCTGGAATGGTCGTAGTACCGGTGGCTGTTTCGTGCGCTGCGCTTGGCTTGGTACATCGCAACATCGGCGCACTTTAGAAGATGCTCGCGACTGGTGGCATGTTGCGGGAAGAGGGCAATGCCGATGCTGGTGGAGTTGGTTAGATGACAGCCTTCCAACCGGAAGGCTTTGCCCATGGCGGCCGTTATGCGCGAGGCCAGCGCGTCCGCCTTGTCGACAGGAACCAGGAGCGTGAACTCGTCGCCGCCAAGGCGCGCGAGGGCGCCTTCGTTTTGATTGAGAGCAATCATATGATCGCTCGGGCCGACGCCCTCTATCGTCAAGCCTTCCTCGCGCATGCACCTGGCAAGGCGGCGGGAAAAAGCGCGCAAAAGCAAGTCGCCAACATGATGTCCGTGCGTGTCGTTGACGGCCTTAAACTTGTCGAGGTCCAAGAACATCAAGGCAAAGCCAGTCTCGCTCTCAGCATGATCGCGCGCCAAATGCTCAAGTTGATGATTGAGCCAGCTGCGGTTTGGCACGCCGGTAAGTTTGTCCTCGTAGGCGACACGGTTAACCTCGCGCATGGAACTGCGCACGGTTTCCAACATCGTGCTGAGACCGTCGGCGAGCACACCGATCTCCCCGTCGGCGCGAACATCGATGGTCTGGTCGAGATCCCCAGCGGCCACCTCTTGCGTAACGGCGGTCAAGCGCGAGAGCGGCTCAGTCAATCGACGGGCAAGAGCGCCGCACATGATCATTGCGACGAAGAAAAAGAGGATACCGAGCGCAAGGTTGGTGACGAAAACCGTTTGGATGTCCCTGCGCAACGCCTTGTTGCAAAGACTGACACGTAGCACCCCGATCAGCTGGTCTCCCACGATGATCGGGCCTGCTACTTCCTGTGAAAGATCGCCTTCACTGAGAGCGGCTTGGCGAATGCCGGTTTCCAACGCGTTCTGGATCAAGGGGTCGTCTGTTGTGGAAAGAAAGGGCGTTTCTTCATAAGACCCAGCCACAACCACCAAGCCGTCTGCGTCAACCAGCAAAGCACTAAGGATGTCGTCGCGCGCCAACAGCTCCTCAAAGAATATTTCCAAGGCCGCTGTATCGCCGGTCAAGAGATGTGGAGTGGAAACCTCTTTGGTCAGGTTCAAGAGATGGTCGACATTGAGTGTTTCTCGTTCGGCGAGCAGCAGGCGCTGTGTTTGAACGTTGATTGCTAAAACCGCGACGACGAAAAGCGCGATAACCGTGCCGAACGTGATCGCCAGGCGACGTGCCAACCCATCTCGTGGGCTCATTTTATGCAATCGACCAAGCGACATGTTGTTTGCCCCACTGCCGCGTTACATCGATGAACCAGAGCTGATCTGGGCAAGGATGGATTGAATGGGCGCAAACGTCGCCTCGACCCCATCGGGGAAGTCATCAAAGTGTGTGGTGTCGTGGAACGAGGCCATAACTTGCACGCCTTCGGCGCTTTCTTCCATCGAACGCAGCGTGTCGGCGATAACGGAAGCAAGTGTCTCATCCAGCGCCCCGCTGCGAACCACGACTTGCCGTGGGACTTCGATGCTGCGTGCCAATGCTCGGAAGCGATCGGGCTGCGCGGTCTGCAGCGACTCAAAACCCTGATTGTCCGTTGCGCCAGCGTCGAGCGTTCCACGAACGAGGCCCAATGCCGTGTTGCGGTCGTCACCAGTGAACAAGTAGCCAACGGCATGCTCGGCCGGCTGTTCGTGATCCTGATGGAGGTGTTGAAGCAACAGGTCGGCGTCCAACAGCATGGCGAGCGGGAGAAGATATCCTGAGGTGGAGTCGGGCTCCTGGAAACCGATGACCGATCCGCGAAGATCGTCGATGGTTTGCATGTCGCTGTCAGCTGGTACGACTATCACCGAGTGGTACGTCGCCTCACCGTTTTTCCAGCGGCGCAAGAACGGTACAGCATCGGCCATCTGGGCGACGCGCGTGGCAACCAAAGGGCTGTCGAAGTAGAGGTCGACGTCACCTTGGCGCAAAGCCTCGGCCATGGCTTCGGAATCTGGGAGCACCGAAATCTCGACCGCTGTGATACCGGCATCCGCCAGTTCTCTTTCGAGGTACTGGGCCAATGGTGTGAAGCGTTCGATATGCTTGCGTATGTTGTCGTTAACGGACCCAAGCGTCAGTGTTTCAGCGTGGCCTGCTGTTGCCGATGCCATGGCCAATGCAATGGCTGCGCATATAGAAAGACAACGCATAGAGGTCCCCCAACTTCGGTGTGCGTGTTTTGCCTAGTCCTACAACCCATGGTTTCAAGCGCGGGTTAACGTGAGATGGAGCCGGGCACAAAAAACGCACAGGCTTAACCAATCCTCACCAAGGTGCGCCTTAGCCGGATAACTATCCCTGGTTGTGGCAGGTGGCGTCAGTTGGTCGCGAGGGTGGTGCGGGACTTTTCTGGGGCGACGGGTGGACAGTCCCCGCTGACGCCTTATGCTGCTCTTCATGGAAGCGCGTGGAGGTGCTGTGCCAATGAGGGCCAAGCACTTCCCACCCACGCGCACTGCCACTTAAGTGCCGATGGGCACGGGAGATCAGTTCATGAAAATCCTCACCGCCGCAGGCCTTGGCCTTGCAACCCTTACGGCTGTCTCAGCTTTCGCCATCGCGCCTGCAAGCGCGCAGGAATGCCCGCTCGACCGGCCCGTGAATATGGCCGGCCTTGGTTATGAATCCCACGCATTCCACACCGAAGTGGTCGCGACCATCATGCGCGAAGGTTTCGGGTGCGAGGTCGAAATCATTCCGGTTGAAACGCTGGCCGGCTTTACTGGCCTGGCGCGTGGCGATCTGGACGCCAACATGGAAATCTGGACGGCCAACCCGCCACCGGCCTGGCAGGAAGGCCTGGATGACGGCACTTTGGTCGATTTGGGCCCGAACTTCCCAGCCGCCTTGGAGGGCTGGTTTGTGCCGCGTTATCTGGTCGAAGGCCCGGATGCACCGGCGCCCGATCTGCGCACGCCTGCAGACCTTGCCCGTTATGCTGAGCTGTTTGCTGATCCAGAAGACCCCGACAAGGGCCGTTTCTACAACTGCGTGGCCGGCTGGGTGTGCGAAGAGATCAACACCAAGAAACTGGAAGTTTATGGTCTGACAGACCTTTACACCAACTTCCGCCCCGGCTCGGGGGGCGCGATGGCCGCTGACATCGTTTCGCGCGTGCGCCGCGAACGCCCCGTTGTGTTCTACTATTGGGCGCCGACGGGCCTCTTCGGTCAGATCGGTGATGAGCTGATCCAGTTGGAAGAAGAGCCATTTGACCAGGAAATCTGGGATGCCATGCGCGAAAGCGATGAGCCGACCGCAACGACGGCCTACCCGTCCTCACCTGTCCATGTTGGCGCCAACGCGGAATTTGTTGAGGCTGCGCCGGAACTTGCTGAGCTGTTGGAGCGTTATGAAACAACGACTCTCTCCACTTCGCAGGCGGTCGCCTACATGCAGGACAATGATGCTGACGCCGATGATGCGGCCGCCAACTATCTTGAGACCACGAGTGAGTGGGAAAGCTGGGTGCCGGCCGATGTCGTGAGCCGCGTGCGCGCAGCCCTCTAAGTATGCAACACTGGAACGTGCGGCGCCGGTGAGCGATCACCGCGTCGCACGTTTCTTCTTGCGACGAACAATTTCCCGGCCAAAGGCAGGACAATCGAGCGATGTTTGACGAGTTGGAATGGAACGGCATTTTTGTCGATGTCGGTCGGATGGTGCGCCGCGCGACCAACGATTTCGTGGAGTTTCTGGTCATCACCTATGGGGATCAGTTCGAAACGTTCTCCAACTCCATTCTCGGTATTCTGGTCTGGATTGAGCGGCTGCTTTTGGGCCGTTCCGAACCAGAGATCATCCTTCTCATCGTCTTTGGCGGCCTGATCAGCCTGTTCGTCTACCTGATTTCCAAAAACAGCATCCTGGCTGGGGCCGTCTTCGCCGTGGAGGCGGCGCTGTTTTTCATCTCGCGCTACACCACGACCGTTGGCGAGGAGACGATCCAGCCGATGGAATGGCTTTGGGTGCAGGAATTGCAGATTATCGCGCTGATCATGCTGATCGCCTATTCGGCAAGCCGCAAGATCGGTCTGGTGATCGCCATGGGCGTTGCGATGTACGTCATCGGCGCGTTTGATCTCTGGGACCAAGCGATGCAGACCATCGCCATCATGCTGGTCTCGATCCTGATTTCGGTGGTGATCGGCGTACCGGTTGGCGTGATTATCGCCCGGTCCAACCGCACGCGCTCGGTGGTCAATCCGGTGCTCGATTTGATGCAGACGATCCCGAGCTTTGTTTATCTGATCCCGGCGGTGATGCTGTTCGGTCTGGGCAAGGTCCCCGCCATTATAGCCACCGTGATCTATGCCGTGCCGCCGCTTATTCGCCTGACCGATCTTGGCATTCGCCAGGTCGATGGTGAGGTCACCGAGGCCGGTCGCGCCTTTGGTGCAACGCGTTTCCAGATCTTGAAAGACGTGCAACTGCCGCTGGCGATGCCCTCCATCATGCAAGGCATCAACCAGACGACCATGATGGCGCTCGCCATGGTGGTGATCGCGTCCATGATCGGTGCGCGCGGCGTTGGCGAGACCGTGCTGCTCGGCCTGCAACGCAACGATCCGGGCCGCGGCCTTTTGGGTGGTCTGGCGATCGTTGTGCTTGCCATCGTGTTCGATCGCATCACCCAGGCCTATGGCGCGCGGATGCAAAGCTACCGCACCGCCGGGCATTGATGGGTCCAGACCCTAGGTACAAAGAGAGTAGAGGCCACCCGTGGCGCTAATTGACGTTCAAAATGTAACCAAGATTTTTGGTCCGACACCCAAGGTTGCCTTGCGCAAGGTGAAGGCTGGTATGGGCAAGACCGAGCTGCTGGCCGAAACAGGCCACACGCTGGGTATTCACGACGTGTCGCTGTCCATCGAACAGGGCGAGATTTTCGTCATCATGGGTCTGTCCGGTTCCGGCAAGTCCACGCTGATCCGGCATTTCAACCGGCTGATCGACCCGACAGACGGGAAGATCGTCATTGATGGCGAAGACGTTCTGAGGCTCAGCAACAAGGGCCTGGAGCATTTCCGCCGCAAGCGCATGTCGATGGTGTTCCAGCGCTTTGGGCTCTTCCCGCATCGTACGGTGCTGGAAAATGTTGGCTACGGGCTGGAAGTGCAGGGCGTTGCGCTGGACGAGCGCAAGAAAGCCGCGCGCGAATGGATCATCCAAGTTGGCCTTGAAGGCTATGAGGACCAGTTTCCCAGCCAACTATCCGGCGGTATGCAGCAACGCGTTGGTCTGGCCCGTGCGCTGGCGACCGATGCCGACATCTTGCTGATGGACGAAGCGTTTTCCGCGCTCGATCCGCTGATCCGCTCGCAGATGCAGGACCAGTTGGTGGAGCTTCAGGATCAGTTCCACAAAACCATCGTCTTCATCACCCATGATTTGGACGAAGCGCTGAAGATCGGCGACAAGATCGCGATCTTGAAGGATGGCGTATTGAGCCAGGTCGGCACGCCGGCTGACATCCTGATGCACCCGGCCGATGATTACGTGGCGCAGTTTGTGCGTGACGTGAACCGCGCCCGCGTGCTCACCGTTGATGTGGTGGCCAAACCGCCAAAACTGCGTTTGACCAATGAAAACCTGGAAAACGCGCTGTCGACGATGCGCACGAGCGGCACCGATGTTGGTTATGTCGTTGAGGATGGCGGCAATTATGTCGGCTTTGTCACCGAAGATAGTTTGGAAGAGGCGATTGCCGCGCCGGGCTCGCCAAGCCTGAGCGATGTGGCCGATGACGGCCAGCAGCTTGAGTATTCAAGCTCCATCGAAGACGCGCTGCCGACCGTGCTCGACACCAACCACCCGGTCCCCGTCGTTGGCCAAGATGGTGGTCTGGCCGGCGTGCTCTATCCCGATCATGTGGGCGAGGTTTTGTCTCCGTCCGCCGTTCAAGCTGTTAACGACGATACGCCTCCGGACGAGGTGGCGGAGGTTGCTGAGGCCAAGAACGACGCTGTCAAACCGGCCGACGCGGAACAAGACGCATCCGATGTTTCTGCCAATGACGCGGTCGAGAGAGCGGAAACATCGGACACCGAAAACACGGTTGAAACCGCCTCTGGTGAAGCCGATGACGCTGACAAGATCAGGGATGAGACCAGCGACCAGACGGAGTCCGGCCCAAAGGACGAAGTGAAGTCCGAAGCGGTGACCCAATCGGCAGCTGAGACGGACGAGCGCAAGGCCAGCGCCTAACCCCTTTGTGCGAGCCTTTGGGCCGTTTGTTGCGCCGCATGACGAACGCTTCTAAGACACGCCCATGAGCGATGATCCGAAGTTCCATATGGTCGCCGGTGCGGCCCAGCCTGTGGCCCCTTTTTCTCATGCGGTTGAGGCCGATGGTTGGGTGATCCTCACCGGCCAGATGCCGACTGATCCCGATGATCCGGGCGCGCCGCTTCCTGATGGCATCGTGGCGCAGACCCATGCGGTGATGAACAATCTTCAGATCGTGCTACGCGGGCTGATGCTGGACCTGTCGCACGTGATGCAGTGCCGCTGTTTCCTGACCCAGTTCGAGCGCGACTATGCGGCGTTCAACGCAACCTATCAGACCTATTTCCCAGCCGACCGTCGCCCGGCGAGGACCACGGTTGGCGTCACCGGCCTTGCGGTTGGCGCATTGGTCGAGATCGATATGATCGCCAAGCGTCCCAACGCCACAACAAATGGTCCAGTGCTGCCGAAGGTCGGCTATTGGTCGGAGCCCGGCGCGTGAGCATGGCGATTATGATCCGCACATTCATAATTGCTGCATTGCTGATGCTCGCCGGACCGGCGCTGGCGCAAAACGATATTGAAACGCCCAGCAATCCCGATGTCTTTGCCGACATAGCGCAAGGCGAAATTGGGCCGGATGCTGAGAACCAGGCTCTCGCTGAGGGACCGGTTCAGCAGCTTGCCGAATGGTCTGAAGAACTCGACACACTGCGCCAGGAGCTCTCGCGCGACAGTCTGACGCTCGATGCGCTGGCCACCCTGCGTGACGAGGTCACGTCGGTGCGCAATGACATCCAGGTTCTGGTCGATGAGGTTGCCCCGCGCCTTGCTGAACAGCGCGCTCTTCTGGAGGGCCTTGCGCCCGCCGATGGCGAACTGGCCGAAACGCCAGAAATTCAAGCGCAGCAGGAACGGATTGCCGAGCTGGAGCGCGAATTGCAGCCCGCCGAACTGCTGCTCGGCCGTGCCAACACGTTGCGCGATGACGTCATCTCGCGACGCGCGGTTGAGTTCACCGGCCGCCTGTTCGAGCGCTCCTCGTCCATCCTGACGCCGCAGCTTTGGGCCGATGGTCTGGGCGACATGCCGCGCCTCACCCAGCGACTTGTCGAACTGACGGAGAACTCCTGGAACTCCGTGAGAGCACGGGCGACACCGGCCTCCTTTGCCGGCCTGGGCGTGCTGGTTCTGATTCTCCTGATTTTGGCCATTCCGCTTCGCCGGTTTGCCCTGCGTAAGGCGGCACGCGCCGAAACGGTCGATCCGACCAGTTTCGACAAGACGTTGGGCGCCTTGCGCATTGTTCTGGTCAGCACGCTGATCCCAGCCATCGGGTTTTTGATGTTGCTGTTCGGCTTGGAAAGCGTTGGTGGTTTATCGCTGCGCGCCAAGGCGGTTTTGAACGCGGTCGCCTCCAACACCATCTTGTTTTTCCTGATCAGTGGGATCGTGCGGGCCTTCCTCGCTCCAGGTCTTCCTGCTTGGCGTTTGGTGCCGGTGGGCAACGGTTATGCGCGCACGGCTGAAGGGTTCTTCCGGCTCGCTGCCTTTGCCTATCTGGTCGGCGAACTGCTTCGCGCCATCGCGGCGGTTTTTGTCTCACCGTTGGTGGTGGTGCAGCTTCTGGAAGCTCTGCCATCGCTGGTCGCCGCGCTGTCGATCTTGATTGCGCTGCGCGCGCTTCTGCGTGGTCTAGCACCGAGTGATGCCAAGGAAACTCCGCCCATATCCCACATGCTCTGGCGGTGGACACTGCCGATCACCGGGCTCGCTGCGTTGGCGGTCATCGTCGCCCAGTTGTTCGGCTTTTTGGCGCTCAGTGCCTTTATCGTTGATCGGTTGGTTTGGTCGTCGGTTGTTCTCGCCGGCCTGCATCTGGCCGCTGCGCTCGTGGAAGGGCTGACATCGGCGACACTGCAGGAAGAAACCCGCACGTCGGCCTGGTTGCACGACAATATCGGCCTGTCGAGTAATGGGCTTGGTCAGTTCGGTGTCCTGCTTTCAGGTATCGTCAAGCTGGTTTTGATCGTGGCGGCGGCGTCACTGATCATCGCACCGTTCGGCGTTGAGACCGGGCAGTTCACCGATATTTTCCGGCGGGTTTTCACCGGCATTGAGATCGGTGGATTCTCCTTCTCGCTCACCTCGGTTCTGATTGCGCTGGCGCTGGTCTTCATTGGTGTCGTGGTCACGCGCGGCATCCAAGGTTGGCTGGAGAACCGCTATCTGCCGCGCACCTCGCTCGACACCGGCCTGAAAGCCTCGATCCGCACCGGCATCGGCTATATCGGGGTCATCGTTGCCGCCTCAATTGGGCTATCCTCGCTCGGTCTTAATTTGGAGAATATCGCGCTGGTCGCCGGTGCGCTGTCTGTCGGCATTGGTTTTGGCCTGCAGTCGATTGTCTCGAACTTTGTCTCTGGCCTGATCCTGCTTGCCGAGCGGCCCTTTAAGCAGGGCGACTGGATCGTCGTCGGCGAGGAACAGGGGATCGTCAAGCGCATCAATGTGCGCGCCACGGAGCTGCAGACTTTCGACCGGGCGACCGTGCTTATTCCCAACCAGGATTTCATCGCTGGTACGGTGAAAAACCGGGTGCACCGCGACACGCTGGGCCGCATCGATGTGCCGGTTGGCGTTGGCTATGACAGTGACCCGCAAAAGGTCAAAGAGATCCTGCTGGAAGTCGCCAACGCGCATCCGATGACGCTGAGCTACCCCGAACCGGCGGCCTTCTTCATCGAGTTTGGCGCCAGTTCGCTCGATTTCATGCTGTTCGCTTACCTGGCCGATGTCGGAAACGGTTATGGCGTACGCTCCGATCTGCGCTTTGAAATCTTCCGCCGCTTCCAGGAGGAAGGCATCGAGATTCCGTTCGCCCAGTCCGATGTCACGATCCGCAATCTGGACAATATTCTGGACGTCTTATCGAAGGCCGGGGCAACGCTGCCCGAAGGTCTCGGCGCCGGTGGATTGTCGGGCGATGAAGCGATCAAACAGACGGGGGTCAGCACCGTCCCAGCGCCCGAGCCGCAGGTCAGCACCGCCGCCGAACTGCGGTCGAGCCGGATGATCGATCCAGAAGAAGACGGGACACCCTCCGATGACACCGGTCCCGAAGACGGCCCTGCTGGCCGGGGTTGATGGCAATGCTGGCACCCGCAACCACCTATGACGAAGCGCGCTCGACCTTTGCCTGGGACGTGCCCGAGGCGCTGAATATGGGCGTGCAAATTCTTGATGCGCCGGCAGCCCTCAACCCAACCGCACCGGCGATCATCGATGGTGTCACTGGCGAGGTGGCGACATTCGGTGAACTTGCAGACGAGGCCGCCCGGCTCTGTGGCGCGCTGCAGGCTCTCGGTGCCCAAAATGGCGATCGCGTGGCGGTGATCGCGCCGCAGGGCGCACGGACGCTTGTCGTGCAGGCGGCGATCCTGCGCGCCGGATTGATCAGCGTGCCGCTGTCAGAACGCTATGGTCGCGAGGCACTAGCGCACCGCATGCAGGATAGTGGCGCGCGGTTTGCCCTCGTGTCGGCGGCTGGCGCTGCAAGCCTTGCCAGTATTGATGGTAACTTGCCGGATCTAGCGCACACGATCGCGCTGGAACCGGTCGATGGCGCGCTTTCCTATGATCAGTTGCTGGCTGACAAAGGCGCGGCCGTGCCACCGGCCGACACCGGCCCCGATGACCCCTGTCTGATGATCTACACCTCCGGCACGACAGGGCCGGCCAAAGGTGCGCTCCATGGCCATCGTGTACTCGCCGGACATATGCCGGGCTTTCTGTTTGCCCATGGCGGATCGGTGTCGGATCACGATGTGTTTTACACGCCGGCCGATTGGGCCTGGGCCGGCGGATTGCTCAACCTGCTTTTCCCGGCGTTGTCACTTGGCGCACCGGTGGTTTCCTTTTCCGATGCCAAAGGGTTTGATCCGGCACGGGTCGCGGCGATGATGGCCGATCGCGGGGTCACCCACGCGTTTTTACCGCCGACGGCGTTGAAGCTGATGCGGGCCAGCGTTTCTGATGAGGCCATGCGTGGTATCGGCCTGCGTTCGGTGATGTCGGCTGGCGAGGCGCTCGGTCGCGCGACCTATGAATGGGCTGAGCGGGCTTTCGGGTTTGCGATCAGCGAGGCTTATGGCCAGACCGAATGCAATCTCATCATTGGGTCCTCAGCGACCTATGGCGCGACCCGCGCCGGCGCCACCGGCAAGGCGGTGCCAGGTCATAAAGTGTTTGTGGTGCGCGAAGATGGCACCGAGGCCGAGCCCGGCGAGTTGGGTGAGATCGCCGTGCGTTCGCCGGACCCGGTGATGTTTCTTGGGTACTGGAAAGCCGAGCAAGCAACCGAACGCAAATATCTCACCTCCACCACGCTCGGCACCCTGCTGATGACCGGCGACATGGCGATGCGCGATGTCGACGGGTTCATCTGGTTTATGGGCCGGGACGATGATGTGATCACCTCCTCGGGCCATCGCATTGGCCCTGGCGAGATCGAAGACTGTCTGACCGGTCATCCTGCCGTAGCAATGGCTGCCGTTGTCGGGGTTCCCGATGATCTGCGCACAGAGATCGTGCGGGCCTTTGTGGTGCTGCGCGATGTCCATGAACCAGGCGAAGCGATGGCCGATGAATTGCGCGCGCATGTACGAGCCAATCTTGCTGCTCATGAATATCCACGCGACATCCGCTTTGTGGACACGCTGCCGACGACGACCACCGGTAAGATCATCCGCCGGATGCTCAAGCACCAGGATTGATCGACATGATCAGCGCTTAAGCGCGGCCTGCGCTTGTTTGGCGGCGCGTTTGATGGCGCCGCGCGCCGCTTTGCCCGCCACAAAGGCGGACTTGCGCGCCTTTTCTGCCAGCAAAATGGGCCCGAAGGCGCCGCTGCCGCCGGGTTTTAGATCAATCACCACGTCCACCAGCGTCAAGTGGTCGCGCCACAGTTTTGGCGCCAGTTGGCTGTCCGGCGACGCTAGGCTGTCGATGAGAAGGGGCTGGTCCGCCTTTTGACAATCGCCGAGCAGGCTTTCGGTCAGATTAGCCAGGGTGAGCACGCCAGGCCCGGCGCGAACGAACTGCTCGTCATAGGCGACCTTCCAAGGCATCCAGATCGGCGCATCTTGCGTTCCGGCCTTGATTGATAGGGCACCGCCCAGCGGCCGATCCGGCCCGTTGGCGCCTTCCAGGCAGCTGAGATCGATGCGAACGCGCCCATCGTTGGAGAGGTTTTCCGCGACGGATCGCGCGTAGCTGTCGTGGCCGCGCGAGGATAGTGCAGTGCCCATGCGGCCTTTCCAGCCGCTCGCCTCAAGGGCGAGGAACCGGGAGAGCGCGTCGCGCAGGTCTTCGCCGGACGTGGCAATGCGGTGCACCAGCTCGCCTTCAGTCTTCAGTTTGCGGCGGCTGGCCTTGACCGATTGCAGGCGTTTGCCTCCCAGGATCGTGCGCAGCGTGGCGGCGTGCGTGGCCTCCGCGTCCAGACGAAGGCCTGCGCGCGGCGTGGACTCCAGAACATGCAGGCGGCGGCAGCTCTTTTCGACGACGCTTTGTATCAGCGGCCAGGCCGGCCCATCGGCCAGCACCATTTGCATCAACAGAACTGGCGGGCCGTCCTGACGGCGGGCGGCTTTGGCGAAAAGGGCGTCCAGCGCCTTTTCCGGCTCTTCGGGCGAGATCAGCGGCGTGCCAACCATGGAGTAGGGGTGATGCCAAACCATAAGTGGTGACGGCGTTGGAACCGGTCCGTAGCGTCCACGGGCGCGAACAACCGGCATGGCGGCGCGGGGAATAGCGAATTCCGGGTCGGTTGCAACGCAAAGCTCAACGCCATCCGATGCCAGGTGGCGCAAGGCCGGCTCGATCATCGCCGGTTCGAAGAATAGGTTGCGCTCGACCGCGTTGGCCGCCAGCCAGTCATAGCCATGGGGCAGATCAGGCTTTCCCGCGCTGGCCATCGCCACGCTCATTCGGCTGGGCCCGGTGCCGGTAGCGGTTCGGCAGGCCCCTTCAGTCGACCGACGACGCCGATGAACGAGACGATGCCGAGCGTGCGACGCACGGCAATCACCAGGAGCAGGGTTTCAACGACCATGGAAAGGGCCGTCGCGACGGCGGCGCCGACCAGCCCAAATAGTGGGATAAGCGCGAAGTTGAGCGCCAGATTGACCACGAACACGCCGGCATAAAGCCAGGCGGCCAGCTTTTGCGCGTTGGCCATGGTGAGGATCGCTTCGGCCGGGCCGATGGAGGCGCGGATCACCACGCCTGCCAGCAGGATGGCAAGGAACAGCATGCCCTCTTCAGCGTAGCCTTCGCCAAACAGGCCAAGGATAAAGCCGCCAAAGACCAAAAGCGCCAGCGCCAAGCCCAAGGAGGGCCAAAAGGTCCAACGGATCGCATCGCGCAAGGTCGAGCGCAGCGCGGCGTCATTGCCGAGCGCGTGGTACTCGGCGATCTTGTGGGCGGTCGCGACGCGGATCGCGAAGTAGACGAAGTGCACAAGGGCTAGGGTCTTGGCGGCGGCGTAATAGACCGCGACCTCTTCCGGCGCAACGAACAGGCCGGCGACCATGATGTCGGTGTTGATGATGAGGTAGAAGATACCTTCCACCGCCAACATGGGCAGGGCGGCGCGCACATAGGGCGAGATCGTGCCGCCTTCGCTGTCGGGCGCATCGTCGGCGGTGGCGCCCAGCAGTTTGGTGAGCCTGTGGCGCAGCACGAAGAACTGTCCCACGATCACCAACCAGACGCCGACGAGGCTGGCGAGCATCGCGGTCGCGGCGTTGGCCTCGATGCCGACCAGAACGAACAGCACGAACAGCACAAGCACAAAGGTTGGGCGCGCCACAAAACTTGGAATGTTGACGAGGTCCGGCCAATCGAAGGCTTGCGCAATGGCGTCCTGATTGTCGAGCAGGGTGAGCATCGGCACGCAGATGGCTGCAAAGATCAGCGGCCAGACGAACGCCTGTTCGAAAAGACCCGGCATCAAGAGCACGATCGCGATGCCTGTGGCGCCGAGCAGGCTGGCGAAGCCGACATTCACCAGGCTGCCGCGGATCATCACCATCCGCAACTCACGGTAGCGACCGGTTTTGTGAAGTTCCGGCAGGAAACGCAAAAGGCCGGTTGGGTAGCCGAGCGCACAGAAGGTCGCCAGTACCATGACCCAAACCCAGATGATGGCGAACACGCCATACTCATATTGCCCCATCAGGCGGGCGAGGATGATCTGGGAAATGTAGGCCAGGCCGGCATTGAAGACGCGCACCGCAAAGGTGAGTAGCGCGGCCCGCGCTGCCTTGGAGCGCGGCCCGTCGTCTGAGAAGGCCAGATCCAGTTTCGCGCTAATGGGCGCGATTTTTTCGCTCAAATGGCCCGGCAGTTTTGCCGAAAGGTCCGAAAACAGGTTCACGCCGCTGAAATCCCTTGTGGTTTAGGGGCTTTCCTACCGCACCAGCGCTTAAGGGCGCGTTCGCGGCGATGGTGAGCAGAGCGTTAAGCTAGGCGATTTAACTCTTCGTCAATTTGCGTAGGCGATGGGTATCTAAGATTGTACTGGGGGTTGTAATGTCTTTGTCGTCTTTGTCTATCAAGCAGCGCATCTTATTATGCTGCACTCTACCTTTGGTGGCGCTTGCCGCGCTGTCCACCTTCACGCTCTATTCAACCTGGACCGAAGCCTCGGCGTCGCAGGATATGAACCGTCTGCTGCACAAGGCAGAGATTCTTGGCACCGTTGTGCATGAGCTGCAGCGGGAACGCGGTCAAAGTGCAGGCTTTATCGCTTCTTCTGGTGCGAACTTCGCCGACCGTTTGCCGCAGCAACGCGTGGCGTCGGATGCGGCCTATGGTGAGGTCGAGGCGATGCTCGCCAACATGTCGCCGGTTATCGCGGAAGCGTTTGCCGACGATGTTGCCACGATCCTTCAGGACGAGGACCGCATTTTGGAGATGCGGGCAGAGATTGATGCTGGACGCGCCACTGTCGCCGACATGGCGGGTGTCTACACATCGACGATCCACCACCTGATTGTGGCGCTGGAAGGCATCGAAGATTTCGCCCATAGCGGGATGATGGCCGAACGAGTGGAATCCTACATTGCGCTGGTTGAAGCCAAGGAAGCAGCCGGTTTGGAGCGGGCCATGGGGGCGGCCGGCTTCGGATCAGGAACCTTCACTGAGACTGTGTATGCCCGGATGCTGACCCTTCAGGGCACGCAGCAAACAGACCTCGCCATTTTCCGGCGCTTGGGCTCCGACTCTATTGTTGCTCGGTTTGATGCTGAAATGTCCGACGCTGTCACCGGCCCCGTCGAAGCCTATCGCCTGGTTGCGCAATCCAGCCCGTTCGGCGGCGACATTTCGTCCGTTTCCGGTCCGGAATGGTTTGCGGCCAGCACTGCGCGTATCGACGCGTTGCGTGAAGTTGAAGTGGCTGCGATCCATGAGCTGGAAGATCTAGCGCAGGCCGAATCCTCATCGGCCATGAACCTTCTCTATATCGAGCTGGCGCTTGTTCTGGCCGTTCTTGTCGGGACGACCCTGTTTAGCTTGCGTGTTGCCGGCCAGATCACGGGTGGGATTACTCGTGTAGCCAAAACCATGGATCAGTTCGCTGAGCAGAACTACGATGTCGAGATCGCCGATGCTGACGCCAAAGACGAGATCGGCACCATGGCTCGTGGGCTGGTGAGCTTCCGTGATTCCGCCTTGGAACGCATTCGCATGCGCGAAGAATCCGATGCCGAGCAGGCGGCGCGCCTTGAACGCCAGGCCCGCGTGGACGAGCTGGTTGCTGCCTTCCGCGCGGAGTCGTCGGCCATGCTCGACGCAGTGATGGAAAACACCCAGTCCATGGAAGGTTCGGTGACGGCGCTTAACGGCGTGGCCGATACCTCACGCGATCAGGTGATGACCACCAGCGCCGCGTCGGAAGAAGCCTCGGCCAATGTGCAGACCGTGGCGGCGGCGACCGAAGAGCTGTCGTCTTCGGTTGAGGAAATCTCCCGCCAGGTTGTGCAGACCAACGAGATCGTCGATCAGGCGACCCGTTCGGCCGTCGATTCCAGCGAGAAGGTGACCCAGCTTGCTGCCGCAGCGCAGCAGATCGGCGACGTGGTCTCCCTCATTCAGGACATTGCCGAGCAGACCAATCTGTTGGCGCTCAATGCCACCATCGAAGCGGCGCGCGCCGGTGAGATGGGCAAGGGCTTTGCGGTCGTGGCAAGCGAAGTGAAGTCGCTGGCCAACCAGACGGCCAAGGCAACTGAAGAGATCGCCAGCCAGATTTCTGGCATCCAGGGTTCGACCACGGATTCGGCGCAGGCCATCGAGGCGATCGCGCAGACCATGCGTGACGTGCAGACTTACACCAACGCGATTGCCGCTGCGGTGGAAGAGCAGGGGTCGGCCACATCGGAAATCTCGCGCAACATCAACGAAGCCGCGCAGGGCACCGGTCAGGTGGCCGAAGCCATGGCCACCATGAGCCAGGCTGTGGACGAGACCTCACAGTCGGCCGGGCAGGTGCAGCAGGCCTCCAGCGAGGTCAGCGACCGTTCGCAACAGCTGCGTGCCAAGGTCGACCAGTTCCTGTCGGATGTAGCGGCGGCCTAAGCCGAAAATCCACCGGTTTTCATATACACTTCTTCCTCGGGCGTGGTGACGCGCCCGAGGATTTTGTTTCGGTGCGGGAAACGGCCAAAGCGGCGGATCGCATCCATATGCACCAGCGCGTAGTAGTAGCCGTTCTGATTGCCGATCTGACGGAAGATGTCGCAGCAGGTGTTCTGCGCCTCCAAATCTTCGCAATGCATGTAGGGCATGTAGAAAAAGCCGCGCGCCACGCCGTGATAGGCCTTGTCGAAGTTTTTTGCGCGTGCGGCATCGGCAACTGTCATCGCCTGCGCGTCCGATGAAAAAGCTTCTGGCGTGCCGCGGAAAATGTTGCGCGGCAGTTGATCGAGTAGCAGCAAAAGGGCGAGCGTCGTATGCGGTGCGTCCTGCCAATGATCGAGTTTGCCGGCGCGGGCCGCCTCGACCATGTCACCGAACCGCTCTTTCAGCATGGCATCGGTCTCATCGGACTGGCTGTACCAACCCTCTTCGCCGATCTCCCACCAGGCGTCCAAAAGCTCCAGCGCGCGATCATTCATCATGGCATCCTTGTGTGGCGTTTGTCGGCAGACGGTGACACAAAACGGCATGACTGACGACTCAGGCGTTGAAGACACTGTGTTCACCGAACCGGTGGCCATGCTGGTGGATTGCATCGGGCTGAAATGCCCGCTGCCAGTGCTGCGTGCGCGCAAGGCGCTGCTTGGTCTGGCGCCGGGCAAGGTGGTTCAGGTGGAGAGTTCCGATCCGATGGCCATTCTCGACCTGCCGCACATGGCGCGCGAAGAAGGCCATGACGTTGTTGGTCAGCAGGTCAACGGCGAGCGCGCGACGTTCTGGATCAGGCGGGGGTAACGGGCGCGCGGTTCTGCTTCAGGCAGGCAGCGAAAAGCTCCTTGATCCGCTGCGTCTGGTCAGTCCGGGTGATCACCACGATCTGTGTCGCGCCGCGTTGAAGCTTTTTGACAATCGGTCCGGTGATCGGGCGGGCGGGATGCTGGAGCGGCCCAGCAGCGTGCACAGCCCAGGGCTCTGATTTTGCCTCGCCTTGCACCCAGGCAATGCCTTTCACGCGCAGTAGGTCACCTGGCAGGTTCATGGCGAGCAGGTCCATGAACATGGTCAGTACGCGGCTTTCCAAGGGTGCGTCGGTTTCAAGGACAACCGAATAAGCGTGCTGGTGATCATGGTCGTGATGATGGCTGTGCGGGTTGTCGGTTGCCGGCAGGATGGGGCTTGGCGTGATGGGGCTCGCTTGGGCCAAAAGGCGTTCCAGCCATGCGGTGTCAGCTGCCAGCTCGGTGGTGGCGCGGCGCTTGGCATGCGGGTTGCGGGCGCTAAGCGCGGCGTCAAGCGTCTGACGGGTCTTGTCGTCAACCAAATCGGTCTTGGAGATCGCCAATACATCGGCCACCGCAATCTGTGCCGTTGCTTCGGGCGTCGCGTCCATCTGCTCCGGCTCCTGCGCGGCGTCCACCACGGTGATGATGCCGCCCACCAGATAGCGCAGCGACAGATAGGGGTGTTTGGCAAAGGCACCGAGGATCGGGGCCGGGTCGGCGAGGCCGGTGGTCTCGATGATCAGCTGTTTGAAGGGCTTGATGCGGCCATTGTCGCGGGCGCGCAGCAGGTCCTCCAGCGTCGTGACCAGCGGGCCCTGCAAAGTGCAGCAGAGGCAGCCTGAGGTCAGCTCCTCGATCATCAGACCAGAGCCTTGCGCCTCACTCTCGGCCTCAAGAAACAGGCCGTCGAGGCCGGCATCGCCGAACTCGTTGACGATGACCATCGAGTCAGCCAGCGCGTCTGAATTCAGCAACTGGTTGAGAAAGGTCGTCTTGCCGGCGCCCAGAAAGCCCGAGACGACGAGCACCGGCATGCGGTCCGGAAGTTTGGGGTCCATGGGGTGCGGCTTAGTTTGGACGCGGCAACGGGGAGGGCACAGGGATCGGCACGGCTTGGCCCACCGTGCCCAAAATCGCACCAGGGTTGGCGGTCGCCGCTGGTGGCGTCAGCTGCACGGCCGGGCCACCGGTGGCCGGTGCGATTTGACCAGGAAGCGCCGTTGAGGTCGCCGCTGCTGGTGCGGCGGCCGGTACCAGGGCAAGTTGACCCGACGGGGGACGGGCGATCGGATTGGGTACGAGCCAGCGCCCCGCTGGAGCGACGGCAGGGCCGGTCGCGCCGCCTAAGGCTAGGCGGATCGGCTGCGGTTCGCGGATCACCGGACCAAGCAGCGTATCGAGAACGTCGATCTCGTTTGCCCCGTCGTTCTCGCCACTGGCGGCGCCGGAATTGGGCAAAACCACAGCGCTGGCATCGCCGGAAAAAGCGCTGGCGACAGATGTCGGATTGAAGCCTGGACCGGAGGTGCCGAACTGACCTGCGATCTCTTCAAAGGTTGGGCGAACCCGTGGGCTTTGGCAGACAATCGGGCGCATGCGGGTGGCGGTGGTTTGGAACGATCCGCTGGGGCGGAACTCAGCGAGCGGCGTGCCGGCAACATCGCCAAACAGACCGCCGCCGCGCCGGAATCCTTCATCGAGCTGATGGGCCGAGGCCGCTGCGCGTTCCAGGCCCGAACGGGCGCCAAGCGTGACGGTGATCAATGTACGACCGCCGCGTCGGGCGCCGGCCACCAGGTTGAACCCGCTGTCGCAAATGTAGCCAGTCTTGAAGCCGAAGGCACCGCGATAGCGCTGCAAGAGCAGATTGTGATTGACCCAGCGGGCCTCGCCCAGACGGACCGCGCCCATGGAGTAAAAGTCGTTGCGCTCGGGATAATCGCGCATCAAAGCGAGCGTCAGCAGCGCCAGATCATAGGCCGTCGTCACCTGGCCGCGATCGGGCAGACCATGCGGGTTGGTGAAGGTCGAGCGGCTCATGCCAAGCGCGCGGGCGGCACTGTTCATCTGGTCGATAAAGGCCGGCTCAGACCCGGCGACGCTTTCAGCCAGAGCAACGGCGATATCGTTGGCGCTTTTCACCATCAGCACACGCAGCGCATTTTCCACCGTTAGCACCTGCCCGACGGCAAGGCCGGCCTTGGAGGGCGGCTGGGCGGCCGCGTTGGCGGAAATGGTCACCGGCGATTGCATGGTCACCCGACCCTGGCGGACAGCCTCAAACACCACATAGGCTGTCATCAGTTTGGTCGTGGATGCCGGATACCAAGCATCGAACGCCCGGTTGGAGGAGAGCACCCGCATCGATCCGACATCGATGGTGATGTTCGGCCCGTCATAAGGGCCAAGGCCGGAGGAGGTCTGCGCCTGGGCGAACCCGGACGACAGCAGCCCAAGGGCCAACACCATGCAGGCCAAAAACGCATAGCGGTAGGCGAAGAGCGGAAAGCGGATAGATGGCACGGTTCTTCAGCCCATTTTGGCGTTCAGGATGATGATGACATGCTTGGCGCCGATTGCTGAGCGTTTGCGCGACTCACACCGGCAGTCATCTCGTTTCTAACCGATGTGGCACGAGCAAGGCAAAAGGGAAGGTTGATCGCCGCCTTGCGGGGATTTCCAGCAAGCGATGCGTCATGGTGACTGCCTACCAGTTGGGCTTTACCTGCGTGTCCGGGCCGTACTAAGAACTACGGATAAGCGCTGGCGCCCTCCGGACACCGAGATGAGGCTAAACAATCAGCGCCCATGCGAGGGAGACTTGAATGACCAATTCCACACAATCCGCAACCAAACCGACCCGCCGTTCGGTGCTCGGTGCTGGCGCGCTTGCCGCCGCTCTGACGCTCGGCGTGGTGGGTGCTCCAGCCGGTGCACAGGCGCAGGACGCGCAGGATTATCTGCTTGCGACCGCGTCCACCGGCGGCACCTATTATCCAGTTGGCGTTGCGCTTTCCACGCTGATCAAGGTGCGTTTGCAGCCCTCCATGGGCATCAATGTCTCGGCGATCAACTCAGCAGGTTCGGGCGAAAACGTCGCGCTTCTGCGTGACAACGAAGCCCAGTTCGCCATCGTTCAAGGCCTGTTCGGCGCTTATGCCGCCACCGGCACAGGTCCGCTGGCCGATGCGGGTCCGCAGGAAAGCCTGCGCTCGATCACGATGCTGTGGCCGAATGTGGAGCATTTCATTATTCGCTCTGAACATGTCGACACCGGCACTGTGTCCGACATCGAAGCGCTTGCTGGTGAATCCATGTCCATGGGTCGCCAGAACTCCGGCACCATCGGCTCCAACCGCACGATCTTGGCCGGTCTCGGCATCGACATGGAAGAGACCTATGAACTGGTCTTTGCCGGTTATGGCCCGTCGGCGGATGCCCTGCAAAACGGTCAGATCGCCGGCATGTCAACGCCTGCCGGTGCGCCAGTTGGCGCGGTCTCTCGAGCTTTCGCCTCAATGGGCGACGACATCACGCTGCTTGAGTTCACCGATGAGCAGATGGCCGCAGCCAATGGCGATTTCGACGCGCTTTGGACGCGCTACACCATCGAAGCGGGCACCTATCCAGGTGTCGATGAGGACGTGCAGACGATCGCGCAGCCGAACTTCCTGATGGTGCGTGACGATATCGACGAGGAAACGATCTACCAGATCACCAAGACGATCTATGAGAATTTGGCGTTTCTCGGCGGTATCCACCCGGCAACGCAGGCAATGAGCCTTGACGCGGCGATTGCCGGTCTGCCGCTGCCGCTGCACCCTGGCGCGATCCGCTACTATGAAGAAGCCGGGGTCGAGATCCCCGATCGCCTTCGCCCGGATATGTAAGGGGTTGGCAGAGCATTTGACCTGCTGAACATGTCTGCCCCGCGCCACACCCATGGCGCGGGGCTTTTGCTTTGCAAAGGTGCGAGGACCATATGGCCAATCCGGACGTAAACATCGACGAAGACCACGTCGAAGATGAAACCCGCCCGCTTGATGCCGGGTTCATCGGCCTGGTGTTTTCCGGCCTGGCGCTCGCCGTTTCAATCTTCCACCTCTACGCCAACTTCATTGGCACCATGTCGACCTTCTGGCTAACCGGCATCCATTTTGCCGGGTTCGCCATGCTGGCGTCCATGCGCTACCCGATGATCCGCACCCGATCGGAAGGCGCGCGCAAGGCGGTGCTCGCCTTCGATTTGGCGTTTGGCGTCATCGTGTCGGTGGCGACGCTTTTGCTGATCGCCTCGGAAAACGCGATCTATGCGCGTGGCGTGTCGCTGGCACCGCAGGAATGGGTCTATGCGATTGTTGTTATCATCGGCGCGATTGAGCTGACCCGCCGGGCAACCGGTGTCATCATCCCGATTTTGATCATTCTTGCGCTGACCTATCCGGCCTTTTGGGGCCAGCATCTGGATGGTGTGTTCCGGTTTGCAGGACTTTCGGTTGAGACCATCGTCTTCCGCACCATCTTCACCGACGAGGGCATGTTCGGCACGATTGCCAACATCTCGGCGACTTTCGTGTTCCTGTTTATTCTGTTCGGCGCGTTTCTTGTCCGCTCTGGCGCTGGAGAGTTCATCATCGATCTGGCGCGTGCGGTTGCCGGCAAATTCATTGGCGGGCCGGGCTATGTGGCCGTCTTCTCCTCCGGCCTCACGGGCACGATCTCCGGCTCGGCGGTGGCCAACACCGTCTCCACCGGCGTCATCACAATCCCATTGATGAAGCGCTCAGGCTTCCCGCCAAGGTTTGCAGCGGGTGTCGAGGCAGCGTCGTCGACCGGCGGGCAATTGATGCCGCCGATCATGGGCGCCGGTGCGTTCGTGATGGCGAGCTACACCCAGATTCCCTATTTGGATATCGTCGCGGTGAGCTTCCTGCCAGCGATGGTCTATTTCCTCTCCGTCGGCTTCTTCGTGCGCATTGAGGCCAAGAAGCTCAACATGCAGGTGGCCGCTGACGATGCGCCCTCTGCCATGGACGTATTGAAACGGGGTGGCCCGTCGTTCCTGATCCCGGTCGTCACGCTGATCAGCCTGTTGATTTATGGTTTTACGCCGGTGTTCGCGGCCATTTGGGCGATCCTTTCGGTGATCGTTGCGAGCTGGCTCACCCCTAACAAGATGGGTCCGAAGGCTATCATCGAAGCGCTCATTTTGGGCGCGAAGAACATGATCATGACAGGCGTGCTGCTGGTCGCCGTCGGTGCGATGGTCAACGTCATCGCCATGACGGGCATCGGCAACACGTTCAGCTTGATGATCGCCGATTGGGCGGGCGGGAACCTGATGATCGCCATCGCACTCATCGCGCTCGCCTCTCTGGTTCTCGGCATGGGTTTGCCGGTGACGGCGGCCTACATCGTGCTTGCCACGCTGTCTGCGCCCGCCTTGCACGCGCTCATCCAGAATGCCCATCTGGTTTCGGCTTTGGTGGACGGCACGATCCCCGAGGTGGCGCGCATGTCGTTTATGCTCGCCGATCCATCGGTGATGCCGCTGCTGGCTGAGCCCATGGCGCCGGACGCCGCACGCGCGCTGGTGGCGTCCATGCCGCAGGAACTGCTATCGGTGGTTTATCCGCAGGTGCTCGATCCGGTGTTGATCACTACGGCGCTGCTTTCCGCCCACATGATCATCTTCTGGCTCTCTCAGGATTCCAACGTCACGCCGCCCGTTTGCCTGACCGCCTTTGCGGCGGCGGCCATCGCCAAGACGCGGCCCATGGCTACCGGCGTTATGAGCTGGAAGCTTGCTAAAGGCATCTATTTGATGCCGGTGCTCTTTGCTTACACCAACTTCTTGGGTGGCGACTTTCTGGAGTCGGTCTTCATCTTCATGGCGGCAACGCTCGGCGTCTACGCGCTCGGCGCCGCCATTGAAGGCCATATGGAATATCCGCTCAACTGGCCGCTGCGCATCCTGACGGCGGTTTCCGGCGTCGCGCTGATGTGGCCCAACACGCCGCTGCTCGAAACCGCAGGCGCGCTTGTCGTGCTCGGGATACTGGCGTGGACGATCAAGAAGGACAGAGAACGGCAAAACCTGACGCAGGTTTAGCCGATCAGTTTTTCGGTTTTTGGACTAGTCCGTCCGGTGGTTCATCCGGACTAAGTAGCGACGCCCATAACTCTCTGTCGTATGGCTTGTCCTCATTGTGCTTAATCAGGTCAATGAACAGGCTTGCCGATCGAACGGCTTCGGTCGATATCTTCTTCGGTATGATCGTATCTGAACGTTCTCGCGCGTAGTCGTACAAGCTGTCTGTCAGTGCTCGAAGCCGAGCAAGATCTAACATTCTTTGCGTTCTTTCATGCTGGTACTCAGGTTGTCCGCTTGAAAGACGTGCCTGATGGACCTGATAAAAACTAACTAGCTCGAACACTCTCGCTGATGCCTCATCGTCTATGAACTCGATGACACCTTTCAGCGTTTGAATCGCGATGTCTGGTGAAGTCACGGTTTCTTTGCTGCCAACCAAAAATTCAGCCACTTCGTGCTGGTAACTCGTCAGCTCGCTCAGCGCATCCGGCATTCTCGCGCGTGCGGCTTTACGTTTGCGAGCCACCTCAGCCATGTGGCGTCTTTGGTCTTGTCGCGCTTGGTCACGCATCACTCGAATGGTCAAAATCGCAGCACCCAGGGCGATCAATGCGCCAATGAGGGTTTGGTAGCGATGAACGAACCAATCAACGTTGCACCAGAATTCATCCATCAATACACTCTTTTAGCCTTGTGGCTGTGGATGCTAACCGCATCGCAATGGCTGCGACTACTCCTTTTCAAGAATCGCTGAGACCCCCATGCCCGTGAACAACCGCCTTGCTGCTCGCGCTGACGCCATCAAAGAGTGGCGGCGCCATCTGCATCAGAACCCTGAGATCATGTACGAAGTTCAGGAGACGGCAGCCTTTGTTGCGGAAAAACTGCGGGCTTTTGGTTGCGATGACGTCGTGGAAGGCCTGGGGCAAACCGGCGTTGTCGGCATCATCAAAGGGAATAAAGGCGATGGGCCGACCGTGGGTCTTCGCTCCGACATGGACGCGCTTCCTATTGAAGAAGAAACCGGCGTGCCGCACGCTTCCACCAAGCCTGGCATGATGCATGCCTGCGGCCATGATGGACACACGGCGATGCTGCTTGGTGCTGCTGAGCATCTCTGCGAAACGCGTGGCTTTGCCGGATCGGTGGCGGTGATTTTCCAGCCTGCCGAAGAGGGTGGCGCCGGTGCCAAGGCCATGATGGATGACGGGCTCTTTGAGCGTTTCGGCATCGAAGAAGTCTATGGCATGCACAATTATCCGGGCATCCCGGTGGGGCAGTTTGCCATGCGCGTTGGCCCCACCATGGCGGCCACGGACATTTTTCAGATTGTGGTCACCGGCGTTGGTGGCCATGCCGCCCGCCCGCACACTGGCATTGATCCGGTGGTGACGTCGGCCCAGATCATCACCATGCTGCAGACCATCGCGTCGCGGAATGCCGACCCGCTGGAAAGCATCGTCGTGTCGGTCACCACCATTCACGCTGGTGATGCAGACAATGTGATCCCTGAGCGCGTGAAGATGACCGGTACGGTGCGTACGCTGATTCCGGAGATGCGCGACCTGGCGGAAAAGCGCATCGGCGAGATCGTAGAAAGCGTCTCAGCCGCGATGGGTTGCACGGCCGTGCTTGATTATGAGCGCAATTATCCGGTGGTCGTGAACCATGAGCGCGAGACCCAGTTCGCGGCGACCATCGCTTCGAAAGTCGTTGGCGCTGATAAGGTTGATACCGCCATGGCACCGGTGATGGGCGGGGAAGATTTCGCGTTTATGCTGGAAGGGCGACCCGGTGCCTTTATCTTCACCGGCAATGGCGAGGACTCGGCCAATCTGCATTCCCCGCACTATGATTTCAACGACGACATCATCCCGCTCGGCACCAGCTATTGGGTGGAACTGGTCGAGACGCGGCTCGCCGGATAAAGAGCCGCCCGAGATGTCATCCCGGGCGAGGAACGAGACCCGGGATCGTTTTGCGACGGAGAATTGACGGTCCCGAACAGCCCTGACGGGCTTCCGGGATGACAGAGGTATGTCTAAAAGCTGAAACCGCGCGTGACCCCGAACATCACCGAGAACTGATTGGCGCTACCTGGCCCATCGACAATGGGGCTGTCGGCAGCATCGCCAAGCAACCGCTCATAGCTCAAGCGCGTGTTGGCGGCCCAGTTTTCGTTGATCGCGTAGATCGCATTGACGTTCGCGCCGACGCTCTTGAGGCCAGCCTCCGCGTTGTAGGCGCCATAGGCGCTGGTCGCGGCTTGCGCGGCGGTGATGCCAAAATAGGACTGCATATAGTCGTCATCCGCCCAGCTGGCGGTGATGCCCGGCATCAGCGTGATCTGCTGCGTTACGGGCACGAATGTGCTGAGGCCAAGATCGACGACCGCGCCGTCATGACCATCAGCGACATCCTGGCCAAAGGACGCGGTGGCAAGCGCCGGGCCCAAGCGCAGATTGACAAAACCGCCTGGCAGAATGCTGGAATCCACATCGCCGAGGCCGGCGAGCGCGACATTGTCGTCCTGATCGCGACCGAAATCGAAAGCGACGCGTGGACCGAAGCCAACGCTCCAAGCGCCGCCGGCGCTGTTGTATTGCGCAAGATTGTAGCTGAGCGCAAAGGGCGTGAAATTGAAGCCAAACACGTTGCGCGCGGTGATCACTGGCAGTGCCATCACGCGATACTCGTCCGAACCCTGATAGTCAGGCGTGAAGCCCGCACCAAGTCCCAGCCGCACTTCGGCGGGCTGGCCACCTTGGCCGAAAAAGTGCCAACCCTGCTCGACGCGGTCAAAGGGCGATTGCGCGAGGGCGGGCGTGCCCGCGAGGCTTGCCAGTGCAACGCTGGCAATCAAGGCGGGGCTCAAAGTCTTGGTCATTGGGGGGAACTCCAAGGGGTTAAGGCGATGACAGATGGCCGGCCACATCCGAGTTGCGAGGGCCCGAATCTGGCCGGTCAACTGAAACTGATTTCGTCGTTTAATACGTAGTCGTGTGGCGCTTAGTTCAGCGTTAATGTTTGGTCATCTTTTCCTGTCAAAGGCCAACGATTGGCCGGACCACATCGCTGCGCGTCTGCGCGAATGCATGACCAACATTCTGAAATAATTGCGCTTTTCAAGAAACGCCGAAGGGCGGGCTTGCGCTTGCTGCACCATCCTGTCAGAGCGCATTCCGTTCAGAATGGTCAACGCCAGGTTAACGATGGAAGCCCTCGCCGGTCTTGAAAGTCTGCTGCCCGACGGCTTGTCGCTTGGCTTTGCGGCGCTCCTTATCGTGACGGCGTTTTTTACCGCTACGCTGACGGCGGCCTTTGGCATAGGCGGCGGTGTGGCGCTGCTTGCGGTGATGGCGTCAATCGTTCCGGTGACCGTGCTGATCCCCGTCCATGGGGTGGTTCAGCTTGGCGCCAACACAGGGCGGGCGCTGGTTCAGCTGCGCCAGGTCGTCTGGCCGATGCTCGGCATTTTCACCGTTGGCGCGCTGATCGGTGCTTTGATCGGCGGGCAGCTCGTGGTCACGCTGCCCGAAACGTTGCTCAAAACCTTTGTCGGCCTGTTCGTGCTCTTCACGCTTTGGGCACCGAAGGTGAAAGGCTCCAAGGGTGGGCCGTTGGGACTGGCGATTGGCGGCGTTTTCGCCACGATCCTCACCATGTTCGTCGGCGCGACCGGACCATTCGTTGCCGCGCTGCTCGCGCCGCGGCTCGATGATCGCAAACATTACGCTGGAACCCACGCGGCTGCCATGGTCATGCAGCACGGACTGAAAGTCGTGGTGTTCGGCTTTTTGGGATTTGCCTTCGGCGCCTGGGTGCCGGTGATGGTCGCCATGGTCGCGGCCGGCTTCTTGGGCACCTTGCTTGGGACCAGGCTGCTGCACGCGCTGCCGGAAGCAGTGTTCCGCACCGCCTTCAAATGGGTGCTGACGCTGCTTGCAATCCAGTTGATCGCATCGGCAGCCTGGGCTTGGCTCGGCCAGGCGTCGTGACAACGAGAATTGGCAGAAGCCTGCCAGGGAACAGGTTTCTGCCATCGAGTGCCGATCCAAGGTGCGTGGGGCTGGTGAGGGCGGATCGGCAGAAAGAGATTTCAGGTGCCAGACGCGCGATAGCGTGCATCCTCTTGCTTGGCCCGATCGGAAACATCGATCAGCTTGTCGGCCAATCGCGGGTTCGGCCGATGGGTATCCAGGTCAAAGGCAAGATCGGCAGGGCCGGCTTGTGCATGACGGGTTCCAGGCTTGGACGCGGTGCCTTGCTCAGTAGCCAGAGACATTGTCGAAAAGGATAGCAAGCCGGCAAGAGCCGCGCTTGCGGCCAAGAGTGGTTTGGAAATCATGGGTTTCGTCCTTCCGCTATCATCGGTCGGACACACGCCTGGCGGGGAGGGAGGAGGCCCCGCCAGGCGCAGTCGTTTGTCGCGTTAGTTGAGGACGCGAACGGCTTTCAACGTGTTGTCCTGGCCGATGTCGATGCGAACTTTGTCGCCAACCGATGCGCGTGCTGGGAAGGCGAAGTACTCAACCGACTGGTCAAGCGTCTGACCGGTGGAGAGGTTGATCGTGCCAGCGTTGCGGTCGAGCGAAACGATGTTGGCGTCGAAGTCGTACAGGCCATCGTTCTCATTGCTTCCAGCAAAGGCCGGAGAAGCAACGCCAAAAGCAACGGCGAGAGCGGCAGTGGTAAGAGCAAACTTTTTCATGTTTTATTCCTTAGTTTTAGTGAAGAGACCTACGTCTTTTCTTGGTTTTGATGAAGAGACGCTGTGTCTCGTTCGATGAGTTGAAGTTATTCAGAGTTGGAAAATTCACAACAGGGGTGGCTGTCACATGGCGTCACGCGGGCGTGAGGTGACTGCGACCGGCTGGTGAAGGGCGCGTTATTACGCCGTCGCCTGCCGGATTGAAAGCCAGCGTTTTCAGGCTTCCAGTCACTGGCAGGTTCACACGACGTGCGTGATCAGCTGCGTGTGAGGCAGCTTCTTGCCGATGCATTTTTCTGCAAAAGACGGATGTTTTCTTGGTTAGACCGGCACCCGAGCCATGCTCCGGGCCGCCGAGGTCGCGCGCCCGTGAACGGTTTGACGCACTGGGTGCGCTTTCTACGGGAATCGATCGTTCTTAGGCTGCCTGAAGGCCGCCAGTCTCGGTCAGAAAATCGACGATCTCCGTGACGCCCTGTCCTGATTTCAAGTCGGTGAACACGAAAGGACGTCCAGCGCGAGCCTTTTCCGCGTCGGATTGCATGGTGTCGAGATTGGCGCCGACATAGGGCGCAAGGTCGGCCTTGTTGATGATCAGCATATCGGAGCGCGTGATCGCAGGCCCGCCTTTGCGCGGAATGTCCTCTCCTTGGCAGACCGAGATGACATAGAGCGACAGATCGGCAAGGTCCGGCGAGAAGGTGGCGGCGAGATTGTCGCCGCCGGACTCGATCAGCACCACGTCCAGATCCGGGTGACGGTCTGTGAGCCGCTCGATGGCGCGCAGATTGATGGACGCGTCCTCGCGGATGGCTGTATGCGGGCAACCGCCGGTTTCCACCCCCATGATCCGGTCGGACGTCAGCGCCTGCATACGCACAAGCGCATCGGCGTCCTCCTTAGTGTAGATGTCGTTGGTCACGACGCCGACCGAATGGGTATCGCGCAGCGCCAAACAAAGCGCTGCTGTGAGCGTGGTCTTGCCGGAGCCGACGGGACCACCGATGCCGATGCGCAAGGGTCCGTTGGAAAGGGTCATGAAAGGAACAGCCTTGGTTCTAGGGTTTCGTGGCGGGCACTGACAATGTCGGCGAGGAACGCCGACCCGCCCAAATCATCCAGCGATGCCCTTTCAGCCTCGGCCGCCACATTGAGCACCACCGGTTCCAAGCTGGCCAGTAGACGCGCGGCGCTCGTTTGCCCAATCAGGGAAAGCCGGATGGCCGCTTGCAGCTGATTGGAGACAAGCGTCTGCAACGTGGCGGTGAGCGTCTCGCTCAAGGGGATGCTCGCCTGGGCGCAGACGGTTCCAAGCGCGACGGGCAGGGGTGTCTCACGATCCATCTGGTGGGGTGCCCAGGCGCTGGCGGCGTCTAGAAAAGCCGCGCCTTGATCGAGGGTCTCGCGATGGCGCTCGGCGGATGGCGCGAGCGACGCTGCCAACGCGCTGAGCGCCTCGATGCCTTCGTGCTGCCGATGGGCTACAGCAATCAGCACGGCCTCGTTCCAGAAGCTGCCGCGAGCGAGCAGAGTCTCCAACCAGCTTTGCAAGCCTGTCTCATCGCGCACCAGGTCGTCGGCGACCGCCTGCTCCAACCCTGCGGAATAGGCAAAGCCGCCGGTGGGGAAAACCGGCGAGAGCCACGCCATCAGGCGGACAAGATGAGTGCTGACGCTCATGGGAGCTCTTCAAGCTCGGCTGTTATGGCACCGGTCGCCTGATTGAGCGTCACGAGCAAGACCATAGGCAAGGTGCCGCCGGTCTTGGGGTCATAGGCACCCGATTGAATGGCGAAGCTTAGGCCGATGGCCGGATCATAATCAGAGATCATCGCCTCCAAAGTGAGACCGGTGAAACCAAGGTTGCCGTCCGCCGAGATGACGCGGCACTGGCGCCCGCCCAGCTCATCGAAGGGTGGGGAAAAGATGATGAGATGATAGGCGCCAGCGGCGGGCTCGATGACATCGGTCACGGCAAGGCGCACATCGCCATTGGCGAAGGTGCGCGTGTTCTGCGGCGCATCCCATGGCTCGACCAGGGCTTGGGCCGAGGCGCGCCAGTCGCATTCTTCCACCGTTTGGGCCGACGCCGGCGAGGCGAGACACGCAAGCGCCGATAGCGCAAGAAGCGTGGTTCTAATCATGGGCGTCCTCGTGATGGTGGTGATGGCCTTGATGCGCGCCGCCATAGGCCCCGCCCTCCGGATCGAAGGGGGCTTCGATTTCGGTGACGGTCGCTCCCAAGCCTTCCAACATTTCTTTGATGACGTGGTCGGCGCGGATGCGGATGCGGCTGTCCGTTACATCGGCGGCCAGATGGCGGTTGCCGATCTGCCAAGCCAGCGTCAGCAGGTGGCGCGTGTTGCGGCCGGTGACCTCGTAAAGCGCTTCGGGGACGGCGCGCACTTCGATTACGCGTCCGTCGGAGAGTCTCAGCCCCTCGCCATGTTTCAGAAGCCGCGCTTCGGGCAGGTCGAGTAGAAATTCGACGCCGCCATCCGACACCATCTTCATGCGCCTGCGATGGCGGTCAGTCTCATCCAGCGTGATCGTGTCAGCTGGGTGATGGGTGTGATTGAGTATGGTGGAACAGGTTGGGACAGACATGGGGAGAGGACCAGCGATGCGTGTTTGATGCACCGTCACCCAATCATGATCCCGTGTCTATCCGTTGGTCGCCTGAGTTTTAGGCAATTGGGTTTCTAGGCTGCCTCCGCCTGGGCGGCGGATTTGTACGCCTCTTCAAACACACCAACCCAGCCATTGTTGTAGCTTTCGCGCGCATCCGCAGCGCCGTCACCCATGCGTTCCCAATGGGTGTGGGTGAGTTTCACCTCTGTCCCGGAACCGGCGGGTGTGAAATGGACATCAACCAGGGTGGAATTCTCTTCCGGTGTGCCGATGTGCCATGCCAGTTGCAGATGTTCGCCGGGCTGGAACACTTTCACTGAGCCCCAATTGTGCACGGTGCCGTCGTGCCCGATTTCGGTGAGGCTACCGCCTTCTTTCAGTTCCAGTCTGATGGCCTGGGCGGGCTTGCCATCCATGGCGGAGACGGAGTTGACGCCAAGCGGCCACCATTTGGTGATGTCGCGGGTGAAGATGGCAAAGGCGGTATCCGGCGAGCAGGGCACGCTGATGGTTTTTTCGATGGGGGCGATCTGAGGTTCGCTCATGATGGTTCGTCCTGGTTGGATGGGTCGGTTTGCTTCTCGACTTCGGCTGCAAAGGCAGCCAGGACATCGCCCCAGACGCTGTCGAGATAGGCGCGCAGCGGCGCGAGCCCTTGCGGATCGACGGCGTAGAGGCGGCTTGTGCCCTTCGGCGTGGCCGTCACAAGGCCCGCATCGGCGAGCACTTTGAGGTGTTGGGAAACCGCGGGCCGCGAAATCGGGCGACCGCTGGCAATGGTGGTGACGGTTTTCGGTCCGGTGCGCAGCGCTTCAAAGATGTCGCGGCGGGTGTCATCCGCCAGCGCGGCAAAGACCTGGGACGGAGGCAGGGCAGATTGATCAGTTGCGAGATTTGTTTCGTAAGTCATAACTTACGGTAAGCGTATGCTTACGGAAAGTCAAGGCGTGTTAGGAATCTGGGTTAGCTAGGAAGCCGATACCGCTGTTGAACGTCATCTTCTTCTGTCGGCGGTATCGACCCTCTTCATCCAGCCTGATCGTGTCAGCGGGGTGATGGGTCGTACGATCGAGAATGGTAGAAACGGCGGCCAGCAAGTGTCGGTTTGAAAATCATGTCTCGAATTTGTCGATGGTTCCGAAGACGATTTTGCTGCGTTCATTGCTCATTGGCATATCAATCATCGTGTCTCGCGACTTTTTTGCCTCCGTGCGCATCTGGTTCATGAACTCACGCCGGTCTTCGTAAACAAATGCTTCGCCGTGCATCTTCCCAACACGACGCAGGGTTCGCTTGAAGTTTGGCGCATAGTAGCCAAGGCTTGCGTTTACGTAGGGTCCGAGCTCGACAACGGTTCTTGTAAGGGTTGCAACACCTTCATCGGGAATAACTTGCTGGATGTCACTCAACCACTCGACATAGTTATCCTCTTGCATGCCCTCCAGAACTTTGAGCACGGGGTCCGTCAGCGTACCTATCACTATTTCGCCGGTGGAACGCGACAGCCCAAAGACGGAAGACAATACGGCATTGTAGCGGGCGCTTGCGTCCAGCAAAGCGTCATGCGTTGCCTGGTTGGCTTCGTTGAAATAGGCGTCCCTCGCATTCAAAAACTCGATCCGGGCATCATGCTCTTCGCGACCGGGAGTCAGGAAAGGTCTGGCCACGGCGTTGCCGTCTGACAGATCGATTTTCATTGTGTTCCAAGGCATCGCTGGCATGTCCAGGGGGCCTTGTTCAGCAATAAATTTCTCGGATGCTGTGTTTGTCGGTAGGTTGCGATTAAGCGCCCATAAGAACAGTGCGTTGAGCCGCGTGTTGACATGGACGGACGCTTGCTCATGCATCGAAAGAATGCCTGCAAAATTGAAGTGATAAACTTCGTTGGCAAAGTTCATCGATTCTAGGTGAGCAATCTCGCGATCATCTGGATCATTGATTGCTCCACACACTTCTTGGCTAACGTCTTCCCATTGTGTCCTTGCGGCAGTCGGATTCGCCTCAAAAAGTGTAATGAAACCGTTGCAAATCCTCTTAAACAGTTCGTGTGGTAAGGCATCGAACCAATACAGGTGTTCAGGGGCTTTTCTCACCAAAAGGACCAACCGGTAAAAGCCCTGGCTAACGTCGTAAGGCGGCCATTTGTGGAAGTTGTTGTTGCGGTCCAAACGCTGTGACAGGGCTTCCAAATCGCGAATGGTGTTCGGATCGTTTGCCAAACTGGCGTGACTTTTGACACCGCCATTGGCCATTGCTTTCGGCATTTCTGAAGGACGCGTTCTGCACAGCACTTTGACGTGCTCAAACTCGATCAGTGTTTCCAAAAGAGAGTCTGTGCCGGGGCGGCGAATTCCCTCAAGTGCTTGGCGGCTCTGAACAATGTAGCCGTCGTTGATGTAGGCCGGCTGGCCGAAGAGCAAATTGTCAAGCAGGGTCTGATTGAAATCCAGCGCACCGCGGCGCCCCGTCCATGGGTAGCGCGTCACGACATCGTCAAGATTGCCTAGGTAGAGCACGGCCTTTCCTCAAAACATAAAGTACCTTTGCGCCATGGGTAGCACATCTGCTGGCTCGCAGGTGAGCAGTTCGCCGTCGGCGCGGACCTCATAGGTTTCCGGGTCCACCTCCACATCCGGCGTGGCGCTGTTGTGCACCATACTCGCTTTGCTGATGCCGCCGCGGGTGTTCTGGCAGGCGACCATGCTTTTTTCGACGCCGAGCGACTCTTGCAGGCCCGCATCCAACGCTGCCTGGCTGACAAAGGTCACCGATGCATTGGTGATCGCCTTGCCGAACGCGCCGAACATCGGGCGCATGTGCACCGGCTGGGGTGTCGGGATGGACGCATTGGGGTCGCCCATCGGTGCGGCAGCAATCGATCCGCCGACCAGCACCATGTCAGGCTTCACGCCAAAGAACGCCGTGTTCCACAGCACAAGATCGGCGCGTTTGCCCACTTCAACGGAGCCGATTTCCTTCGACAGACCATGCGCGATGGCCGGGTTGATCGTGTATTTGGCGATGTAGCGGCGCACACGCACATTATCGTTGTCGCCGGTTTCATCGGGCAGCGCGCCGCGCTGGCGCTTCATCTTGTCGGCGGTCTGCCAGGTGCGGATCAGCACCTCGCCCACACGGCCCATCGCCTGTGAATCCGAGGCAATGATCGAGAACGCGCCCATATCGTGCAGAATGTCTTCGGCAGCAATCGTCTCTTTGCGGATGCGCGACTCGGCAAAGGCGATATCCTCGGGGATGCGCGAATCTAGGTGATGGCAGACCATCAGCATATCCAGGTGCTCGGCCACCGTGTTCACGGTGTAGGGACGCGTCGGGTTGGTGGAGGAGGGCAAGATATTGTCCAGCCCGCAGACCTTGATGATGTCCGGCGCGTGGCCACCGCCGGCCCCCTCGGTGTGGAAGGCGTGGATGGTTCGGCCTGCGATGGCGTCGATGGTCGATTCCACAAAGCCTGACTCGTTCAGCGTGTCGGTGTGGATCATTACCTGCACGTCATATTCATCGGCGACCGACAGGCAACAATCGATAGCCGCAGGCGTCGTGCCCCAGTCCTCGTGCAGTTTCAGCGCGCAGGCTCCGCCCAAAATCATCTCTTCCAGCGCGGCAGGCTGGGATGCGTTGCCTTTGCCCGAAAGCCCGATGTTCATCGGAAACGCATCAAAGCTTTGGATCATGCGGCCGATGTGCCATGGCCCCGGCGTGCAGGTGGTGGCCAGCGTGCCATGGGCCGGACCCGTGCCGCCGCCAAGCATCGTGGTGAGGCCCGACATCAGGGCTTCGTCGATCTGCTGCGGGCAGATGAAGTGGATGTGCGCGTCGAACCCGCCGGCGGTCAGGATTTTGCCTTCACCGGCGATCGCTTCGGTGCCAGGGCCTATGACGATGTCCACATTTGGCTGCGTGTCCGGGTTGCCCGCCTTGCCGATGGAATGAATGCGCCCGTCTTTCAGGCCAACATCGGCTTTGTAGATGCCGGTGTGATCGACGATCAGTGCGTTGGTGATCACCGTGTCCACCGCACCGCCCGCGCGCGTCACCTGGCTCTGGCCCATACCGTCGCGGATGACTTTGCCGCCGCCGAATTTCACCTCCTCGCCATAGGTGGTGAGGTCACGTTCCACCTCGATGAACAGCTCAGTGTCAGCCAGGCGCACCTTGTCGCCAGTGGTCGGGCCGTACATGCCGGCATAGTCGGCGCGGGAAAGGGTGGCGGGCATGGGGGGCTCCTTGGGACGGAATCGAAACTCTACGGCTGCATCAACAGGTCGCGCAGCTGCGCGGTGCGTTGGCGGGTCGTGTGGGCAAGGCAGGAAAAGCGGATCAGCGGTTGGATTGAACCGCCTTCGTATAAGGCAGCTTCGGCGTTGCAATGGGCATCGCGGAACGGAATCCAAAGGCGCTGGGCGTCCAGAATGGCCTGCCACGTACTGCTGTCGCGGCGCGCATCGCGCAGATCGGACCAGACGGCGTTCAGCTCTTCGTCTGCGGCCTGGTAATCTTCACCAGCGCAGACATTCATCGCCATCTGGGTCTGTGGCGCCTTGCAGTCAAAATCGGCCTGCGCTTTTGCCGGGCGCGTCGGTGCGCCCAGGAAAAGCGGAACCAACAAAAGCGGTGTTATGAGCCGGGCGATTTTGCGCATCATTACCCCACCAGGCCGGGAATGCGCGGGCCGCGTTTGGTGAGGCGGCGGGCGTTGGCGCCGGTCTTTTTCTGCATCGGCTTCACCGCTTCGAGCATGATCGACGCTGGGCTCTCGCCGCGCATCAACGCGCGCGCCGCGCCAGCCGTGCCTTTGGCCAGCGCCACCTGTTTTTCGCGCACCATCATTTGGTTTTCCAGGTCCGAATGATTCCAGAAACCGGCTGCGCCCATGGTGCGCATGGCGATGACCGATTGGGCCTCGAAGCCCATGCGCCAGAGCGCGAAATTGAGGTCCATCACGGCGCTGGCGCTGGCTTTTTTCATGCTGTCTTGATGCCTTTGTTGGTCTTGTTCTTGGACTTGGTTTTGGAAGGCGCGCATCGGCGCGTTGCCAGGCCTGCGGCCTTGGCGGGTTCTGCGCCTGAAAAGGGCAAGTGAGGGGATCAAAGCGCCCCCATAACGTCTTTGCGGAAGCCATAGACTTGGCGCTTGCCCGACAGCGGCACGAGCGTCACGTCACGCGCTTGTCCGGGTTCAAAGCGCACGGCTGTCCCGGCAGCAATGTCCAGGCGCATGCCGCGCGCGGCGTCGCGATCAAATGAAAGTGCCGGATTGGTCTCAAAGAAATGATAGTGCGAACCGACCTGCACCGGGCGGTCGCCCGTGTTGGCCACTTTGAGTGTGACGGCGTCGGCGCCCTGGTTGAGGGTGATGTCGCCTGTGGCTGTGATCACTTCACCGGGGATCATGGTCGCCGCCCTTTCTCTTGGCTTTGGCAGCGCGCAGCGCGACAAGGGTGAGCCCACCCATAACCACCAGAACCGCCAATGCGATCAGCGCTGTCCAATCGGTATGCGGATGATGGTGCGGCGCGCCCGTATCATGGGCGAAACTTGTGGCCGGCAGCGCCAAAGCGACGGCGGAAAAAAGAAGCTGTTTCATCAGTCACGGTCCTTGTTGAGCAATGGGGGTGTCGCGCGCGGGCGTGTCGTGCTGGTGGAGGAGAACGAGTCTGCGTCGATCTCATCGGGCGGCAGGGTTCGCCGCCAAGGCCGACCGGTCAGAACTTTGAAGCCGATCACGCTCATCACAACCACCAGCGCAACGCCGATGGCCAGCAAATCGAAACTCGCCAGAGGGTGGAAGTTGGAAAGGTTCATTGGCTAGCGGATCGGCTCGTGTACGGTGACGAGCTTGGTGCCGTCGGGGAACGTTGCTTCGACCTGCACATCGTGGATCATTTCGGCGATGCCCTCCATCACCTGATCGCGGGTGATGACATGGGCGCCAGCCTCCATAAGATCGGCTACGGCGCGGCCATCGCGGGCGCCTTCGACAACGAAATCGGTGATCAGCGCGATGGCCTCGGGGTGATTGAGTTTGACGCCGCGCTCCAGCCGTTTGCGCGCAACCATGGCGGCCATCGACACCAGAAGTTTGTCTTTTTCGCGGGGGGTGAGCTGCATGCAGAAGTCCTTAAGCGTTTAAAGCGACCAAATCTTGGGAACGGCCACTGGCCGAGCGTCGGCCGCAGGGCTCTCGCCTTCCAAGGCCAGATGGTTGATCAGTGGGATCAGCGCCTGGCGCAGCGTGTAGCCATCGGGTGCGGCGAGCCGCACGATCAGCTTGCTTGCTTCTGCCACCGTCCAACAGGAGGCTCCTCCAACGCTGCCGGATGCGTCATCGATCAAAGCGCGCGTACGATCCAGCTTTCCTTCGGCATGGTTGCCGACCAACGCCAGGGTGGCAAGCGCGGTGTGGCCGTGAAGACTGGCGTTCCTGTCTAAAATTTGGGCAATTTCACCTGAAAGTCGTACGTTTTCAGCGTGGATGAGGCGACCGTCCTGGTGAATGCGCCACGTATCGTGCCAGAGGCCGGAGCGCACCGTCTCGTTCATGGCCCGGCGTCCAAATATCACCGGCTCGACCAAGAGCAACGATGCATCGCCTTGAAGATCGGCCTCAATGGTGCGGGACAGGCTGGCCTTATCGAAGAGGATGGTCTCTTGCGGCAGCCAGTTGAGCGTGGCGCCAGCTGCAACGTCCAGCCTTACGTCTACGTTCGCGGTATCTTGATCGGCTTTGTAGACTTTTTCACAGGCTTGGGTGGTAACGGTTAGGTGCGTGTCAGCACCAGCAGAAGCCTCCCAGGTTAGATCATCGCCGCCTGTGACGCCGCCGGCTGTGTTGATGATCACCGCTTCCAGGTCGTTGCGTCCCGGATGATCGGGGACACGGATGCGCGCCGCACCTTGCTGGTAAAGCCGGTCGATGCGGGTGCGGCCGCCCGCGCGTTTGGTGCTGATGCGCCCGCTGCCTTGTGTCCTTTGAAACGCAGGCGGCGTGATGTGTTTATTCACGCGCAGCCATCTCGTCCTCGCCCGCTTGGGCACGCACGCCTTGGCGCCCGGCGCGATACCAAGCGACGATCAGCGCGCGTTCTTCATCGGTGATGCCGGAGACATTCTGCGGGGGCATGGCATGGGTGTAGCCGGCCTGCATGACGATGGTGTGGGCGTGCTGTGCAACCTGCCATTCGGTTTCCAACCGCACGCCCTTGGGGGCCCAATAGGTGTCGAACCAGGTTGGTTCCTGCGCATGACACATGGAACAGCGGCCCAGCACGATGGCTGACACCTCTTCAAAGCCCGGCGCGGCCGCGAAGCGTTCCTGGCGTGGGCTCATGGAAGTTTCGTCCTCCCACGGATCGTGGCCATTCCACATGGGCGCCATGGAAAGCACGGCGATCACCAGCATGGTGGCGGCAGCGGCGAACCAGGGCCAGACAAGCTTTTCTTTGGTTGCGTGCATGTTGTTGAAGAAGTGGCGCACGAACACGCCGACCAAAAACACCAAGGCCGCGATGATCCAATTGTATTCGCTGGCAAATGCCAGCGGATAATGGATCGACAGCATCAGAAACAGAACAGGCAGGGTGAGGTAGTTGTTGTGGGTGGAGCGCAGCTTGGCGATCTTGCCGTATTTCGCGTCCGGCACCCGGCCAGCCTTCATGTCGGTGACGACGATCTTTTGATTGGGGATGATCACCATGGCGACATTGGCGACCATGATCGTTGCCGTGAATGCGCCGAGATGGAGTAGCGCCGCGCGACCGGAGAACACCTGCGCGTAGAAAAAGCTGAACGCCACGATGATGAGAAACAGAACGCCCATCATCACCGGCGGATTATCGCCGAGCTTGGAGTTGCAAAGGCTGGAATAAAGCACCCAACCGGCGACCAGTGAGACCACCGAGATGCCGATGGCCTGCCAGGCGGCAAGGTCCATCACATGCGGGTCGATGAGAAACAGATCAGAGCCGAAATAATAGACCAGAACGAGCAAGGCGAAGCCCGAAATCCAGGTCCAATAGGCTTCCCATTTGAACCAGACCAGATGCTCGGGCAGGTTGGATGGCGCCACCATGTATTTGTTGATGTGGTAGAACCCTCCGCCATGCACTTGCCATTCTTCGCCGGAAACGCCCTCTGGCAGTGGCACATCGCGGCGCAGCCCAAGATCAAGCGCGATGAAGTAAAAGCTTGATCCGATCCAGGCGATGGCGGTGATGACATGCAGCCAGCGGACGACAAATTCCAGCCAGTCGCCGAGGACGAAGAGATCGAACATTCAAGGGGCCTTTTACGCGAAACCAAGTGGGTCGATCCTTGCAAGGATCACGCCAGAGGGAAAGGGCATTCAAAGGCTACCAAGTATGAGGTCACCATACCCAGATTGGATTGTGCCTAAGCAGACCAGCCCAAGCTCGATCACGCGTTTCCTTCGCCCCAAAACCCGGCGAGCAATGGTGATTAACTCTTCTTGCTCCTGAGCTTCTTCTTTGCTCAATCGCTCAACCTCATCCAGGTCGGATGCGGCTGCCTCCAAGGATTCGCAGACACGGTCAACCAAGTCATTCTGAGGAGTCTTGCCGTCTTTCAGTTCACGATAAATGGTGGCGTGTAGACGACACAGCCTTGAAAGATATCCAAACTGGAGACCCTGCTCGTCCAAACGAATCTTGAAGTCACTGCGATCTGGCAAGCCTCCGCTTAGGGCAAGAGCGAGTACACCAAATACCAAGATTATGAACCCGTGACGTTGGAAAAGTTCAGGGTCGCCAGTCACTATCGCCACGATCGACAACGTTCCCCATAGCAAAATGACCCAAATCATCGCACGGTCGATCAGACCTACTGTCTTCAGCTTTTCCGTAATCGACACGTCCTCAACTCCCCCGGTAGGTTGAATAGCCATAGGGCGAGAGGAGGAGTGGCACATGGTAGTGGTCGTCCTCGCTCATGCCGAAGCGGATGGGTACGTGATCGAGAAACAGCGGTTCTTCTTTCACCAATCCATTGGCGCGCAGATAGTCGCCGGCAAAGAAGATCAGCTCATACTGACCAGTTTCAAAGGCTTCTTTGGGCAGGATCGGTTCATTGGTGCGGCCATCGGCGTTGGTTACCGCTTCGGCGATCTTATGTTGGCCCTCGGCGGTCACCTTATAGAGCCAGATGCGAATGCCCTCGGCTGGCACGCCGCGTGCCGTATCGAGCACGTGTGTTGTCAGAAATCCCGCATTCCCTGTTGTCTGTTGGCTTGCCATCTTGGCCGGTCTCCTGCTTCAGTTCGATAAGGTTCATATCCGCTGATTGGGTGTGAACCTTTCGGCGAGGACTGCACGGGTTTACCGCGTTTGGCAAACCCGTTGGTCTCGCTGTCTGCCCAAAGTGTATGCAGGTGCAAGCTGCTTGCCTTGCGCCCCGGAGTACCGCCTGATGACACCCCCACGCTATCCCCGCGACATGATCGGTTACGGCGCTAATCCGCCTGATCCGCAATGGCCGAACCCGAGGGGTGATGGACCGGCGAAGATCGCTGTTCAGATCGTGCTCAATTACGAAGAGGGCGGGGAGAACGCGACCATCCATGGCGATGCGGGTTCGGAGGCGTTTCTATCGGAAATCGTTGGGGCGGCGTCCTGGGAAGGCCAGCGCCACTGGAACATGGAGTCGATCTACGAATATGGCGCGCGCGCCGGGTTCTGGCGGCTGCATCGTCTGTTCACCGGCATGGACATTCCGCTGACCGTCTATGGCGTGGCGACCGCGCTAGCCCGCTCGCCCGAACAGGTCGAGGCGATGAAGACCGCCGATTGGGAGATTGCCAGCCACGGCCTGAAATGGATCGAGTACAAGGATTTTTCGCGCAAGGACGAGCGCAAGCATATGGAAGAGGCGATTGCGCTCCATACCGAGGTCGTCGGTGAGCGCCCGCGCGGCTGGTACACCGGGCGCACGAGCATGCAGACGGTCGAGCTGGCAGCCGAAGAGGGCGGTTTTGATTATGTCGCCGACAGCTATGCCGACGATCTTCCCTATTGGGTTGAAGTTGGCGGGCACGACCAGCTGGTTGTGCCTTATGCGCTGGATGCCAACGATATGCGCTTTGCCACGCCGCAGGGGTTCAATTCCGGCGACCAGTTCTTTGCCTATCTAACCGACAGCTTCGATGCGCTTTATGCCGAGGGTGAGGCGGGCGCGCCCAAGATGATGTCCATCGGGCTGCACTGTCGTTTGGCCGGACGCCCAGGGCGGATCATGGCGCTGAAACGGTTCCTGGAGCATGCCATGGGACATGACGGGGTGTGGTTTGCCAAGAGGATTGAGATCGCCGAGCATTGGGCTTCTCTTTTCCCGCCGTCGCTCCGTTCCTCCGGAACGACCGCTCAGGCGCGGGAGCCCTCAAAAATGAAAAAAGACGAGTTCATCGACACGTTTGGTGGCGTTTTCGAGCATTCGTCCTGGGTCGCCAAGCGCGCCTACAAGCTGGAGCTTGGTCCGGCGCATGACAGTGCTGCCGGGGTGCACAGCGCCCTTTGCCGCGCGTTTCGGGCGGCCAGTAAGGAAGAGCGGCTGGGCGTGCTGACCGCCCACCCTGACTTGGCCGGCAAACTGGCGCAGGCCGAACGGCTGACCGAAGCCTCCACCGCTGAGCAGGCATCGGCGGGCCTTGATGCGCTGACGGATGACGAGCGTCGCACGTTCGAGCGCCTCAATGAAAGCTACACCGGGCGCTTCGGCTTTCCCTTCATCATCGCGGTGAAGGACAACACCAAAGCGTCGATCCTTTCGGCCTTTGAGCGCCGCCTCGACAATGATCGCGACACCGAGTTCGCCGAGGCCTGCGCCCAAGTGGAGCGCATTGCGCGGCTGCGACTCGATGCCATGTTCGCGGAGGCCTTATGAGCTATCCGACGGATCTGGGTGGGCTGCCGCCCCAAAGCGCGCTGATGACCGGCCGGGCGGTCTTCACCGAGGCTTATGCGGTGATCCCCAAGGGCGTCATGCGCGACATCGTCACCAGCCCGCTGCCCAATTGGGAAAAGACCCGCAATTGGACCATCGCCAGGCCACTCTCGGGCTTTGCTGAAACCTTCGCGCATCTCATTATGGAAGTCGCGCCGGGTGGCGGTTCGCAAAAGCCCGAACCCGATCCGATGGCCGAAGGCGTTGTGTTCGTGGTTGGTGGCGCGGTGCGGCTTACGGTCGAGGCTGGCGCCGCCAAAGCCAATCTCGGGTTCACGGCCACTCAAGCGTCCGGGTTTGACGGCATTGATCAGGTGCTTGAGCCGGGCGGCTATGCCTATCTGCCGGCGGGTTGTGCCTGGTCGCTGGCCAACGAAAGCGAAGCTCCGGCGACCTTCCACTGGATCCGCAAGGCCTATGAGGCGGTGGATGGGATCGACGCGCCGAAGCCGTTTGTCACGTCCGATCAGGAGCAACCGATCAACTGGATGCCGGAGACGCAGGAGCGCTGGGGCACGACGCGTTTCGTCGACCCAGACGATCTGGCGCACGACATGCACGTCAACATCGTGACGTTCGAGCCCGGCGGCAGTATCCCGTTTGAAGAGACCCACGTCATGGAGCACGGTCTTTATGTGCTGGAGGGCAAGGCCGTTTATAAGCTCAACCAAGACTGGGTGGAGGTGGAGGCCGGCGACTTTATGTGGCTGCGCGCCTTCTGTCCGCAGGCCTGTTATGCTGGTGGCCCAGGGCGGTTTCGCTACCTGCTCTACAAGGACATGAACCGGCTTCCGCGTCTTGGACGACCGGGCGCCTTCCTGCGATGAGCCGTATCATTGCCCGTCCGCTAACCGCTGAGGCGTTTGAACCGTTTGGCGATGTGCTCTCGGTCGAGGGCGATCCGGACAAACTGATCAATCAGGGCCTGTGCGGGCGCTATCATGACCGGGCCAAATTGGACTTTGGCAAGGACGGCCGGCCGGGTATCAGCCTGTTCAAAGCAGAGCTTCGTACGCTGCCGTACACGCTCGACATGATGGAGCGGCACCCGGAGGGATCACAGGCCTTTTTGCCGATGGATGTGCACCCTTTTTTGGTGATCGTTGCCGAAGATGCGGATGGCAAGCCAGGCACGCCGCACGCCTTTTTGACTCACACCGGTGAGGGCATCAATTTCCATCGTGGCACCTGGCACGGCGTGCTGACGCCGCTGGCGGGCAATGGGCTCTTTGCTGTCGTGGACCGGGTTGGTGACACGCCAAACCTGGAAGAGCATTGGTTCGACACGCCCTATGAGGTGGTGGGCCAGAGTTTCTAGGATCGCCATCGGTCATCTCTGTGCTTGTCACAGAGATCCATTCCAATGCAGGTTCGGCAATTGAAGCGGTGACGGTGAAGCCTCAGGCATGGATTCCTGTGACGAGCACAGGAATGACGGCAGGGGCGAAAGTCTGTCGCCAACCCAAGCCAAGGGGATAGGACATGTCCGAAAAAATCGCTGTCGAAAACGTCAACGTGCCCGGCCATGTCACCAATGTGGACGCCGCCAAATATCACGCGATGAAGGAGGCGCTGCTGGCCGTTCTGCCTGCTGAGGAACCTGGCATGGTGGTGAAGGATGCACTGACCGCGCTTAAACCCAACTTGCCGCAAGACCTGTTTCCGGAAGGCAAGACGTCGGGCTGGTGGCAGAAATGCGTGCAGCTCGATCTGGAAGCCAAGGGCTTGGTGCGGCGCCTGCCAACCAAGCCGATGCGGCTTATAAAACTTCGACCGTGAAGACGGCGACTGGCGACGTCGTGCTGGCTAGATCGAGATGACATTTCCCGAACCCCGGGGCGCCTGAGTCTGCGACTTTTGGTTGTTTGGGCGCTTTAGTGCCCGCGAAAGCTTTACACGCAACTACCGCGTCGGTAACCTTCGACAGGACCTGTTTCACCCTGGGGGGCGTGAACAGGCGTCTGCTGGGTTTCCCACTTTGACGACCTCATATTTGTTCTCTGGTCAGGTTTGCCAGCCTGCCGTCGAATTGGGCGCCCTCTCTCATCAAACCATCTGCACTAAGGCTGTCATCGATGTGGACCTGTTGTCCATGGGGATTGCACACGGCTGTCGTTCTTTGACGACAGGCGCGAGCCTGACCGTCGAGGTCATAGTTGCCAGGCCACTGTGGGTGATCGGCGACGTCGCTTTTGGTGCGTTGGATCGGCAGGCTACCAAGTTCTGGAATCTGGCTGGGCTGACCTTTGACACTTCCCTGGAAGGGGTTTGTCGAGCCAGTAAACTGACCTGCGCCTCTCTGGAGATGCAGGTCTTTTTTTAAGTGCACAGCAAGGCTGTTGGGTGGCGCCTGGTGTCCTGATCCTGGCGCTAGGCTTCTTTGGCCTTGGCAAAAACCGCGTCGATCATCGCCTGCGTGCCGCGCGCGTCTTCCAGGGTCCAGGGATAGTCGGCCCCCTCGCGCACCGTGCGGCAGAAAGCCTCGACCTGATCGACATAATGGTTGGCGGCGGCGAACCGTTCGGTTGTGATCGAGGCGCCATGACCATTGTTCACATTGTGGTGCAGCTCCAGGACTGCCGGGCCATAGAGGTTGGCGTTGAAGGGCGCGGTGAGCTTGAGCACGCCGTCGTCGCCCATGAAGATCATCTCTTGAAACGGATGCATCCGCATGGAGTTGATCCAGTGGGCCGAGAACCCTTCAAATCGGGCCGAGACGCGCGCCAGAACATCGACGCCGTTCTCATACTCCACATCGGCGTGGGTGATGGCGGTCGGTTCCTGGCCGGTCATCCAGCGTGTCGCGCCATAGGTGTAGACGCCGATGTCGGGAATGCCGCCGCCGCCGGTTTCCGGGCGGTTGCGGACATTGTCCGGATCGGCGGCATTGTCATAGCTGAACAGCCCCTCGACATGAATCAGTTTGCCGATGGCGCCACCCTGATAAAGCTCCCGTGCCCGCTGCCACTGGGCGTGGTGCACGATCATATAGGCTTCGGTGGCAAACAGGCCCGCGGCGTCGCGCGCCGCGATCAGCTCGTCGATTTCCGACGCTTGCATGGCAATCGGCTTTTCGGTCAGCACATGCTTGCCGGCGGCCAGTGCTTTCTTGGTCCACTCCACATGCAGATGGTTGGGCAGAGGTATGTAGACCGCTTCGATGTCCGGGTCGGCCAGGAGCGCATTATAGCTGGAATGAACGCGCAGGTTTGGGTTGAAGGCCGTGAAGCCTGCGGCCTTTTCGGCGCTGGAGGTGGCTAGCGCTGCAAAGTCTGCGCCCTCGGCGGCATGGATCGCGCGCGCCATCTGATCGCGAGCAAAATTGGCCGCGCCCAGCACGCCCCAACGGACAGGTTCACTCATCCCACACACTCCCAGCAGTTTTTCGTTGTTGTGTTTTTCATGGTCTTGGGTGTAGCGGAATGCGGGCAGTTGCCGATAGCCCTTGGCGAGATGGTCGCGCGTTCAGCGCTTGAACTGATTGGCGCGATCGTTGGTTTCGGCAAGCCGGGCGGTTTCCTCGATCCGCTTGGCACGGGTTTCGAGCTTCTTGGCCTGCTTGATCCACTCCAGGATGCCGCGTTTGGGCGAGCGAGGAAAGGCGTCGAAATGGGCCTTGGCGCTGGGGTAACGCTCCAGCGCTTCGACCAGGCCAGGCGGTGCAATCAGCGCTTCGACATCGTCTAGGAACTCCCACATGCCGTTCGCTTTTGCCGCTTCGATCTTGGCAAGCCCCGGCGGTTCCATCAGGCCGGCGGCGAGCAGTTTCTCAACGCGGCGCTTGTTACTGGCCGACCAGGCGCTCTTTTCCTTGCGCGGGGCAAGCAGCAGCATGGAGCGCTGCTCGTCCTTGGCGCGGGTGAGGGAATCCACCCAGCCGAAACATAGGCACTCTTCGACCACAGCATCATAATCGACATACCAATCGGCAACGGCCTTCTTGTAGGTGACCAGCCAAATGCTTTCAGATTGCTGGTGATGGGTGGCGAGCCAAGCGCGCAGCTCGACCCGGCTTTTCACCTCAACCTGTTGCAGGTGGTCGGCCGGACGCTTGGTCATCGTGCGTCTAAAGCGCGGATTTCATCGGCAGCCCGGCGACGTAGGTCTCCGCGATCATGCGGTTGTCGGCGAGCGTTTGAAGCAAGAACAGCTCTTCTTCCAACGTTTCCACGCGCTCCATTTTGAGCGCCGAAGTCGGCATCGCCGACGCGTTGAGCACCACCAGATCGGCATCGGTGCCCGGATCGAGGGTTCCGATCTGACGCTCCATGCTGAGCGCCTCGGCGTTGCCGCGCGTCATGGCGTAGAAGGTCTGGAGCGGGTGCATCCGGTCGCCTTGAAGCTGGGCAACCTTGTAGCCGACATCCATGGTGCGCAGCATGGAATAGCTGGTGCCGCCGCCAATGTCGGTGGCGTATGCGATGCGGATGCCGTCTTCTTGCAGGACCTTGTGGCGGAACAGCCCTGATCCGAGAAAAAGGTTCGATGTCGGGCAGGACACGGCCACCGCCCCGGCCTCAGCCATGGCGGCGCGTTCGCGCGGTTTCAAATGGATGCAGTGGCCATAAAGCGCGCGGTCATTGAGCAGGCCGAAGCGCTCGTAAACAGCCGTGTAATCCTCATCGTCCGGGTAAAGCTCGGCGACGCGCGCGATCTCACCGTCATTTTCCGACAGATGCGACTGGATCAGGCAACTTGGGTGCTCGCGGGCGAGCGTGCCGGCCGCTTCCAACTGCTCCGGCGTGGACGTGATCGCAAAGCGTGGTGTGATCGCGTAGGTGGCACGACCCTTGCCGTGCCAGCGTTCGATCAGCGCCTTCGTGTCATCATAGGAGGACTGCGCGGTATCGGTGAGCGCGTCCGGCGCCTCGCGATCCATCATCACCTTGCCACCGGCCATCGCCATGTTGCGCTTGGCGGCAGCGGCAAAGAAGGCTTCGGCGCTGCCCGGATGCACCGAGCAAAAGGCGACAGCGGTCGTCGTGCCATAGCGGATCAGCTCGTCCATGAAGAGGTCGGCGATACGTTCGGCATGGGCCTGATCGGCAAAGCGCTGTTCTTCAATGAAGGTGTAGCGGTTCAGCCATTCCAACAGGCTGCCGGCGTATGACCCGACGACCTGCATTTGCGGGTAATGAATGTGCGGATCGATGAACCCCGGCAGGATCAGATGCGGGCGGTGATCGATGACCTCGACCTCCGGATGCGCCGTTTTCAGCGCAGCGAAGGGGCCATTGGCGATGATCCTGCCGTCTTCGATCAACACCGACCCATCACCATCATAGGTGTAGGCTTGGCGATCGTCGCCATTGGCGGGACGGCGATGGAAGGTCAGCGTGCGACCGCGAAGCAGCGACCTCATGCCGACACCGGCTGTGCATCGTGGCGCACGGCTTGGAAAGTGCCGACAGCTTCAATCAATTCAGCGGCGACCATGGCGGCAATCACGGCTGGGCGTTTGTCGTTCAGTTTGGACGCGCCGATGGGCATGGTGAGGCGATCCATACCATCGAGGCTGCCGGTTTCCTGCTCCAACCAGCGCGCAAAGGTGGCGCGTTTGGTCTTGGAACCAATCATGCCGACGTAGGCCACATCTTGGGCGGATTGTTCGCGGGCGAGCGCCTCGCGCGTCAGAAGAAAATCAAGGGCATGGTCATGGGTCAGCATGACGAAGGCGCTGCCAGGGGCGGCGGCGCGAATGTGCGTTTCCGGCAAGGGGGTCAGATCCTGATCAATGGCTGGATCGGCCAACGCAAGCTCATCCTCGCGGCTGTCGATCAGCAGACTGTTCACAGGCAGGGGCACAAGCGCGTGGGCCAATGCTCTGCCCACATGACCTGCACCGAAGATGTAAACGGAAGGTTGCTTTTCCTTAGCCACCTTAACATTTGACGTTAGGTCTTCCGCCGTCTGGGCGTCGCACTTAGACAAAAGGAGCATAACCCGGCCGCCGCAACACTGGCCGATTTCCGGTCCGAGCGGAATGGTCAGGCGTCGTGACGGTTCACCGGATTTGAGCATCGCGCGCGCGGCGTCGATGGCCATGTATTCCAGCTGACCGCCGCCGATTGTGCCGAGCACGGCTGTCGCCGAGACCAGCATCTGCGTGCCTTGAATGCGAGGGGTCGAGCCCTTGGCGTCATCGACTGTGACAAGAATGGCGGGCGCAGCCTGCACGAAACGCCCGATGGCATGCGGATCTGAGGTATCAAGCATAGACGTGCTCCGGAGGAACGGGCTATGCCCCCGCGTTCAACCGTTCCACCGCCATCAGAATACGTTCAGGCGTACAGGGCGTGTCAAGGCGCGGGCACTCGGCATAGTTACCCACCGATGCCACTGCCATGGACAGCGCCTCGACAACGCTGGCGGCGAGCATAAAGGGCGGCTCGCCCACAGCTTTGGAGCGACGAATGGTGCGCTCCTTGTTGGTCGACCAACTGACCAGCTTGGTGTTGAAGATCGCCGGGCGATCCGAGGCCAACGGGATCTTGTAGGTCGATGGTGCGTGGGTGCGAAGCTGGCCCTTATCGTCCCACCAAAGCTCTTCGGTGGTCAGCCACCCCATGCCCTGGATGAACGCGCCTTCGACCTGACCGATATCGATGGCGGGGTTCAGCGACTTGCCGACATCGTGCAGAAGATCGGTGCGATCGACGTGGTACTCGCCGGTCAACGTGTCGATGGAGACCTCCGACACCGCGGCGCCATAGGCAAAGTAGAAGAACGGGTTGCCCTGGCCGGTATCCCGATTCCAGTGAATGCCCGGCGTTTTATAAAAGCCAGCCGCCGACAGGTGGATGCGGTTCATATAGGCCTGATCGACCAGATCGGGGAACGGAATACGCTGGTTGCCGACCCTTACCACGTTGGCCTCAAACACCACCTGCTCGCGGCTGACCTGATACTCCTCGCAGGCAAAATCGATCAGCCGGTCTTTGATTTGGTTGGCAGCGTTGTCAGCCGCCATGCCGTTGAGATCCGAGCCGGACGAGGCGGCTGTCGCCGACGTGTTGGGCACTTTTTCGGTGGTGGTCGCGGTGATCTTCACCTTGTCCACATCGATCTGAAACGTGTCGGCGACGACTTGGGCGACTTTTGTGTTGAGCCCCTGGCCCATCTCCGTGCCGCCATGGTTGAGATGCACCGAACCGTCGCGATACACATGCACCAGCGCGCCTGCCTGATTGTACCAGGTGGCGGTAAAGGAGATACCGAACTTCACGGGCGTCAGCGCGATGCCCATTTTGATGATCGGGCTGGTTTCGTTGAACGCCAGGATCGATTCACGCCGGGCTTGATAGGCGCACGCCTCTTCCAACTCATCAACGACGCGGTGGATGATGTTGTCGGTCACCTTCTGGTGGTAGGGCGTCACCGTGCGGGCGTTTTCCTCGCCTTCACGGTCGTAGAAATTGATCCGCCGCACCTCCAGCGGGTCCTTGCCGAGCTTGTAGGCGATCTCTTCCATAATCCGTTCAGCAACGATCAGCCCCTGTGGGCCGCCAAAACCGCGAAAAGCCGTGTTGGAGACGGTGTTGGTCTTGATCGGCTGCGACTGCAACAGGACGTGCGGGTAGTAGTAGGCGTTGTCGGCGTGAAAAAGCGCGCGGTCAGTGACCGGGCCGGACAGATCCGCCGAAAACCCGCAGCGCGCGGCAAAGGTACCGGAGACCGCTTCGATGCGGCCGTCATCGTCATAGCCAACATCGTAATCGACCACGAAATCATGCCGTTTGCCGGTGGTGATCATGTCATCGTCGCGGTCGGGACGGATTTTCACCGGTTTACCGAACTTTTTGGCCGCGACAGCCGCCACCACCGCGAACTGGTTGGACTGGGTTTCCTTGCCGCCGAAGCCGCCGCCCATACGCCGCACATTGACGGTGACCGCCGCCGAGGGCACGCCGAGCACATGGCCGACCATATGCTGCACTTCGCTAGGGTGCTGGGTGGAGGAAAAGACGGTCATGTCATCGTCCTCACCGGGAATGGCGAGCGCGATATGCCCTTCCAGATACATATGGTCCTGGCCACCGATCTCATAGCGTCCTTGCAGGCGGTTGGTGGCCGATTCCAGCGCGCTTGCCGCATCGCCGCGCTTCAAGGTCAGCGGTTTGGTGACATTGGGGTAGTTCGCTTCGCGCGCTTCCTCGACGGTGCGGGCGAAGGGACGCTCCCCATACTCCACCTTTGCCTTTTGGGCGGCGGCGCGGGCGAACTCACGGCTGGTCGCGACAACGGCGAACATGGCCTGGCCATAGAAGTGGACCTCGCCATCGGCCAAGACTGGTTCGTCGTGCAGATGGGTTGGCGAAATGTCGTTGGAGGCCGGCATATCGCGGCTCGTTAGCACCCCGACCACGCCCGGGCTGGAGCGCACGGCAGAGAGGTCCATCGCCTCGATGGTGCCATTGGCGCAGGTGGAGAGGCCGAGATAGGCGTGCAGCGTGCTTGCGGGCGTTTCGATATCGTCGGTGTAGATCGCTTGGCCGGTGACGTGCTTGTGGCCGGAATCATGCTTGATCGGTTGGTGGACGCCGCCTTTGATGGGTAGAGGCGTCGCGTCGGTGCGGACAGGGTCATCCTGTTTGGCGCGCACGCGCGGAGGAACGGCGTCGGGTCCGGTCTCCGATGGGACGCTGTGCTCGTTCATGCCGCGACCTCACGGTTCAAACGCACCGGATGGTCCTGTTTGGCGTGCTCCAGATAGAAGCGGGTGAGAAGATTTTCAGCGGCTTTCAGGCGATAGTCTGCCGTGGCGCGCCAATCGGTAAGTGGCTGATAATCTTTGGAAAACTCGGCCTTCGCGGCGTCGATTGTGGCCCTGTTCCAGAGTTTGCCGACAAGCGCCAGCTCCACATGTTTGGCCCGCGCTGGGGTCCCTGCCATTCCGCCAAACGCAACGCGCGCTGAGGATACCGTGCCGTTGGCCACGGTGAGCGAGAACGCGCCGCAGAGCGCAGAAATATCTTCATCGCGGCGCTTGGAAATCTTGTAGACGGCGTTGAGCGAGCTTTCCGGCGGCTTTGGCAGCGTCAGGCTTTCGACAAATTCATCCGGACGGCGATCCTGCTTGCCGTAGGTCAAGAAAAAATCCTCCAACGGCAGCGTCCGCGTGCCGGATTTGGAGCGTAGCGTTAGCGTCGCGCCGAGCGCGATGAAGGCTGGTGGCGTATCCCCGATGGGCGAGCCGTTGGCGATGTTGCCGCCGAGCGTGCCCATGTTCCGTACCTGCTCGCCGCCAATACGCCACCAGAGCTCTTCCATGTGCGGGAAATGGTCCTGCAGCACAGGCACAAAGGCGGAGTAGCTCACGCCCGCGCCGATGGTCACTGCGTCATCGACTACTGTGATGCTTTGCAACGCGTTCAGGCCGCCGACAAAGATCACCGGTGAAATGGCGCGGTGATCCTTGTTCACCCAAAGCCCGACATCGGTCGCGCCAGCCACGATGGTCGCATCAGGGTGTTCAGCCAAAAGGTCAGCAAGGTGCTCCGGCGTTTGCGGGATAAAAAACCGTTCTGAGCCAGCTTCGCTCGTCGCGCTGATATCGACCAGATGATCGTCGGCCCAGGCGGTCAGCTGTTCGGTGATGCGTTCACGCTGGGTTGTCAGCACGTCCTCGGCGACTGACCCGTAAGTGGAGATCGCCTTGGCGGCTTTGATGATCGGCTCATAGCCCGTGCAACGGCAGAGGTTGCCTTGAATCGCGGTTTCGATTTGCGCTTCGGAGGGCGTTGGATTGGCCATCCAGAGCGCGTAAAGGCTCATCACGATGCCCGGCGTGCAGAAACCGCATTGCGATCCGTGAAAATCGACCATGGCCTGCTGCACGGGATGCAGCGCCCCGCCTTGCGCCAGGCTTTCCACCGTCACCACATGGCAACCATCCAGTGAGCCTAGAAAACGGATGCAGGCATTGAGGCTTTGATACGCCAGGCCGTCTGGTCCAAGCCGTCCCACTAGCACCGTGCAGGCGCCGCAATCGCCTTCGTTGCAGCCCTCTTTGGTGCCGGTCAGTCTGCGCTCCAACCGCAGAAAGTCAAGCAGCGTTGTCGTTGCGCGCACATCATCGCGCTTGACCAGCTGATCGTTGAGCAGAAAGCGGATGGATTTGCGAATTGCCATGAAACCTCAAGGGGATGCGTCGAACCGGCTGACATATAAGGCTATCGGCATGCAAACGCGCAATCCATAGGCGTGCGAAAAGTTTGGGCGTTGCTGCCTGTTTGGCCATCGTCTTGTGGCGCTATGGCTGGATCGAGTCCGAGGGTGATCGGCTCGATACGCATTGCATTCGCCCACTTTGTGATGTCATCCCGGCCGAGCTTTGCGAGAGCCGGGATCGCCGGTACACGGACGGTTGCGATCCCGGATAGCCCTCTGGGCTTCCGGGATGACATTGAAGAATACGGGTGGCCAGCAGGTTTGATGCTCTCATCGCTTCTCACGAAACGACTGCCGCACCTTCCGCGTTTGGCTTTCGCCAAACCTTGGCACTCTCGGCGATTGCTGCGCATTCGCCTGCCATGCCGACGGCTTTGCATCGCAAAGCCTTGGTGACCCCGACTGGATTCGAACCAGTGGCCCCCAGATTAGGAATCTGGTGCTCTATCCAACTGAGCTACGGGGCCCACCATGACTGTCCTTATCGGCTAAGTCTTATCAGCTTTTCAAGCGATAGCCGGTTTTGAAGATCCACCAGATGATGGTGATGCACACCGCAGTGAACAGCGCGATGGCCGCCAGCGAGACACCGATCGCCACATCGGCGGTTCCGAAGAAGCTCCAGCGGAACGCCGAGATCAGATACACCACCGGGTTGAACAGCGAGACCGTCTGCCAGAACGGCGGCAGCATGGTGATCGAGTAGAAACTGCCGCCCAAAAACACCAACGGCGTGATGATCAGCAGCGGCACCAGTTGCAACTGCTCAAAGCTCTGCGCCCAGATGCCGATGATGAAACCGAACAGAGAGAAGGCAAAGCAGATCGTCACCAGGAGAAACACCATGGCGATGGGATGCGCGATCTGGATGTCGATGAAGAAGGCCGCTGTGATCATGATGATCACGCCGATGATCAGCGATTTGGTCGCGGCTGCGCCGACATAGCCAGCCACCACTTCGACCACGCCGACCGGGGCCGACAGCACCTCGTAGATCGAGCCGATGAATTTGGGGAAATAGATGCCGAAGGCAGCGTTGGTGATGCCCTGGGTCATGACGGTGAGCATGATGAGACCAGGCACGATAAAGGCGCCATAGCTGACGCCCTCTACCGATTCGATGCGGCTGCCGATGGCGGCGCCGAACACCACGAAATAGAGCGAGGTGGAGATCACCGGAGAGATGATCGACTGCAATGCGGTGCGAAAAGCGCGTGCCATTTCATATTTGAAGATGGCGACAATGGCGAAGAAATTGATCATGCCGCTTCTCCCGCATCTGTCGCTTGCTGGCCGTTCACATCGTCCTCGACGAGGCTGACGAAAATTTCTTCGAGCGAGCTTTGGGCGGTATGAATGTCCCGCACGGCAAGGCCGGCGGCATTCACGTCGCGCAGCAAGGCTCCAATACCGGTGCGATCGGCACGGGTGTCATAGGTGTAGGTGGCGCTCATGCCATCTTCGCTCAGCACCAGATCGTAAGGTGCGAGCCCGTCCGGCACCGGATCGAGTTTTTTGTCGAAATCGATCGTCAGGCTGCGCTTGCCCATCCGCTCGATCAACGCGCTTTTCTCATCAACCAGCAGAATGCGACCTTTGGAGATGATCGCCACACGATCGGCGATCGCCTCGGCTTCCTCAATGTAATGGGTGGTCAGAATGATGGTGACACCGGCCTCTTTGAGGTCGCTGACCACTGACCACATGTCCTTGCGCAGTTCGACATCGACGCCAGCGGTCGGTTCATCGAGAAACAGCACCTGCGGCTCGTGTGCCATTGCCTTAGCGATCAGCACGCGGCGCTTCATGCCGCCGGATAGTTCTTTGATCTGCGTGTCTTTTTTGTCCCAGAGGCTGAGCTTTTTCAGCGTCTCTTCCATCAGCGCCGGATTGGCGCCAAGGCCGAACAGACCGCGCGAAAACCGCATCGTGTTGAGCACAGTCTCGAAGGGTTCCAGCGTGATTTCTTGCGGCACAAGACCAATCAGGCGCCGGGTTTTGCCGGGCTCGGCGAGAATGTCATGGCCACCGACGGTGATCGATCCGCCGGTTGGCACGGTGATCCCGCAAATGGCAGAAATCAGTGTGGTTTTGCCGGCCCCGTTCGGTCCGAGAAGCGCAAGAATCTCGCCCTTCTCGATCGTCAGATCGACGTTCTTTAGGGCTTCGAAGCCGCTGCCATAGGTTTTTTGCAGGCCGTCGATGGAGATCATCGGTCCTGCGGAAGTCGCTTGGGTCATGGAAATCACGATTCTTTGGTTGGCCTGTGGATGTAGGACGAAGTGCGTGGCTTGGAAACAGGTGGTGGTCAGAATGCTGACAGGCGGCGCGGTCTGTTGGGCGCAGGACGATGGTTGCGCAGATGGGTTTCGGCAACGCTGAGATTGATCGCCCAGCCAAGCGTGATCATCAGCGTCACCATGCTGGGGGTCAGTTCGCCAAGAGCCAGAAAGGTTAGGAAGAGGAGGATCGCCTGCGTGCTTTCGCTCAACCCAATCGCATAGGCGCGGGTCATCCAGGTGCGGTGGGCGTGCACGCGGCGCGACGCGATGGCAAACAGCGCGATCAGGATGGAGGCAAGCATGGTCGAGCCGACAACCATGCGCATGCCGGTGCGAGCCGGTACAGAGGGGTCCGCGGCGTGGAGTGATAGTGTCAGCCATAGTCCCGACAAAGCAGCGACCAGGCCGCTGATCGCGACCGCCTTGCCGATCAGGCGGTGCAAATCCGGCCGCTTGGCGAGCAGCGGGGATGAGAACAACAGTGCACCCAGGCCGCTGAACAGCGGCGCGGACGTCACATGCAACACCAGCGGCAAGGGCTCGGCGATGAACGTGCGGGTCTTGGCATCAAGCGACGACGTCAGGGGTGTTTCCGCCAACCAGGTGAGGCGAAAGAAGGCAAAGGCCAGTGGGATCACGGCCAGGGTCGAAAGCCCTAACGTTGTGCGGTGCTTGATGAGCCAGGACAGGCGGTCTGACGGGATGCTGCTGGAAAACGAGCGGTGGGCGGTTGGGCTGGTGAGCTGATGGGGGGTGATGAGGCAGGGCATTCTGGTCTCCTGTGGAGCGCCTGCCTACATATTGAAAAAAGTCAGAACCATTGCCGAAATTGCCATTCATTATATGCAAAAATGCATGCTTGAGCGCACTGCCACCTGCCTTACAGTGTTGAAGACGTGCGCTGTGTGTGATCGGCGAGGCGTCCGGTGGGCCGGTATCGGTCAAGAATGCAGACGGAGAGATTGAGAGTTTGAGCCAGGGCCATCGACATCTGCTGACACGGCGAAAGCTGTTGGCGGCTGCGCTGCCTCTGACCTCAGGGTTTGTTGGTGGGCTTGCCTTTGCGCCGCAAACTGGGTCTGGTGTCTGGCGCGTGCCATTCGCCGCCGCTTCGTCTTCGCCAACCCAAGCCTTTATGTCCGACACGCTCCCCCATCCCGACTGGTCCACCTTGGAAGTCGGCCCGCAGGTTCGCATCAAAGCCATTGTCGATGGTGATACGGTGGAGTTGGAACGTGGGCCCGATGTGCGCATGGTCGGCACGCAGGCGCCCAAGCTGCCGTTAGGACGTGATCATGTGGCCGAGTGGCCTTTGGCCCGGGCCGCCAAACGCTTGCTGGAAGAGTTGGTGGATGTCGGCGGGGCTGACGCGCAGCTCTTCTTTGGTGGTCGGCGAGGCGATCGCCACGGGCGGCATCTGGCACACATCGTTCTCAACAATGGCCCCGATGGTCCGATCTGGCTGCAAGGGTCGATGGTGTTGGCCGGGCTCGCCCGTGTCTACACGTTTGCCGACAATCGATCGCTGATCCCAGACCTGTTGCTGCGCGAACATGTCGCGCGCGAACAGCAGCGCGCTGTCTGGGATCATCCCTATTATGCGGTGCGTGATGCCCGCGATGCTGAGGCACTGTTGGAGCGCACCAACCATTTTGAGCTTGTGGAAGGCATTGTTCTCAACGTCGCCGCGCATCGCGCGCGTTGGTACCTTAATTTTGGCGAAACTTGGCGCGAAGACTTCACCGTTACCATTGATCGAGAGCATGATCCGGTGTTTGAGGACAGCAGAGTAGATCTCAATGCCCTGCAGGGCGCGCCGGTTCGGGTGCGCGGTTGGGTGATGGACGATGGCGGGCCGATGATCCGCGTGGATCACCCCGAGGCCATTGAGCGGCTGACGACGGACAACCGCTGAGGCCGAAACGCCCAATTCTGAGGACCAGAAAACCTTTGCGCCTTCCTTTGATTGCACGTCTGGCAAGCACCGCGCTGGCGGCCCTTGTGGTCGCCGCGTGCCTGTCCGTGGATGGCGATGGCCCGCTGATCCCGCTGACGATGGACGGCACCGAACCGGGGCCGACCGCGACGCTCGCCGCCGAGGAAGCGATTGGCGCGCGTGAACATCCGCGCATTCTCGATGCGTTTGGTGGCGTCTACGAAGACCCGGAGCTGGAAACCCGCTTGGTTGCCATGCTGCGCCAGGTGATCGCGGCTTCCGATGAGCCGGGGCGGGTCTATCGTCTGACATTGCTCGATTCGGCGAGCGTCAACGCCTTCGCCCTGCCGGGCGGTTATCTTTATGTAACGCGCGGTCTTTTGGCGCTGGCCAACGACGAGTCCGAGGTTGCGGCTGTCGTGGCGCATGAGATCGGCCATGTGACGCGGCGCCATGCCATCGCCCGCGAACAGGAGGTGCGCACAGCCGCCCTGATCGACCGCGTGTTGACCGATGTCTTGTCGGACCCGTCGGCGGCGCAGATGGCGGTGCTTGCCAACGGTGTGTCCTTGGCGCAATTCTCGCAAAATCAAGAGCTTGAGGCTGACGAACTTGGTGTGCGCACGATTGGCCGGGCGGGTTATGACCCCTATGCGGCGGCGCGGTTTCTGGAAACCATGGCGCGGTTCAGTGCGTTGGATGCGTTGCCGGGCGATGGCGGTGTGCCGAGCTTCTTGTCCAGCCATCCCTCGACGCCAGCGCGTATCGATGCGGCCGTTCGTCTTGCCCGCCAGTTCGGCGCGCCGGGCATCGGGACGACCGAGCGCGAGCGCTATCTGGACGCGATCGATGGGATGGTGTTTGGCGAGCCGACCGATGAAGGCGTGGTGCGTGGTCGCCGGTTCTTGCACCCCGGGCTTGGCATTGCCTTTGAAGCTCCGGCGGGATTCCGGCTCGACAACACGCCGCAGGCGGTGCTCGGAGCCCATGAGGATGGCCGGGCTCTGCGCTTTGATGGCGTGGAACTGCGGCGTGGCCAGAGCCTGGAAGAGTATCTTCAGGCTGGCTGGATCGACGGTCTTGATGCCAGCAGCATCGCGCTGACTACGACCAACGGGCTGCGCGTTGCGACTGCCAACGCGGCGGCCGGCGGCTGGGTGTTCAAGGTGGCTGTGATCGAGGTCGGTGACCGGGTCTACCGGTTCATCTTTGCCAATGACCGGCGCACAGACGCCTTCGCGCAGGCGGTGGCAAGCGTGGTGGCTTCGTTCCGGCAAATGTCGGCGGATGAGCGAGGCGGCATCGAACCATTGCGCATTGATGTGGTCACGGTAGCGCGCGGCGACAGCGTGGCTTCCTTGGCGCGGCGCATGGACACGGGCGGGGATGCCGAAGCGCTGTTTCGCATTCTCAATGCGCTGGGACCAGGCGATCGTGTGCGCGCCGGTGACCGCGTGAAGCTGGTCAGAGAATAGAGCGTCGAGTGCCGGCCATTTGTCGCGACTAGGGCGGAGTTTGTCGCGACCAATTATCGATTAGTCTGGAACAATTGGGCCTTTGCCGCGACTGTTTTGCCGGCTTAAGGACTCAGACGTAAGACCCAGCATTTTGCTGGTCGAGCAGGGCCATTTTCAGCTTTTCCAAAGCCCGGCTTTCCAACTGACGCACACGCTCTTTGGAGATGCCAAGGGTTTGGCCAAGCGCTTCCAGGGTGGCGCCATCCTCGGCCAGCCGTCGCTCGCGGACGATCTTCAACTCGCGCTCATTGAGCACTTCCAGCGCTTTGGCGAGCCAATTGTTGCGGCGTTCGGAGTCGATCACGTCACCAACCATCTCGTCCTGCAGCGGGCTGTTGTCCGGCAGAAAGTCCTGCCGGTCAGCGCTGCCACCGTCCTCGCCGTCGGAGATCGGTGCGTTCAGCGACGCATCGGAACCGGACAAGCGGACATCCATGGTGGCGACATCGTTGACCGAGACACCGATGGCCGAGGCGACCTGGCGGTGCATCTCGGAGGGGGAGACGGTGCCATCTTGTGTGATACGAGCGCGTAAGCGCCTCAAATTAAAGAACAAAGCTTTTTGGGCAGATGATGTCCCGCCGCGCACGATTGACCAGTTGCGCAGGATGAAGTCTTGGATCGAGGCTCTGATCCACCAGGTTGCATAGGTGGAGAAGCGCACTTCACGGGCCGGCTCAAACCGGGCGGCGGCTTCGAGCAGGCCGACATGGCCTTCCTGGATGAGGTCGCTCATCGGCAGGCCGAAATGGCGGAAGCGGGCGGAAATGGCGATCACCAAGCGCATATGGGCCTGGGTCAGTTGGTGCAGCGCATCCTGGTCTTGCCGTTCCTTCCAGGAGACGGCCAAAGCATGCTCTTCGTCGCGTTCAAGATAGGGGGCCTGCATCGCCTTCTTGACGAAGTCCCGCCGTGGGCCTGATCCATCATTCATCGCACACTCCCTCGCTGCGTGATTGAACGCAGTCGTCGAATTTTTTCGATTTGGATCAAATCAATTCGACTTGTGCCTTGTTGGCACCTTAAGGAAATTTACGATGCGTTAAAGGCCCTAGATCACTTCAACCCTTGATTTGGCCGTGCACTGCACCACGGCCGTTTTTATTGGACCGGCCTAAGTGACTGGAACTTTGACTAAATTTACGCGCGCAAAGAAAAACCCGGCCATCCAGGCCGGGTTCAATTTATTTTTCGATTATGTGTATCTTTGGACTAAGCGGCCGCGCTTTGGTCCTCAGCATCACCTTCTTCGGCCTCTTCAACCGCTTTCACACGACTCGGGCTTTTGGCCAAAGTCTGTTCGATCAGGCGCACGGCTTCGGTCTCGGTCATGCTGTTGACCGCAGCAATCTCGCGGGCCATCCGGTCAAGAGCCGCTTCATAAAGCTGGCGCTCGGAGTAAGACTGCTCGGGCTGGCTTTCAGCGCGATACAAGTCGCGAACCACTTCAGCGATCTGAATCAGGTCGCCGGAATTGATCTTGGCTTCATATTCCTGCGCGCGACGCGACCACATGGCGCGCTTCACGCGGGCGCGGCCTTTGATCGTCTTCAGGGATTTTTCCACCAAACCGTCTTCGGCAAGCTTGCGCATACCAACGCTTTCAACTTTGGCCACAGGCACACGCAGGGTCATCTTGTCCTTGTCGAAGGTGATGACAAAAAGCTCCAGTGTCAGGCCGGCAATCTCTTGCTTTTCGATGGCCACGATGCGGCCAACGCCATGAGACGGATACACGATCTGCTCATTGACTTTGAAACCCTGTTTCTGCGTCGTTTTTTTTGCGGTCGCCATACGCTGACAAACTCCTGTTGGGTCGGGCAAAGGGGGGAACACCCCGACCATGTGCATGCGCGCGGCGCATGCGATTTCGATGTGGCGCTTCGCGACAAACTCGCCCTCGACCGCCCCGGCCCGCAGGATTGGGCATCGGAACAGGTGCGATCAGACACAAGCGACCGCCATCAGCGGCGGGCCTTTTACAGCCGCGCTGGGCGGTGTGATGTCAGATCGAACTAACGAGAAAGAGGCGGCAAAAGGGTCCGGCCTGGTCGAGTTGTCTCAGAAACGAAGGTAGACCATACCTCAAAAAGCGGCAAAAATCAAACTCTTGCCACCAAATGGTTAATCCGTGGTCATTTTCGTTAACCGGTCAATCGGTCATCAGATGTTGCCGCTGCGTCAAAGCTTAGGCGGCAAAGGCCGATCAATCACCTTCGCCCGGCTCGGCGGAGAACAGCTCTAGCTTACCGGATTTGCCGTCAAAAGCTTCCGCATCGGGCAACTGTTCTTTCTTCATGGTGATGTTGGGCCATTCAGACGCGTATTTGGTGTTTAGCGTCAGCCAAGATTCCAGGCCCGGTTCGGTGTCGGGTTTGATCGCGTCAGCCGGGCATTCGGGCTCGCACACGCCGCAGTCGATGCACTCGTCGGGATGAATGACGAGCATGTTCTCGCCCTCATAGAAGCAATCAACCGGACAGACCTCCACACAATCGGTGTACTTACATTTGATGCAGTTTTCCGTGACGATGTAGGTCATGCGAGAGGGGCTCCAGTCGGGGATGGGGTCGGCGCGCCTGACCGATGCGCCTGTCTTTCCAAATCGTTATCGACCCCTGCTTGTCAAGGCCGTGAAGGGTCGTACGTAGCGCTGCGTTCATGGGCTGTCGGGCAGGCCGCGTTTCAGCCTCTGCAGCCGGTCGCGCTCATGTTTTGTCGGGCGCCGCCCTGGGCTTGGTGCGCGCCGCGCTGCAGCCATGTCGCGGTCATCCTTGGGCGGTGGCGGCGGCGTCAAATCCTCGTAGAGCGCCTGCGCTTCGGCGGCGGGACCACGTCGCGTTCCGCAGGCGAGAAGCTTGATGATCTTGACCGCATCGGCCCCGGTGCGCGGCAAAGCGACGGTGAGCACATCGCCTGGACCGACAGCGCGTTTGGCCTGGTGGGTCTTTTCGCCATTCACCCGTACTTGGCCGTTCTCGATCATCTTGGCGGCCAGAGACCGGCTTTTCACCAGCCGGGAGAAAAACAGCCAGCGATCGAGCCGCAGCTTGTCGGCTGACGTTTCGTCGGTAGCGTTAGGAGTCGCCATCTTTTGGGCTGGTGTCTTGGCCATCGAGCAGGCCGGCCAGCGCCGCGAATGGCGAATCCGGATCGGCTTTGCGCTCCTTTTTCGGCGGGGCAGCGGTGTAGGTGCGTGGGCCGGACGGCTTGCCGCCCTCGCGTCCATCCTTGCGCCTTGGACCCTTGCCGCGCTTGTCACCGCGACCATCGCCACGGTCGGCACGTTTGCCTTTGCCGGTTCTTTGGCGCGGCGGGCGCTCCTGGCCGTTGCCGGCCTCAGAACCCTTGCCAGCCTCGTGGCCTTGTCCGGCATTTTGGCGACGACCACCTGGCCGTCCCTGGTTGCGCGGACGATTGGGTGCTGGGCGCCAGATCTCGATCACCTGTTCAGTGGGTTCGTCTTCCGATTCGGCCGGGGTCTCGGTCGTTTCGGCAACGGCAGCCTCAGCCGGGGCATCAGCAGGTTCGGCAACCGGTGCCGCAGGCGTTTCACTGGCAGGGGCCTCAGCGCTGGTCTCTTCTACGGTGGCAGGTTCGGGCGTCTCCAGCGCTGGCGCGGGCTCTGCCATTGCGGTTACGGTTTCAGTTTCGGTTGGTGCTGGGCCGTCTGCCGCAGGGTCGCTCGCAGGTGAACCGGCCAAGGGTGCATCGGTCACCGGTGAGTCCGTCGCGGCCCCCGTGGATGCGGATTCCTCCGCTGCAGGCTTGGCAGCATCTTCGGTCGCAAGGGCCGGTGGCTCGATGGGAACGGTCTTGCGCTCCATCTTGTAGCCGAGCGATTTCAGCACTTCGGAAAAATCATCACCGGCGCAGCCAAGCAGCGATGTCATTTCCACGGTCACCGTGAACCCTGCGCCCTCTGCGGCGCCTTCAGGTGCTTCGCCCTCTGTTTGGCCGACGCGGAACGACACCAAGGGGCGGATGAGATCGGCAAGACGCTCCAGGATATCGAAACGCACGGCGCGACGTCCGCAGACACGGAAACCGGCAATCGGATAGAGACGCTGGTCGAAGCTCTCATCGACCGGAATGGACGTGCGGCCCGAGGCATTGAGCTGTGGCAGCTCGCGCAGACCCGGCTGATCCATGCCGCCATTTTGCAGAGCCCAGAGCGTTGCGAGCAAACCGGCAGGGGCTGGCTTCAACAGTTGCGGAACGAACAGCGCGTAGGCGCCAAAACGCACGCCATGTTTACGCAGTGTGGCGCGCGCTTCCTGTTCCAGCGCTTTCACATCGCCGGCGATTTCGCGGCGGTCGATGGCGCCGAGTTCCTCGGCCAAGCGGAAGCCGATGCCGCGGGCTATGCCTTCCAGGCCGTCGCCGTTGCGCAGGGCGAGCAGACTTCCAAGATGCTTTTCGATCTGATCGGTCAGCCATTTGGTGAGCCGTGTTTCGACGATCTCGCGCGCGCCGCCGGTTAGTTGCTCGTCGGCCAACAGAATGATCTTCGGCTTCAAAATATCGTCGGAGGCCGACAGCTTGGCGACGACTTCACCGGTCCAACGGATGGCGCCTTCCGCATCAAGGACAAAGGCGGCATCGTCGGCGAGTGACAGTTTTTCAGCGCGGCGCTGGATTTCGGCGGCCAGAGCTTTCTGCGCTGCGGCGCGGACCGCTTTGCCGTCCAAGTCCTCAGCCGTTGAATCCGGCGTAAATCGGAAGCCCGCGAGCCAGCCCACATGCTGGCCCTCGACTTGAACATCGCCATCGCTTGCGATCATCGCCTCAAGCATCACCTTCTCCCTCAAGCGTCGCATAAGCACGCTGGTGCGTCGGTCCACAAACCGTTGTGTCAGCTTTTCATGAAGCGCATCCGACAGGCGGTCCTCTAGCGCGCGCGTGCGCTCCTGCCAATGCGTGGGATCATCGAGCCACGCATTTCGGTTTGCGACAAAGGTCCAAGTGCGGACCTGGGCAATGCGCGCTGACAGCGCATCAATGTCTCCGTCAACGCGGTCGGAGTTCTTCAGTTGCGCGTCCATCCAGTCGTCCGGCACCGTGCCGCGATCGGCGATATGGGCGAACAGCTGGCCAACGATCTCGATGTGTTGGGCAGGCGCGATCTTGCGGTAATCGGGAAGCTGGCAGGCATCCCAAAGCATTTCGACGCGTTCGCGGCTAGTGGCGCGTTCGCGCAAAGCCTTGTCGCGCAGAACGCCATCAAGCGTGTCGGCGTCTTCTTGCGGCAGGGCGCGCGTCAGCAGATCGTGACCAGGGATGTCGTCCATGCTGTCGCGCAGGGCTTCGATGGATGAAAAATCAAGGTTGGCGTTGCGCCATTGCAGGCGTTTGACCGGCTCAAAACTGTGGGTTTCCAGTTTCTCGACCAGATAATCGTCCAACGGTTCGGTGCGGCCAGTCACGCCAAAGGTGCCGTCGCGGGTGTGCCGCCCTGCGCGGCCAGAGATCTGGCCCATCTCGCCGGCGGTCAGCTCGCGATAGTCAAAGCCGTCAAATTTGTGCCGTCCGGCGAAGGCGACGTGATCGACATCGAGGTTCAGCCCCATGCCGATGGCGTCGGTGGCGACCAGAAAATCCACGTCGCCATTCTGGTAGAGATCGACCTGTGCGTTACGGGTGCGTGGCGAGAGAGCTCCGAGCACGACCGCTGCGCCGCCACGCTGGCGACGGATCAGTTCGGCGACGGAGTACACATCGTTGGCGGAAAACGCGACAATGGCCGTGCGGCGTGGCTGGCGGGTGATCTTCTTTGAACCCGCATAGGTGATCAGTGACATGCGCGGGCGCTGAATGATGGTGATGCCCGGCAACAGATTGGCCAGCAGACCGCGAATGGTCGCCGCGCCTAAGAGCATGGTTTCCAGCTTGCCGCGCACGTTCAAAATGCGGTCGGTGAAGACGTGGCCGCGTTCCAGGTTGGCAGCCATCTGCACTTCGTCGACGGCGACGAAATCCACATCCAGATCGCGCGGCATGGCCTCCACCGTGGAGACCCAATAGCGCGGCTCCATCGGGATGATTTTTTCCTCGCCCGTCACCAGCGCGACCTTGTCCTCTCCTGCCCTGGCGCAAAGCTTCAGGTAGACCTCGCGCGCGAGCAGGCGCAGCGGTAGCCCGATGACGCCCGTCTGATGGGTCATCATGCGCTCGATCGCCATGTAGGTCTTGCCGGTGTTGGTGGGGCCAAGAATGGCCGTCACACCAGCACCGGGCGCCTTGGAGCGGGAGGTGTAGGGCATGGAGGGGGAAGGGCCTTAAGCGCGAATGGGAGTGCGTCGGTGTTAACCTAAGGAACGTGCCCAGAACAAGGCGTGTCCGAATCAGCGGTTCTGCCGATTTTCAGGGTTCGTTCACGCTGGATATGGGGTGTTTGGGTCTTTGCTGCCACAAGGGACCCATTGTTTTCCTACTGCATAACCGCTCGGCGTTAACGGTTCTGTCCCAAAACGGGCCATTGGCTGAGGATCAGCGCCACGCCCGATGCAACGAGTGGTAGGACAAGCGCGGCCAGCAGCAAAAGGTTCTCCCAGGCGTTGAAATAGACCAGCGCACCGATGCCAGCAGCGATGATGAGTGTCCCACCGACAACAGGCCACCGCAACGACACCAGCAGCACGGCGAGCAGTGCGACCCAGGGCAAGGTGTTGGGAAGGTTTGCCCAGAACCCGGCAAGCCCATTTTCGGCGCCGGAAAGCGCAGCGAAAGTGAACCAGAAGAGCGCCAAGACTAGGACAGTCAGTTGGGCGCCCCTGCGCAACGTTTGATGCCGATGGTGCTCGCGCATTGCGGCCTCCGCAGCTCGTTCTCCAAGGAAAAGATGCTTTGGAGTCTAGGCGTGGACGAAGTGCGTTGGTTGATCGGTATCAGCGGGCGGCGATGCAAGCTGAAGGCGACGAACCGACTTAGGGTTTCTTGGCGTAAGCAAGAAGCCCTACGCATTAGCATCGTCTTGTGAAATTTGAGGGCGTGAAGCAGGCTGAGTATATGGATCACGGGCATCCCGCAAACGGTCCATCGAACAGACAGGTGCACTATGGATTCTCGACGACCATGGACGCCGGCCAGTCAACGCGACGCCATCGAAGTGGTGGTCCAATCGGAAGTATTGCCGGAACTGATTGAAAGGCTTGCACGCAAACAGAGGGCGCGCGAGGCGGCACAACGCGAGGCCGCCAGCAAGGCGAGTTCGCTCCGACGATTACGCGCGCTGTTCAATCTCCCAGAACCTTCCGAAGGTCTCCCCACGCATTGGCAACGCGAGGACAACGTCACACACCCGCGGACGACCATGGGGACGATGCTCTAGTCCTGTTTGAGTTCGTAGATCGACACCTCGATCGAGCCCCGTGGCGTTTTTGCTGCCGTGACAACACGCCTGTAGGCCTCGCCTTCAAAGGCATCCACGTGCGGCCAATGACCAGGCAGGTCGGCGGACTCGAAGATGAAGACTTCAACCAGACCGGCGTGCGGGTCGAGCACAAACCCTGGATAACCTGCCCATCGTCCTGACGGATTGACAGTGGCACGACCGCGCACTGTGCCTTCGACCCATGTCCCTTGCAGATCGGCCACTTGCGCGTGATTTTCCCGGCCTGGCGCCAAAGTTCCATAGCTGGCAAGGCGCATTTCGGCTGACATGGACATGGCCCACTCCCTTTGCTGAATGCCTAACGGCTTAGTGCCAAGCGCAGACCGGCGGCCAAAAAGAGCGAACCAAGAACCCCCTCAATGATGCGACGAAACCGCCCGTAAAGGCTGCGGATCGGTGGTGAGGACAAGAGCATCGCGTAGGCGCCATGGCCGAGGAACGAGTTCAAGAACGCCACACTGATGAACAGCAGGATGACTGACAGGGGCGCTTCACCGATACCGCCAACGGCGGCGATGGCGAGCCAGAACCCGATGGCTTTGGGGTTGGAGATTTGCAGGCCAAATCCGGTGAGGCCTGTGCGCAAGGGGCTGACGGTTGTTGCCTGCGCTTTTGGCAAGGGCGGGTTACGCCAGGCCGTTTTCAGCGACTTGTAGGCAAGCCAAAACAGATAGGCGGCGCCGAGCCAGCGCAGCACAGTCATGGCATCGGCCATTTGCGCAAGGATGGCGGTGACGCCAAGGACGGTGGCCGTTGCCAGAACCACGGATCCGCTTGCAATGCCAAAGGAGGTGACGAGCGAGGCGGCGCGGCCTCGGCTGGTGGCAACGCCGAGGATAAGCATTACACCCGGGCCCGGCGAGACGATCCCCATCAACTGAATGGACCAGGCCAGGATAAGGTGCGGCAGGTATTCGCTCAGCATGGCTGGCCTTTCTCATGATCGTTCGACCTTGAGAATGGGACAGCAAGGGCTCGCCGCGTCAACCCGTTTTGCGACGTGTCATTTTGCGAGCTGGCCTATTGTGCGGCGAAGTCGAGCGCCTGGATCGACAAGGTGCCGAAGTCCAGACCGATTTCCATGCGCACCGGTGCAACAAGCGCCTGATCGCCCACTTGCGACAGCCAAACATACATGTTCGGGTTCTGCGCTAGATCCTGGTTTACGCGGCGGTTGGAGCGGTGGCCCGCGATCGGGCGATAGCGCAAGCGGCAGACAGCGGCCTGACCATTGCCGAACTGGACCTGTTCCATGCGCACAAACGTCATAGCGATATCGTAGCGCTGACGACCGTCGAAGAGCGGCAGCGTGCGCTCGCAAGCGGCGGGGCCGCGGGCGCTTTCCACGTTCGGTACCGGCATCAGAAGCGCCGAAACCGGATCAACCACATCGCGGCGATGCTGCGCGCGTACGGCGACGCGGTTTGGATGTTCCGACAAAGGCGGTTCGGCGGAAAGCTCGGCAATATCACCGCGTGACAGACGCATGCGCACGATGTTGGTGAGATCTTCTTCGGACGCCGACAGGTCATAGCTCACGGGAACAGCGACGGTGTTGCCAAAGACCCCGCGCGAAACCGCTTCGCCCTGGCCTTGGCTGACCAACCGACCGACGGAGCTTGTCTGGGCGGAGATGGTGGCGGTGTAGCGGCCGCTGTCGATGTTGGCGGATAGAACGCCGGTGCCGATACGAATGCCGGCAAGGCGCGCGGCATAGGTGACGCGAAGGCTGGACACCGACGCTTGGGCGGGCTGCGGTCCGGCGACCGGGCTCACCTGCGCGACGTGGTCGATGGTCTGCACCGAGCCAAGAAAGGTTGCCGTTCCAAGCGCCAAGGCTGCGCTGGCTTTGAAAAGACGCGATAAAATGCGGTGGTTGGTCCGGGTCACGGTTTTGGTCCTCATCCGGGTACCCGCCATAGCCGAACAGCCACAACAAGCCCCATGCATTCAGTGCCATCACCCGCTTGGCGGGCGTCAGAATTGGCAAAACGCTAAGTCAAAGCCGTTGACCAGCCGTTAACCATGCGCGATTCGTGCCCCACGCATCGGTCGTTGCCCTCCAATGTGGCATTTTTGGCGCGTTTCTACGCCGGTTCACATATGCTCAAGCGCCCAGCGACGCTTGACGAGAATGGGCAGTGGTGCCTATAGACACGCCTCGTTTCCAAAAGCGGCAAAAGTCCCGCGGGAAGAGCGCTGTTTGCGCCTTGTCCGACAGGCTCTCTTGTTCGCGTGCAAAGCAGCGCCAATCCGGGCCACGCTTTGCAGCAAACCAACGTTTAAGGATGACCGACCATGGCGCGTCGTTGTGAATTGACCGGCAAGGGTGTGCAGACTGGCAACAATGTCAGCCATGCCAACAACAAAACCCGTCGCCGCTGGCTGCCGAACCTGAACACCGTTTCGCTCGTTTCCGATTCGCTTGGCCGTACGGTGCGCCTGCGCATTTCTGCCAGTGCACTGCGCTCGGTGGAGCATCGCGGTGGTCTTGACGCCTTTCTGTTGAAGGCACGCGACACCGAGCTTTCGGCCAATGCGCTGAAAGTGAAGAAAGAAGTGCTGAAAGCCCAGTCCGCTTAAGCACTGCCTTTTAAGGCTTACCTGATGACCAAGACAGCTTTCTTTATCGCCGCTATGCTGGGCATGGCGGCGGTTATCGTTGTGTCCAACGTGCTGGTGCAGTACCCGCTGGCCGGCTCATTAGGGCCATTGGCTTTGGGCGATCTGCTCACCTGGGGTGCATTCACTTTCCCGCTTGCCTTTTTGGTCACGGATTTCGCCAACCGCGCCTTCGGCGCTGCCAAAGCCCGTCAGGTGGTGCTGGTCGGTTTTGCGGTCGCCGTGGTCTTGTCGTTCGTGTTTGCAACGCCGCGCATCGCGCTGGCTTCGGGCCTGTCGTTCCTGGTGGCGCAGATGTTGGATGTGCAGCTGTTCGCCCACCTCAATCGCGGTGAAAAGAAAGCCGCCTGGTGGCAGCCGCCCGCTGTTTCGTCGTTCTTCGGCTCGATGGTCGATACGGCCCTCTTCTTCACGCTGGCCTTTGCCGCGTTCCTGACGCCGTTGGTCGGGTTTGGCGATGGGTTTGCTACCGAGATGGCAACGTTGTTCGGCCTGCTGGCTGTGGACGCGCCGCGCTGGGTAAGCTGGGCGCTGGGTGATCTCTCGATCAAGCTGCTCGCAATCCCGGTTTTGCTCTTTCCCTATCGTCTGCTGCTGCTGTCTACAGGTCTGGACGCGCGACCGGTGCAGGCGGCGTAAGCGCTGGCAAGTCGCTCAGATCGCCGGTGATCTGAAAGCGCAGCAAAACGGTGCGCTGGAAAAAATTGCCATTGTCATCGGAAATCAACGTCAGTATCGGCCCGTCCGGGTGATCGGTCACGGCGATCCCTTCCATGTTGTCAATGATCGTGCTCCCATCGGCATCGAGAAGCAGGCGTGGGCGGACGGCGCCTGCGAGAATTTCCTCTGCCGGCAGCAGTTTCAGCCGCATGAAGATACCGTCATCCCAGGAGAAGCGGCGTTCCACGATCACCACATCGCCGCTCGGCAGTGCGGCTGCGCCGGTGACGGCGTAGCGGTCTTGGCGCTGGACAGCGAAGGGTATGACCTCGCTTGATGCGGCGAGCCTGGCGGCCGTCGGTTCTGACGCGCGTCGCGGTGGTTCTTCCAGAAACACCAGTGTTTCGCCGGCAAGCGGTCCATTCAGCATGTGAACCATGGCTTCCAAGCCAGCATTGCGGCTTCCGGTAAGAGGAGCAGCATCGCCGAAGGGCAGGCGAGCGGCCCCGCTCGGCGCACCGGCATTGGCTTCATAGGCGCGGATCGGCTGGTTACGCTCAAACGTCACCCAAAGCTCGTCGCCGATCAGCATAACGGCTTCGGCGTCGGCCAAGCGCTTGGACTGCATGGGTGTGCCATCGGTGTTGCGCAGTGGACCGATGCGCGCATCGGTGAGCCCGGTTGGTGTGCCATCGGGCTCGGTTTCCAGAGTGGCCGTTACCCAATCGCCTTCATCGGTCACCATGATCAGGCGCTCGTCTTGCATAGTGAGGCCGGAGAGGGCCTCAAAATCGCGATGGCGGCTGGAAAGCGCCAAACCCCCTAAATAAGTCAGTGGGCCGAAGCGGTTATCTGGCGCTGACCTGTCGAAGACGGGCAGCGATGTGGCGGTGATGGTGATGGGTTCATCGGCGATGGCAGGCGATAGCGTCGCCGCCAATGCAAGCGCAGCAATTCTACGACGCAAGTTTCCGGCTCATTTGGCGACCGGCTGCTGCGCTCTCTTCCTCGAACAAGGAGGCGAGCTGATCAGTCATGGCGCCGGCCAGTTCTTCGGCATCAACAATGGTCACAGCCCGGCGATAGTAGCGCGTCACATCATGGCCGATACCAATGGCGATGAGGTCTACTGGTGAGCGGGTTTCGATCTGGTCGATCACGTGGCGCAGATGGCGTTCCAGATAGTTGCCGGTGTTGACCGACAAGGTGCTGTCGTCCACCGGCGCACCGTCGGAAATCACCATCAGGATGCGGCGTTGCTCGGGGCGACCGAGCAGGCGGGCGTGGGCCCATTCCAGCGCTTCGCCGTCTATGTTTTCCTTCAGCAACCCTTCGCGCATCATCAGACCAAGATTGCGCTTGGCGCGCCGCCAGGGCTCATCGGCGGACTTGTAGATGATGTGGCGCAGATCATTGAGGCGTCCGGGCATGGCGGGTTTGCCGGCGTTGAGCCAGGATTCACGGGACTGCCCGCCCTTCCAGGCGCGCGTGGTGAAGCCGAGCACTTCGACCTTTACGCCACAGCGTTCCAGCGTGCGGGCGAGAATATCTGCGCAGGTGGCGGCCACCGTGATAGGGCGGCCGCGCATGGAGCCGGAATTGTCGATCAGGAGTGTGACGACCGTGTCGCGGAACTCGGTGTCCTGCTCCATCTTAAAGGCGAGCGGTTGCATCGGATCGGTGACGACGCGGGTGAGGCGGGCTGAATCCAGCATGCCTTCTTCCAGATCGAAGTCCCAGCCCCGATTTTGCTGTGCCATCAGGCGGCGCTGTAATCGGTTGGCAAGGCGGGCGACGGCACCGGCAAGGTTTTGCAGCTGTTTGTCCAGAAAGGCGCGCAGGCGTTCCAGCTCCTGCGCATCGCACAGGTCCTCGACCTTCACCTCTTCATCGAATTTCGTCGTGTAGGCTTTGTAGTCGGTCAGCGGTTCCAGATAGCCCTGGTTTTGGCGCTGGTTCTGCGGGCTTCCGGCGTCCTCGCCCTGATCGGGTTCCTCGCCCTCGGACATCTCCGCGACGGATTCTTCAGACGCCTCGCTTTCGCCGGCCTCATCATCTTCGCCGGCTTCGGCGGCTTCGGCTTCCACCGAGCCGGTCATTTCATCGCCGGTGGCCTCATCATCATTCTGGCTGTCGGACTCGCCATCATCATTGACGTCGGAATCTTCATCATCCTCGTCATTGTCGGTGGCCTCGGGTGCCAGTTCAACGGCCATGTCGAGTGAGACCAGGAGATCGCGCAAGGCGCGGGCGAAGCCCTCCTGATCATCGACGGCGTCGGCGAGAGACTTCAGATCCTTGCCGGCCTTGGCTTCCACATCCTTGCGCCAGATGTCGACGATCTTTTCAGCGCTTTTCGGAACGGGCATATCGGCGAGTTTTTCGCGTACCATCAAAGCGACCGCATCTTCCAGCGGGGCGTCGGCCTTGTCGGTGATCTCTTCAAAATTGCCGCGATGGTACTTGTCTTCCAGCATCGCTGAGAGATTGCCGCGCACGCCCTTCATGCGACCGGCGCCGATGGCCTCGACGCGCGCCTGTTCCACGGCATCGTAAATCGCGCGGGCGGCCTGGCCGTCTGGAGCCATGCTCTTGTGCAGTTTGGTGTCGTGGCAGGCCAGCCGCAGCGCCATGGCATCGGACAGACCGCGCAGGATTGCCCCATCCTCGGCGCTCATGCGGCGGGGCGGCTCGGGCAGGCGCGCACTGTTGCCAGTGAGCACAGGGCGGTCGGCCGCGAAAGTGATTTCCACGTCCTCGCGCCCGGCAATGGCCTTCAGACAGCCAGAAACGGCCTTCTTCAGCGGCTCATTGTGCGCTGCTGATCGGCTGGAGGTTCGCTGATTCGAGCCGGGGCGGGCGCGTGGGTCCGCCATGGCTAACTCAGGGCGACGTTGAGCGCGGAATCTGGGATCTCGTCACCAAAGCAGCGCTGATAGAACTCAGCCACCAGCGGACGCTCGGTCTCATCGCACTTGTTGAGGAACGAGACGCGGAAGGCAAAGCCGATCCCGCCGAAGATTTCAGCGTTCTGCGCCCAGGTGATCACGGTGCGCGGGCTCATCACGGTGGACAGATCGCCGTTGATGAACGCGTTGCGGGTGAGGTCCGCCAAGCGCACCATGTTGGCGACCTGCTCGCGGCCTTCACCGGTTTTGTAAGCAGGCGCTTTAGCCAAAACGATATCGACCTCGGTGTCGTGCGGCAGATAGTTCAGCACGGTGACCACCGACCAGCGGTCCATCTGACCTTGGTTGATCTGCTGCGTGCCGTGATAGAGACCGGAGGTATCGCCCAAGCCAATCGTGTTGGCGGTGGCGAACAGGCGGAAGCTCGGATGCGGGCGGATCACCCGGTTCTGATCGAGCAGCGTCAGGCGGCCGGAAACCTCCAGCACGCGTTGAATCACGAACATCACGTCTGGCCGGCCGGCATCATACTCATCGAACACCAAAGCGGTGTTGGTCTGCAGCGCCCAAGGCAGGATGCCGTCCTTAAACTCGGTGACCTGCATACCGTCACGGATGACGATGGAGTCCTTGCCGACCAAATCGATACGGGAAATATGGCTGTCGAGGTTCACGCGCACGGTCGGCCAGTTGAGGCGGGCAGCGACCTGCTCGATATGGGTCGACTTGCCGGTGCCGTGATAGCCTTGAACCATCACCCGGCGGTTGTGAACGAAGCCAGCAAGGATCGCCAGGGTCGTGTCGCGGTCGAAAATATAATCGGGGTCGAAGTCCGGCACATGCGCGTCGGCCTCGGCGAACCCCTTGACCTGCATATCGGTATCGATGCCGAAGACCTTGCGCACATCGATGATTTCGGTTGGCGCGGCGTTTTCGTCGGCGGAAGCAACGCTCCCAAAGGGGGTCGGGGCAGCAAGGGTCATGCGTTCGGTGTCCTGATCGCAGAGATTGGGGGTGGGCAAGCTTTTGGCCGCTTGCCCCGTTTGTCTAGCAGAAGCCGGCGGCTTTCAAGGTGTTGTAGGCTTGAATAACGTCGCGCAGGCGTTCCTCGGAGCGGCGGTCGCCCTTGTTGAGGTCCGGGTGCAGCCGTTTGGCAAGGTCCTTAAAGCGCGCCTTGACGGTCTCTGGGTCGGCATCGGTATCAAGCCCGAGTGCGGCGAAACTCTTACGAGCGGCGTTGCCGACTGTTCGTGTTTGCCGCTTGGCTTTTTGGGCCGCTGCATCACCGCCGTCGCCGAACAAAGCAAACGGATCCGCGCCGACATCATCGGCCCAGGGCTTGCGTGGTTTGCCCGACGCGGTCGGCTTAGGACCGCGGCGTTTTTTCACGGCTTCGGCCTTGCCGTTTTTGCCCCACTCCCAGGTTGGGCGATGGCCGGTCATGGAGGCTTTCTGATACTTTGTCAGATCCTCATCGTTCATGCCGGAAAAATAGTTGTAGGATTTGTTGTAGGCCTGCACGTGCTCCAGGCAGAACCAATGGAACTCGCCCTCCTGGTCGCGACCCTTGGGCGCACGGTGCTCGCCTTTTTTCTCGCATCCTTCCCAGCCGCAGGGCGGTGCTTCGGCCTTTGGCTTGGCAGCTTTGGCCTTGCCGCGCGGCTTGATGCGGATGGAATCAAAAAGGGGGGAGTCAGACGTCATGGATAACCATTATGGGAAGGCTTGCACGGCGAACAAGGGCACGACCAAAGACTTGGGAGCGCATGCCTGCCGCGCACGGATCACGGGGAAAACAGCGGAGCGCTGGTTTAGCCTGTCTTTGGCTCCGGGTACAGAGGCAGGACGCAAGCGATCACCGTGATAGTAATCAACTTTAAGTTGTAGAATATTAGATATTCATCTTTAAGTATTATAGCTTTGAATCACTGTTTTTGCGTTGTGAATGACATATAATTCACGCCTAAACAATCAATGCCCTTACGAAAATACCGGTTTCACAATCAGTGTATAGAATTTAGCCATTTAAAGTTGCACAAAAAATAATCGATTGTGATCGCGTGATTCTGATTAATACATCGTGATAACACAATATTAACCTTGATCATGTGTTTGTTACCCATCCGGGGGCCTTCAATTCACCCCGAAACTTCAGTCGGAATTGGGTGCATGATGTTTTCTTTATCCTTGAAGGGTAAACTCTACGCAGGATTTGGCATTACTGTTCTCATTGTCGGTTTGATGGCTGGCTATGCCATTTGGAACGGGTTGAAAAACCAATCCGCCTTCGGGTCCTACAGAGCGGCTGCTCTTCTCTCCAACGGCAGCTCAGAGTTCTCTAAAGCCGTGACGACGATGCGACTTGACGTGATGCGCTTTCGCTCCGGCGTGCTGGACGATCCAAACGCAGCCATCGCCCAATCGGTCGATCGCATTCGCGACGCCTTTGGACTGATCGAGGCGCGTAATCCTGATTTAGCCAGTCAGTTTGAAAGCATGGTCGATGATGCCGAGCAATACCAGGCGGCTATGGATGTTGCCGCCGACCAGCAATTGGCCATCGACACCCTGCTGACCGAAACCTTACAGCCGACCGGGACCCGAGCCCGGCTTGCGCTGACGCAGATCATGCTCGGCGCCTATGAAGATCGCGATCCTGAGGCAGCCTATTATGCCGGTAGCGCGCTCCAGCATTTGTTGTTGGCGCGGGCCTATGGATCGCGTTTCATCATCGACAATCAAGATCGCCTTCAGGCCCGTGCAGTCGAAGAAATCACGTTCGCGCAGGATTTTATGCCACGGCTTTTGCGTGTGCTCGACAATCCCACGCGACGTGCAATCGCCGAGGATGTGGTTGCTGATTTTGCCCTCTATGAGTCCACGCTGGCCGATATCGTTGCCGCTATCTACGAGCGCAACGCCATCTATTCTGAGACGCTCGATGTTGTCGGTCCGCGCATCATGGCAGAGGCGGTTGAGATCAACACCAACCAAATCGCGATGCAGGATACGATTGGGCCGGCACTCAGCGCGAATTTTGAAACTCAACGGACTATGGCGATGATCGTCGGTGCCGTCGGCGTGATCCTTGCCAGCATATTCGGTTTTGTGCTTGCGACCAGTATCTCGCGACCTATCGTCGGTTTGACCGATGTGATGGGCCGGCTGCGTGAACGCGATTACGCGGTCACGATTCCCGCGCTCGACCGCAAAGATGAGTTGGGGTCGATGGCCACCGCGATCGACGTATTCAAATCGAGCATGATGGAAGGCGACCGGCTGCGCGAAGAGCAGGAGGCCGAACAGGCCAAGCGATTGGCGCGCGCTGAAACCATCGAAAAGGCAATCAACGCATTTGAGACGGCCAGTCAGGAAGCGCTTGGCGCCGTGCTGCAATCGGCGGAGTCGATGCAGAACTCATCGGAGTCCCTGTCGGCGACGGCCAACGAGACCAACGCCCAATCGCAGGCCGTAGCGTCGGCCTCCGAAGAGGTGAGCGCCAATGTCCAGACTGTGGCGGGTGCGGCCGAAGAGCTTTCCGCTTCCATTGCCGAGATCGGTCAGCAGGTGGCCAACTCCGCCGATATGTCGCGTGAGGCAGTCGGCTCGGCGCAATCGACCAGCGAGCAGGTGGAATCGCTTGCCCAGACGGCAGAAAAGATTGGCCAGGTCGTCAGCCTGATCATGGATATCGCTGAGCAGACCAACCTCTTGGCGCTCAACGCAACCATCGAGGCAGCGCGCGCCGGCGATGCTGGAAAGGGCTTTGCGGTCGTGGCTAGCGAAGTGAAGGCGCTTGCCGAGCAGACGGCCAAAGCGACCGAGCAGATTGGCGATCAAGTGACCGCGATCCAGACGGCAACGCAAAGCTCGGTGACCGCGATCCAGTCGATCACCGGCAAGATCGAAGCCATGGACGAGGCCGCCTCCGCCATTGCCGCAGCTGTCGAAGAGCAAGGCTCGGCAACGCAGGACATTGCCCGCAGCGTGCAGCAGGTCGCCGAGGGAACCAACGAGGTTTCGCGGAACATTCATGGCGTGCGTGAAGCTGCCGATGCCACCGGTCAGTCTTCCACCGACGTTCTGCAATCCTCTGTCGTTGTGAACGACAAAGCCGCCGACATGCGGCGCAACATCGACGCTTTCTTGGCGACGATCCGCGCCGCGTAAAAGCTTGTCCCGTCAGGGTAGACGGACCTCCCCCGGTCTACCCCCGCAGGCACTTACCGTGTCGATAGACTGCCCTGACGGGGCATTCCCATCAAAAAAGCAATCCCGGTCAGGCCGGCGGCGGACCGTCGGGTGCTGCCAGACAGATGATGTAGCCGTCGGGATCGCGCAGGTAGAGCTCAAGCATCCCGTACCATTGCTTGACCGGCCCTTTCACGATGATCGCGCTGACGTCTTTGTCGGCGATTTGATCGGGATGGTAGCCGCGCAGGAAGATCGTCCCGCTGGCCGTGGGCTTTGAGGTGTTGGTGAAAACCGGAAGGTCTTCAGCCAGGCTTTCGACCGTTTGCAGCATCAACTCAGCATCGCCCCACTTGAGTGAGGCAAACACGGTCGCTTTGCCCGCCGGATCGTCATGCATGCCGCGTTCGTCATCAAGGGCAAAAACCAGCGTGAATCCGAGCAAATCTCGGTAGAAGGCGATTGACGCCTGCATGTCGCTGACCATGAGATTGGGAACGATCATCGTCGGTCCTCGTTGAATGGAAGCTACGGGAAAGTGCTGATGCGCAAACTGCATCAAAGCGCCCGCAATTTGTACCCTGCGTCAGCTTGTTCCTGACACGGCGCTTCCTAGCTAACAGGCTTTGGCCGCGCGCGAGCGGTCGATTGCACTCCGGTTTGCTGTCAGCAGAAAGCTCTCAATGTCCGTTCAATCCATCCTTGAAGCCAAATTGAAGCTCGCCTTCCGTCCCAAAGCTTTGGATGTGCGCGATGAGTCGAGCCAGCATGAGGGGCATTCGGGCTGGAAGCCAGGCGGGGAAACGCATTTTCGCGTTTACATCATCGCCGAGGCGTTTGAGGGCAAGAGCCGCGTGGACATGCACCGGATGATCAATGAGGTCCTGGCCGACGAACTGGCTGGTCCCGTGCACGCGCTGGCCATTCACGCCTCCGCATCAGGCGAAGCTTAAGGCTCAGCCTCAGTGTTGGGCTGATTTGCCGGTTTGCTTTGAGAGCGGTTCGTCTTCGCGGTAATCGCCGGATTGCGACTTGATGACCGCTTGGGCGCAGATGACCTCACCGGAGTTGGGGTCGGTCGTCATGGCGGGGCTACCATAAAGCTCCCAGCCATCGTTCAAAGCGCGGGTCACCTTGCGGCAAAACTGGTCGTCGATGTCAGCGGCGGTCAGCAAGCGATAGAGTTTCATCGTTACGGCCCCTCTCAGTATTGATGAACTAGCCGGCGCGGGCGGCGATGGCGTTGGCCATGGCGACTGTCTTGGCCGCCATTTCAGCGTGGAGACGCTCCACCATCTTGCCATCGATGCGCAAGGCGCCTTTGTCGGCATTGTTGGGCTCGGCGAAGGCGTCGATGATCTTCTGGGCGAAGGCCACGTCTTCGGCGTCAGGCGCAAAGATGGTGTTGCACGGATCAAGCTGTTTGGGGTGGATCACCGTCTTGCCGTCCATGCCCAAATCGCGGCCCTGCTCGCATTCGGCCAGAAAACCCTCAGGATCATCGATCGCGTTGAACACGCCGTCGAGAATGGTCAGCCCGTAGGCGCGGGCGGCGGCAATGCAGGTGGAAAGCCAGGCAAGCATGGGCGCCCGTCCTGGAATGAGACGTGCACCGGTGTCCTTGGACAGATCATTGGTGCCCATGACGAAGCCCTGCAATCCGGCTGCGGCGATGCTTTGCGCGTTGAGCATGGCCAGTGGTGTTTCCATCATCGCCCAAAGCGGCGTGTCGGCAAGCTTGGCGCGGGCATCGTAAACATCCTGCTCGCGGTTGATTTTGGGGATCAGCACCGCATCGGCCTTCACGCTGGCAGCAAGTTTCATGTCCTCGGCGTGCCACGCTGTATCGGCGGCGTTGACGCGCAGGATCATGAAGCGATGGCCGAAACCGCCTTCGTTCAGCGCCTGGGTGACAAGAGAACGCGCTTCTTCCTTGGCCTCCGGTGCCACAGCATCTTCCAGATCGAGGATCACGCCATCGCAATCCAGTGAGCGGGCCTTCTCGATGGCGCGGGCGTTGGAGCCGGGCATGTAGAGGACGGTTCTAAGGGGCTGCTGTTCCATGATGCGCTCCAATCGTTTTGTTGCATCGCAATAGCGTTTTGATGCTGCGCTGCCGAGGTGGTCATTCGTCTGGACCTATGGCAAGAGCGCCGCCATGCACGATGCTTCTTCGCCCAAGGCGGTTCTCGCCCTTTCCTCCCACGTTGCCCGCGGCTCGGTGGGTTTGCGCGCGGCTGGCTTCGCCATCGAACGCCTCGGTCTGCCCCTGTGGAAGGTGCCAACGATCTGGCTGCCCTGGCATCCAGGGCATGCGCGCAGTTTTGGTATGCCGCAGCGCCATGCCATGCCCGATGACGCGTTCGAGGCCAGCCTTCAAGCGCTTGTCGGTCTGCCGGTCATCGATGAGGTGGGCGCAGTCCTTACCGGCTATTTCGCCAGCGCTGGCCAGGTTCACGCAACGTGCCGGGCCATTGATCAGGTCCGTGCCGTGTCGCCTGATTTGCTGGTGGTGTGCGACCCGGTGAGCGCAGACGCGCATGGGACATACGTGCCTGACGACGTGGTGGCAGCGATCCGTGAAGAGCTTCTGCCGCGCTGCGATGTGGCAACGCCCAATCGGTTCGAACTGACCGCGTTCGCTGGCGGGGGCGAGGCTGCGGACAATGCAGCGCTGGTTGAGAGCGCGCGTGCGCTTGAGATCAATCGGGTGGTTGTGACATCGGCGTTCGGCATGATGAAGAACGCCATCGGCACGCTTCTCGTTGAGGGGCGGACGGCAACGCTCGCTGAACATGCTCTCGTGCCCGGCGCACCACACGGCACTGGCGATCTTTTTTCCGCGCTGCTGACCGCCCATCTGCTGACGGGGCAGCCCATCGACAAGGCCGTTATGCAGGCGACCGCCTCGGTGTTCGAGATGGTTGCCCGCTCGGTGAAGGCCGGGAGCGATGAGTTGCTTGTGGCACGGGAACAGGCGAGCCTTATCTCGCCGATGACGATGGTGACGTCCCGCCACCTGGCTGCCGCCCGCGCCACATGACGGCGCGTCTCTGCGTTGGTGTGGACGGGTGCAAGCGCGGCTGGGTGGTCGTTGCGGGCGCAGCGCCAGAGCTGCGCGTCTATCGAGCCTTTCAAGACATTGCCGCCGATTGGCCGGATGCGCAGATCGCGGTCGATATGCCCATCGGCCTGCCGGAACGGATCAGCGGCGGCGGACGATCACCAGAAAAGCGCGTGCGTCCGATGTTGGGGCCGCGCCAGTCGAGCGTTTTTGCGATGCCCGCCCGTGCTGTCGTCGAGATGGGCAGGCGGATGACCGGCCGCACGGGCGATGACTACCTGTTGCACCAGGAGGCGAGCGCGCTCGCCAAGACGCTTTCTGATCCGCCCAAGGGGGTTTCCATCCAGGGGTTCTATCTGTTTCCAAAAATCCTGGAAATCGACGCGCTGCTGTGCGCCGATCCGGCTCTTCGTGATCGGGTCAAGGAGAGCCATCCGGAAGTGGCCTTCACGGTGCTCAATGGCGGTCAGGCCATGCGCCTGCCGAAGAAGATCAAGGGCCGCGTAAACATGGCAGGGATGGAGGAACGTAGGGCGCTTCTGGCGCGCCACGGGATGTCCTCGCCTTTCCTCACCCAGCCACCACCGCCGGGTGTTGGCGCCGATGACGTGCTGGATGCGGCTGTCTGTTGGTTGGTTGCTGGGCGGGTCGCGCGCAGGGAGGCGGTGAGCTTTCCCGATCCGACCGAGCGTGATGCGCACGGATTGGAAATCGCCATCTGGGCCTAACGTGATCGACCAGCGCTGCCTGACGCGGATGCTGCACGGGTCCCAAACCGCAGGCCAAACGGGCATCGGCTCGCGCCACTTCTCTTTGCGTCAAGTTTCTTGCAGGCTCCTGACAGAATGTTGTCAGGAGGGGTGTGTCATGGTCCTGCCATCGCAACCAAGAAGAAGGCCTTTCCCATGACCCTGCCTGACCATCAACTCGTCTGGGCTGAAATCCCCGTCACTGATCTTGAGAAGGGTCGCCAGTTCTACAGTGCCGTGCTGGGCCGCGAGCTTGTGGAGTCCGATGGTGGACCGAACAAGGTGGTCTTCTTGCCTGTCGCCGACGACAAGGGCGGCGTTTCGGCTCATCTTTACCCAGGAAAGCCTGCACCAGAAGGCATCGGGCCCACCGTCCATCTGCTGGCGCCTGTCAGTTTGGAAGAAACGGCCGACCGAGTCGTCGAAGCGGGTGGTAAGGTGCTGTCGCCGGCCATCGATATCCCGATGGGTGCCTTTATCTATACGCTCGACCCGGATGGAAACTCGGTCGGCTGGTTCCGGTTCAACGACAGCTGATGCAGACGGCGGACAAGATATGAGACGGGCTGACCGCCTCTTCCAGATCGTTCAACTTTTGCGCGGTGGCAGACTTGTCACCGCGCGGATGCTTGCTGACAAGTTGGAAGTGTCCGAGCGCACGATCTACCGCGATATCGTCGATCTTCAGGGGTCAGGCGTGCCGGTCGAGGGTGAGGCGGGCGTCGGCTACATCATGCGCGATGGCTACGATCTGCCGCCGCTGATGTTCACGCGCGATGAGATCGCCTCGCTGGTGGCCGGTGCCCGCATGGTGCGCGCTTGGGGCGGGCTGTCGATGGCGCGGGCTGCTGAAGAGGCGCTGGTGAAGATCGGAGCCGTTTTGCCCGATGCCAAGCGCCCGACCGTGGAGGCCACGGCGATCTTTGCGCCGAGCTTTGAGTTTGCCGAGAGCCAACGCGAGACGCTTGACCTTCTGGATCGGGCGATCGACCGATCTGAAAAGCTTTCGATGGACTACACCGACGCCAAGGGCGACGCGACGCAGCGCACCGTGCGCCCGCTCGGCCTCTATTTCTGGGGCAAGGTATGGACGCTGCTCGCCTGGTGCGAACTGCGCGAGGATTTTCGCGGCTTTCGCGTCGACCGGATCATCGAACCCATCATTGACGGCACGCGCTTCAAGGCCGAACGCGGCAAGCAGTTGGTGGACTTTTATCGCAAGATGGAAGCCGAGGGTTGGCCCCGGCACGAGCACTAGAACCAGCCTCATCGCCGTCCCTTTCTAACCCGCTTGCCGCCACAGTTCGCCGCTTAGCTGGTCTCCCAAAAAGGAGATTTGAGTATGCGATGGGTGGTGCGCTTTGTTCTGCTTGTTCTGGTGATTGGCGGCGCGCTTTGGATCGCCAACACGTCCCTGTTTTCAGATGGCGGTGAGACACAGCTCCTTGCCCACCGCGGTGTGCATCAAACCTTTCCAATGCACGAGGTTGGCAACGATACGTGCACCGCTGTGCTCATTCGCGAGCCGACACATGCGTATTTGGAAAACAGTATTCCCTCGATGAACGCTGCCTTCGAGGCGGGCGCAAGCGTTGTGGAACTGGATGTGCATCTGACGCCAGATGGCCATTTTGCGGTGTTCCACGATTGGACGCTGGATTGCCGCACGGACGGGACCGGCGTCACCCATGAGATCGATATGGCGACGTTGCGGGAACTTGATATCGGCTATGGCTATACCGCCGATGGTGGCGAGACCTTCCCGTTTCGCGGCGAGGGTATCGGCATGATGCCGACGCTGGTGGAAGTGTTTGATCTGTTCCCCAACCGGCAGTTTTTGATCAACTTCAAGTCGCGGCATGCCAGAGAAGGCGAGGCTCTGGCGGAACTGATCAATGGCAGCCTGGTGGCCCGCGCGGCGACCTTTGGCGTTTATGGGGGTAGGCCTCCCACTGAAACTGCGCTGGCCGATGTGGAGGGTCTGCGCGGTTACACGCGCCGATCATTGCTCGACTGCGGTAGGCCTTTGCTGGCCCTTGGGTGGAGCGGTTATGTGCCCGAACCCTGTCGCGACACGCTTCTGATTTTGCCGATCAACATTGCCCCGTTTGTTTGGGGTTATCCGCATAGGCTGACCGAACGGTTGGCGCGCCATGGCACGTCGGTCATTCTGATCGGCCCTTATAGCGGCGGTGGTTTTTCGTCCGGCGTTGATGATGAAGAGACGTTGGCGCAAGTGCCTGACAGCTTTGATGGCTATGTCTGGACCAATCGGATCGAGGTGATCGGGCCGTTGCTGGAGGCACGCTGAAGCGCTGACAACCGGGACGCCGGAGCGGCTTTCGCAACGCGCAGAGCATTGACCAAGCGCAGGTGAGCTAGCTTCATTAGGCGTTAGGTTTGCCAAGGCCTTTTATGCCGGGAGTACTTATCGTGTCGCTTTGGACCGGGCTTGCGCTCACTTTTTTGATTCTGGTCGTCCTTGTTGTCACCGGTCTTGCCGGGTGGCGGGCGCTCGACAAACGCGCCGAAGCGCGGGTGATGGCGGCCTTGCACGCGGTTCAGCCCGAAACGCCTCCGGTGTTCGACATGGCGATGGTGGAGGACCTGCCCGAACCGGCGCAGCGTTACTTTCGCTTCACCATCGCACCGGGCACCCCTCTCTACACTGTGGTCGACATCGAGATGGAGGGGCGGCTCAGCCTTGGCACGGCGGATGCGCCCAATTGGATGGAGATGACCGCTCGCCAAGTGCTCGGCGCGCCGGACGGCTTTTTGTGGCAGCCCAGCACCTCCTTCGGCGGTCTATCCATGAGCGGATCGGATGCGGCGCTGCGCGGCACGAGTTGGACCCGGTTCTGGCTGCTTGGGCTGTTTCCGGTCGTTCGGGCGGGCGGCAATGATGACCATGCCCGCGCAGCCTTCGGTCGCTACGTGGGCGAAGCTCTGTTCTGGACGCCGGCGGCGCTTTTGCCGAGGGACGGCATTGTTTGGGAATCGCTCGGCGAGAATAGCGCACGCATGGTGCTGACCGCCTATGGTATGGAGCAGCCGGTGGAAGTGCATGTTGATGCGCGTGGGGCACCAACGCGTATCGTGTTTCCGCGATGGTCGGATGCCAACCCGCAGAAACAGTTTCAGATTCAGCCGTTTGGCGGCGACCTGTCGGAGTATCGGACCTTTGAGGGTTTCACCCTGCCGACTGTCGTAAACGCCGGCAACTTTTACGGCACGGACGACTATTTCCCGTTTTTTCAGGTGCGGGTGACCTCGGTGTCGTTTCCACCGGCCAGCAGATCGTAGCGCATGTCGGGCAGCTTCTCGTCATTGCCGGAACCGTCGGTGCGGTCGGTCATGACAAAGCCTCTGCTCTCGTAAAGCGCGCGGGCGCGTGTATTGGCTTCGAACACCCAAAGGTGCAGCGGCGGACCGTAACGATTGATGGCATGATCCAGGAGCATTGCACCAACCCCTTGGCGCTGATGATCGGGATGCACGAAGAGATGGGTGATCTCGCCCATTGCCGCACCCGGCCTGCGTGTGAAGCTCAAGAAACCGGCCAAATGACCATCGCTCTCAGCGACCGTGATCGCGCAGCCTGCCGACAGGCCTGCGATGTAAGCGGTGTGCTCACCGGTGGTGTGGGGATCGTCAAACAGCTGCATCGAGGCGCGGGCTGTGCCAAACAGCCTGCCCAACGCGCCGATGTCGGCGTTGGTGAAGGGGCGCAGATTGATCTCTGCGCGCCCTTCAATTGTGGTCATTAGGCCGCCGCCTGTTTGGGTTCGATCAGCCCGCGGTTCACCAGGACCTCGGCGATCTGAACCGTGTTGAGCGCGGCGCCTTTGCGCAGATTGTCCGACACGCACCAGAATGTGAGGCCGTTTTCCACCGTCGCATCTTCGCGCACGCGGCTGATATAGGTCGCGTCCTCGCCGGCGGCCTCGTGCGGGGTGATGTAGCCGCCATCCTCATGCTTATCGATGAGCAGGCAGCCCGGCGCGTTGCGCAGGATGCCCTTGGCTTCCTCGGCGGTGATCGAGTTTTCGAACTCGACGTTCACAGCCTCGGAGTGCGACACGAAAACCGGGATGCGCACGCAGGTGGCGGTGAGCTTGATTTTCGGATCCAAGATCTTCTTGGTCTCGGCCATCATCTTCCACTCTTCCTTCGTGTAGCCGTCTTCCATGAACACATCGATGTGCGGAATGGCGTTGAAGGCGATGCGCTTGGGGAACTTCTCCGGCTTGATCTCGCCGACGGAAAAAACCGATTTGGTTTGCGCGAACAGCTCGTCCATCGCCTCTTTCCCGGCGCCGGATACGGACTGATAGGTCGAGACGACCACGCGCTTGATCGTGGCGGCATCATGCAGCGGCTTCAGCGCCACAACCAGCTGGGCCGTGGAGCAGTTGGGGTTGGCGATGATGTTCTTCTGCCGGAAGCCTTCAATCGCATCGGCGTTCACTTCGGGCACGATCAGCGGCACCTGGCTGTCCATGCGGAAGGCGGAGGAGTTGTCGATGACGACGCAACCGGCCGCACCGATCTTCGGCGCCCACTCGCGCGAGATATCACCGCCTGCCGACATGATCGCGATATCGATTTTGGAAAAATCGACACTGTCGAGAGCAACAACCTTCAGCCTGGTGTCGCCGAAATAGGCGTCTTGGCCTGCACTTTTACGCGAGGCGACGGCCAGAACGGTGTCAGCTGGAAAGCCGCGCTCGGCCAGAATGTCCAGCGCCTCGCGGCCCACATTGCCGGTCGCACCGACCACTGCAACGGTATATCCCATGGGAAAAATCCTTCTTTTGCTGCCCTGTATGTCTCTCAAAGCTACGCAGCGCGCAACATCACCCTTTGCCCCTCCCGAACTCCGGGTTGGGCAGTTGGCCGAACGCGCGGAAGGGACGGGCTGATTAGAGCTCGGTCGTCTTTGTGGTGGTGGTGGTTTTGGTAGCGCCCAACATCAACGCCGTTGTGAGCGACGTCACAACGAGATCGAATGCCTTGGTTAGGATGGTTTCCTGGCGCATGGTGCGCTTTACCGCCACAGACGGGCGGCGATGTCAATGTGGAGAGACCTAATGAGCGACGTTCGTTTGCTGGTTGTTGCTTTTTTGCTCGGCGGAACCTTTCCGGCAGCCGCTTCCGACGGTGCGGTGTCGATCCCCGACTATGGGACGCGGCTCACAGTGCCGGCCGATGGCTCCGGAAGCATTGAGTTCGCCCATCCGGCCTATGACGGTGCCCGTGCAACCGTGCGCATTGAGAACGGACGCGTTCTGGCGGGCACTGACAATGATGCGCTGACGCTTGCGACCTACGAGCCCGCAAGCCAGTGGAACGATGAAATGGCCGTTCTGCTGATGGACGTTGATTTCGACGGCTATTTGGATGTCGGGGTGCTCGATGGCGTTGGCTATGGCGGGGTGAATTTTTTCTGGACGTTCCACCGCGCCGACAGTGATCGCTTGTTCGTGCCGGTGGGGACCATCGCCAACCCTGAGCGCGACGACATTATGGGCACGATCCGAGAGCCCTCACGCTCCGGACCGTTCTGGACAACGGATGTGTACCGGCCAGAGGGCGAAGGGCTCGATCTCATTCTCAGTCGCACTCATTGGGGTGAGTTTGACGTGGTGACCTTTCCGGGCAGCCGCAAAGGTGGTGATATTCAACGCGGGATCATTCCGACCATCGCCCCAGACCCGTGGGACGCCGAAGCGCTGGAAGACCCCGGCTTCCATCAGTTTGCGGTGTCCACCAATCCCGGTCGGGCCTACTTTTATGGCGCCCCCGACGAGACGACGCGGCGCGGCGCTTATCTGGTCGAAGGGGATGAGGGCCGCGTGACCGATGTGAGCGAAACCGGCGACTGGTTTTTCATGGTGTTCACCCATCGAGAAACAGGCGTGACCACCACCGGCTGGATGCGTGCCGAGGATTTGGTGCTGCCGCAGGGGTAAAGCGGCACGTCATGGCCGCCCTTGAGGCGGCCATCCAGCTCTAACGCGGTCGATACTCGCCAGATGCTGGCCATTTGGGATGGATGGCCGGGTCAGGCCCGGCCATGACGTCTACGGCTAGCCTGCTGCCACCTTCTGCAACTCAGCCAACAGCGCATCGCCCATCTGCGACGTTGAAACTGGCGTGATGCCGTCACCAGCGATGTCACCAGTGCGGATGCCTGCATCGAGCACGTTGGCGATGGCCGTTTCCACTTGCGTCGCCAGGTCGACCATCCCAAGCGAATAGCGCAGCATCATGGCAAAGCTCGCGACCATGGCGATGGGGTTGGCCTTGCCCTGGCCGGCAATATCCGGCGCTGAACCGTGCACCGGCTCGTACATGGCCTTGCGCTTTTTGGTCACCGCGTCCTCGGCGCCCAGCGACGCTGACGGCAGCATGCCAAGCGATCCGGTCAGCATGGCGGCTACATCGGAGAGCATATCGCCGAAGAGGTTGTCGGTGACGATGACGTCGAACTGTTTGGGCGCGCGCACCAGCTGCATGCCGCCGGCATCGGCAAGCATGTGCGACAGCTCCACATCGGCGAAGGCGCCGGCATGGGTGGCGGTGACCACTTGGTTCCAGAGCACGCCGGAGCGCATGACATTGCGCTTTTCCATTGAGCAGACTTTGTTCGAGCGCGTGCGCGCCAGTTCAAACGCCACGGCGGCGATGCGTTCGATCTCGTGGGTGGTGTAGACCTGCGTGTCGACGGCGCGCTGCTCGCCATTCTCCAGGGTCACGACCTCTTTGGGCTCGCCGAAATAGACGCCGCCGGTCAGTTCGCGCACGATGAGGATATCCAGGCCCTCGACCAGCTCCGGCTTCAGTGAGGAGGCCGACGCCAGTGCCGGGTAGCAGATGGCCGGGCGCAGATTGGCAAACAGGGCCAGATCCTTGCGCAGGCTGAGCAGGCCGGCTTCCGGGCGGGCATCATACGGCACGTCATCCCATTTCGGCCCGCCAACGGCGCCGAAGAGAACCGCATCGGCGGCCAGCGCCTTGTCCATGGCCTCATCAGAGATGGCCGCGCCGTGATCGTCATAGGCGGCTCCGCCAACCAAATCGATGTCCGTCTCAATTGCGGTCAGGCCCTGCGCATTCGTCCAGGCGATGATTTTATCGACCTCGGCCATCGCTTCAGGGCCGATACCATCACCGGGCAGAACGAGAATGTTGGAGCGGGCGGGAGCCATCGACGGAGCCTCATATGTAGGGAAAAGAGGCCCCGTCCCTAGCGGTACGGTTCGCTCAGCGCAAGGGCGAGAGCATGCCGATCGCGATCATCAGCAGAGCAACGGTCGAGGCGCTGGCGCGTGCTGTGTTCCAAAAAGTCCAGCGCTCGCTGTAAGCACGCCAGATGGTTTCAGCGTTGCTGACCGCTGGGTCGACAGAGGCCAAGGCGTTGTTCATCGGTACGTTGATGAGAGCGGTGAGCAGCAACGCGCCGAGCAGATAGGTGAGGCCACCGCCCACCACCCAGAGCGCAGCCACGGTGTTGCCGTATCGCCAGAGAACCAAAGCGCTGATGGCGGCGGAGACTGGCGTCAGGAAGAAGGTGACGAAGAACACCGGATTTTGGACGGCCTGGTTGATCCCTTGCATCGCTTCAATGGCCGCGCTTGGCGCGATGCGATCAAGGCCCGGCATCACGCAGACTGAGAAGGCGTAGAAGAACCCGGCGATGAGCCCCATCAAGATGAGCGGCGGCAGGGAGATGAGCTGCGCGAGGGTCATGAGCCTGCCCGCCCAGACTCGCCCAGGTTCGGCTTGGCGACGGCCGCCAGCAGGATGAGAGAGGCGATTTGCCCAAGCAGGACCGCCGGCCAGATTTCGCCGATGGCCGGGTCGATCCATTTTTGCGGACCGTAGGAGATGAGTGCCGCGACAACGGCGAGGCCAGTGAGCGCTCTGGCGGTTTTACCCGACAAAGGCCCGAGGACCAGCGCCATCATTGCGATGGCCATTGAGGCCGCCAGGAAAGGCGCCATGGCGAACAGGGGGATCAACCGGGGCGGGTGCGGTGCAACGCCGGAAAAAAGGCTCGCCAACATCACCAGTTGCAAGATGATTAAGGTGCCAAGCGCAGCTTGGGGCAGACGGGACGGCATTCTCTTTCCTTTCGAACGGTGTGAATTTTCAAGTGTAAAGAACTTTACGCTTGCTGATTGTGTAAAAGAGTTTACGGTTAGGGGCAAATGAAATTTCGGTAAGGATTGGCGACGGGTCGGATGGACCAAGCGGCGGCACAGCAAGCTGGCTCGAAAGCGGACGGGCGCCGCCGGGCGATTGAAGAGGCGGCCTATCGCGTGCTGGTGCGTGATGGGTACAAGGCGGCGTCGATCCTCGCGATCGCCAAGGAAGCCAAAGCCTCCAACGAGACACTCTACCGTTGGTATGGCAACAAGCAGGGGCTTTTTGCCGCGCTCGTGGAACGCAACGCCGAAGCTGCGCGCGAGCTTTTGAGTGAGGCGCTTGCCGGCGATCTGGCACCTTTGGATGCCTTGGAAAAACTCGGACCGGTGCTGTTACGCATTGTGACCAGTGAACGGGCCGTGGCGCTCAACCGCGCGGCGGCTGGTGATGTCTATGACACCGGCACTTTGGGCGAAGCGCTTGCCAAAGGCGGGCGGGAAAGTCTGGTGCCGCTCATCGCAAAGCTTTTGGCGCAGGCTGACGCTGAAGGGGCGTTGTTGATCGTTGAGCCTGATACGGCGGCCGATGACTACATCAATCTGTTGATCGGCGATCTCCAAATCCGGCGGGCCATCGGAGCCGTTGATATGCCGACCGAGGCGGCCATTGTTGCCCGTTCGACACGGGCCCTGAATTTGATGCGTCAGCTTTACGCAGCGTCTTGATCCTGAACGCACCATCGCCTAGGTGAGCCGGGCGCGCCGCCAAATGGCGCCAACTTTGGAACGTCAATGTCTGAGATTGTCCGTATTCGCTAAGGTTCCGGCTTAGAAGCACGGCGCGAGCCGCCGTCGCTTAGGAACCGATCATAAGCACCTTGCCGCACCAATGCGTGCTGGCGAGCTGTGCTTTGCGTTTGCCGTTCCAAATTCAAGACAATCCCATGAACATTTCCAAACACGAACAGCGCGTGCTGCACGTGCTCGCTCAAGGTGGCTCGATCCATTTCAAGCGCGGGCCAGGTGGCAAAGTGCAGGAGATCATCTGCTTCACACGCGATGGTCACGTGCTCTCCGATTGCACGCTTCCCGTTTTCGACCGCCTGAAGAAGCGCAAGCTCATTCGCTCACATGGCGGGAAACCCTACCGCATCACCTACAAGGGCCGCGTCTTTGTGCGCCCCCAATTGGACAACCGCTAGAAAGACCAAAGGTATGAAAGACCGAACCCTAATCCGGCCCATTGTGCGGGCCGACCTGCCGGCGCTGAAACGGATCATTGCCAGCACCGACCTTTTCCCGCCGGACATGCTGGAAGGTATGATGGAGGGCCATTGGAATGGCTCTCCTGATCCGGCGTTGTGGCTCACCTATGGTGATCCGCATCCGCTGGCGATTGCTTATGCAGCGCCCGAACCGATGACCGATGGTTGTTGGAATCTTTACTTGATCGCCGTGCACGCCGATCACCACGGCCAAGGCATCGGGCGGTTGCTCATGGCCTATGTTGAGGACACGCTCGCCGTGGAAGGTGTGCGGGTATTGCTGGTCGAGACCTCAGGCGATGATGGCTTTGCCCGCACGCGCAACTTCTACCGGCAATCGCATTATGAAGAGGAAGCGTGTATCCGCGAGTTTTATGCGGCCGGCGAGGACAAAATCGTCTTTCGCAAGGCGCTTTAGTTTGCCCTTTTCCAGATCATCATGGCCGGGCTTGACCCGGCCATCACGCCGAGCGTGTGAGTCGGGATCTGCAACTGCCTCGTCACTATCAGATCCCGGATAGCTTTCGGCTTCCGGGATGACAGCTATGGCTGGGCTGGCGCCTCTTCCTCGCCGTCCTCTTCCGCATAGCGGTTCATCACCGGGATCTGGAACAGCGTGAAGGCGAAGGTGATGGGCATGACGCCCCACACCTTGAAGGCGACCCAGAAGTCGGTGCTTTGCGTGCGCCAGACAACTTCGTTGAGCACGGCCAGGAAGATGAAGAACAGGCCCCAGCGCAGCGTTAGGATGCGCCAGCCCTCTTCCTTCAGGTTGAAGGCATCATCGAACACGTAGGAGAGCAGAGAGAGTTTGAAAATCCAAAGCCCGCCAAGCAGCACTGTGGCGAACAGCATGTTCACGATGGTGGGCTTCAACTTAATGAAAAGATCATCCTGCAAAAACAGCGTCAGCGCGCCGAAGAACAGCACAACCACGCCGGACACCAGCGGCATGATTGGAAGCTTGCCGAGATAGATGCGCGAGGCAATCAGCGAGATCGTGATCGCCACCATGAACACGGCGGTCGCCAGAAAGATCGGTTCGCGGAACCCGGCGAGCGCCGGATAGCTTTCCATCAGCGACGCGCCGCGTGCGTTGACGAAGAAAAAGATCACCAGCGGCCCAAGCTCAAGCGCAAGCTTGATGAACGGGTTCTTGGTTTCTTTCTTCTCGGTGATGGTTGTTTCAGTCATGCGGGCTCGTTCTCTTGCGTGTCGTCGAGCCCGGCAATGGCACGGGCGAAACTTGTTGGGTCGAAGGCTTCCAGATCGTCGACGGCTTCGCCGACACCGATCAGGTGCACCGGTATCTGATGTTTCTTGGCGATGGCAACAAGGATACCGCCCTTGGCCGTGCCGTCCAGCTTGGTCATGACTAGGCCGGTGACGCCAGCGGTTTTGCCGAAAACATCCACTTGATTGAGGGCGTTCTGACCGGTCGTGGCGTCGAGCGTCAGCAGCACATCGTGCGGCGCGTCGGGATCGATCTTCTTGATCACCCGAATGACTTTTTCCAGCTCGGCCATCAACTCTGTGCGGTTCTGCAAACGACCGGCGGTGTCGATGAGGAGGACATCAATATCCTGCTCCTTGGCCTGCGTCAGTGCGTCAAAGGCGAGGCCTGCCGCGTCGGAGCCTTGCGGTCGGGTGATGACGGGCGCGCCGGTGCGTTCGCCCCAGACTTTGAGCTGTTCGATGGCAGCGGCGCGAAAGGTATCGCCGGCGGCAAGCATCGGTTTCATGCCAAATGCTGAAATTTTTGAAGCGAGCTTGCCGATGGTTGTCGTCTTGCCGGCGCCGTTCACGCCGACCATCAAGATGACATGCGGCTTGCGCGTCGGCGCGACGCGCAGGGGTTCGGCGACGGGTTCGAGCACCTTAGCGACCTCATCGGCGAGCACCTGTTTGATCTCCTCTTCGGAGACCTCTTTGCCGAAGCGCTCATCTTCCAGCCGGGTGGTGATCGCCATAGCGGTGTCCACGCCAAGATCGGCCTGGATCAGAATGTCTTCCAGCTCCTCCAGCGCCTCGCCGTCGAGCTTCTTCTTGGTGACCAGCGAGACCACGCCCTGGGTGATCGAGTTAGAAGATCGCTTCAACCCGTCGGTGAGGCGCGAGAGCCAGCCCTTCTTGGCCGGTTCATCGGATGGTGTTTCGACGCGTTTTTCCGGCGTGATGGCGATAAAGTGGAGATCGTCGTTCATGCTGCCTGGTCGGTCTCATTGGTTAGGCTGCCGGTCAGGCGCTGACCCTCATGGCCTGTGATGGCGACGGGCAGGATATCGCCTGCGGCCGGGCCGTTGCCCGTCACCGGGATAGCAACCTCCGTGTAGGCCGGGATTCGCCCGCGCGCCAGCCCGTCGGCGACACGCTCGATCAGCACCGGCTGGGTCGTGCCGGCCTGAGATGCCAGATGTTTGGCAAGCGCCTCGCGGCCTTTCTCGCGCAGGCGGTCGGCGCGGGCTTTGATGGTCGGACGATCGACTTGCGGCATTTTCGCTGCCGGTGTGCCTTGGCGCGGCGAAAACGGAAAGACGTGCAGGAAGGTGAGGCCGCATTCATCCACCAGTTTCAGCGAGTTTTCGAACATCGCCTCGGTCTCGGTGGGGAATCCGGCGATGATATCGGCGCCATAGACTATGTCAGGCCGCGCGGCCCGCATGTCTTGGCAAAAGGCAATCGCGTCATCGCGCAGATGGCGGCGCTTCATGCGTTTCAAAATCATATCGTCGCCCGCCTGAAGGGAGAGATGCAGGTGTGGCATCAGGCGTTCATCGCCTTTGATCGCATCCACCAAGGCTGGATCGGCCTCGATGCTGTCGATGGAGGAAAGCCGCAGCCTTTGCAGCTCCGGGACATGCCGCAGGATCTGCTGCACTAGGTCACCAAGCTTGGGCGATCCTGGCAGGTCCGGGCCGTAGCTGGTGAGATCAACGCCGGTGAGCACCGCCTCGGCATAGCCTTGATCGACCAGCCGTTTGATCTGGTCGACGGCGACGCCCATGGGCACGGAGCGGGCATTTCCGCGGCCATTGGGAATGATGCAGAAGGTGCAGCGATGATCGCAGCCATTCTGCACTTCGACAAACGCGCGGGTGCGCTCGCCAAACCCGTTGGTGAAGGCTGGGGACGTCTCCTTGACCCGCATGATGTCGGTGATGTGCAGCTTATCTGGTGTGGCCGCTGGCAGGGTTGCCCAGGTGGCTGGCGCGGTTTTGGCCTCGTTGCCGAGCACCAGATCAACCTCATCCATGTGGGCGAAGGTTTCCGGCTCAATTTGCGCGGCGCACCCCGTCACCACAACTCGGGCGGTTGGGTTATCGCGCTTGGCCTTACGGATAGTCTGGCGCGCCTGGCGCACCGCCTCGCTTGTCACCGCGCAGGTGTTCACGATGATCGTGTTGCTATGCCCGGCGGCTTCCGCCGATTGGCGCATCGCTTCGGATTCCACCGTGTTGAGGCGGCAACCAAGGGTGAGGACATCAACGGCCATGGTGCGCCTACTATGCCGCCGCGCTGGTAAAGATCGCGTCAGTGAGCACGACATCGCGTTCATGCTCGACAGGACCAGTCATCAGCACGTGCTCGTTGCTAGCCCATTCGATTTGCAGCGTGCCACCGGGCTGATGCACCGTGACCGCGCGCTCGGCGCGCCGCAGGCGGGCCGCCGAGACCGCTGCCGCACACGCGGCCGAACCGCAGGCGAGTGTGAGACCTGCTCCGCGCTCCCAAGTGCGCATAACCAGCGTTTCTCGATCCACGACCTGAACGATGGAAATGTTGGCGCGCTGCGGAAACAGCGGATGGTGTTCGAGCATCGGGCCGATCTTATCAAGGCCGATACTGGCCGTGTCATCGACCCAAAAGACCGCATGCGGGTTGCCCAAGTTCACCACAGCCGGCGAGGACAGGATCGGATCGCCAGCCGGACCCACATGCAGCTCAATGAAGCGCGTGTCCTGAAAGGGTTCGGACAGGGGAATCTCATCCCACGCAAAGCGCGGCGTGCCCATGTCCACCGTGTAGGTGAGCGGCGTTTCATCTTTGGTGATCGAGAGAAGCCCGCGCGCGGTTTCTACCAAGCGCGTCTCTTGCGTGCCCCGGGTTTCATCCAGATGCCAGGCGACACAGCGCGTGCCGTTGCCGCAAGCTTCGGCGAGCGACCCGTCGGTGTTGTAGATACGGATCAAGGCAGCCGTGCCATCTGTGGCGGGTGCGTGCAGAACCATCAGCTGGTCGAAGGTGGTCTCAGCCTGGTGCGCGATCGCCTGCGCTTCGCCCTCTGACACGATGTGATCGCTGTCGGTGAGGTCGAGAACCGTGATCTTGTTGCCGGCGCCATTCATGACCCGCGCAAGGCGGCCAGCAAGAGCATTAGACTGTTGCATTTGGTGCGTTACATCCATGGGGCGCGATCTATGCCCGAAGGTTGATTTGATGGCCAGTTTTTCTGCAGGTGTGCAGTGCACACCTTGCTAAAAATCGGTTTTATGCTACATTTGTTCAACGTGCGGCGGCATTTTTTTTGAAGAGCCTAACCTGCTTTTAGCAGTTGGAACGCAAAAGATCGCCGGTTCAGAACAAGCGGCTTCTCGCACGTGAGGCTGCTTTTTATGCCACGGCAGGAGACGTTTCATGGCTACAGGTACGGTTAAGTGGTTCGATGCCACGAAGGGTTTCGGGTTCATCGTTCCCGATGAAGGCGGCAAGGATGTGTTCGTGCACATTTCAGCTGTTGAGCGTGCTGGTCTTCAAACCCTGAAAGACAATCAGAAGATCACCTACGAACTGGAAGAAGGCCGCAACGGTCGCATGGCTGCAGCGCAGCTTCAGGTTCAAGACGATTGATCACCGTCAGATAACGTTCCAGCCAAGCTGGAGCGCTGAGGAAAGCCGGGCCTAGCGTCCGGCTTTTTGTTTTTGCAAGGTTTCATGGGGCGTTGGCTCGGCGTCACTTCTCCCACATGTGGTAAGCTGACGAATCGAACGAGCTCTGCTGACCTTGCAGCAAAGATGAACCGGGATCGGGCATGCCACAACAGCGACTGGCCGACGTCATCACGCTCTCTGACAAGTTGGATCTTGCGATCTTCATTCTTGAGGTGGGCGAGGATGAGACCTTCATCTTCCGCAAACTCAACTCCTCCCACGAGAAGATATCAGGCCTGAAGAGCGCCGACTTGGAGGGCAAGACGCCGTTCGATGTTCTGCCGCCGCGCATGGCCGAAAACGTTCAGGCCAAATATCTGACATGTCTGCGATCGCGGGCCCCGCTCACCTATGAAGAGGTGCTGCAGTTTCCCACTGGTGAAACCTGGTGGCAGACCACTCTTTCGCCGATGGTCTTCGATGATGGTCGCGTGATCGGCATTGTCGGGACAGCGGTCGATATAACGGTGCGCAAGCAGCAGGAGTTTCGCGATGCCAAAGCGCTGGCCGACCTGCGCAAGCTGAACGAAGAGATCAACACCTACACGTCGATGGCGGCGCACGACGTGCGCGGCCCGCTTCGCAAGATCAAGGTGATCACTGAACTTCTTTTCGCTGATATGGCCGATGGGTCAGAGTCCGACGCGCCTCTAACGCTTGGAGCGGAACAGAAAGTTTTGGCGTCGTCGATCGGGCAGATCGCCGACTCCACCCTCAAACATGTCGACAGCATCTTGAGTTATGCACGCGCTTTGGAGCTGCCGAGCGACGCGACGCTTGAGCCGGTAGACCTTGGTATGCTGTTTGCTGATCTCACCGGCCTGGTCGATGCCACGGGTTCTTTTGACTTTGATTATCCCGCTGGGACCGTCATTGCCGAGCGGATCATTCTCCAAATCGCCTTGCGCAATCTGCTTGAAAATGCGGTGAAGTTCGGCAAAGCGCGATGCAGGGTTTCGCTGACTGTGAGTGACCAGGCGCCGGAGTTCTTGCAGTTCGTGGCCTCTGATGACGGGCCTGGATTTGCCCAAGGGGCAATCCTCAGCGACCAGTCGGCACAGTCTCGCCTGCAATCGCCGACCAGCGGGTTTGGGTTGGCCAGCGCGCAGAGGATGATCGAGTCTCGTGGCGGCAAAATGTGGCTCGCCGATCCGGCGCTGATGCCAGACGATGCGCGGCTTGGCGGCGCGCATGTCGCCTTCACGACACGTGGGTCAATCTCGAAAGGCAGCGCGCAGGAGGCCTGAGCCCAGGCTCCTGATCTTGCGTTCAATGGCCGTGATAGTTGTCGTTCGGCGTATTCGGCGCGGTAGCCGCCTGCGCAATTACGTCGGCAAAGACGCCGGTGCGGATGACGCCCAACAGTTCGGACTTGTCGAGAATGATCTCCTCGCCGTGGCGCTGTTCCGGCTTGAACTCCTCGCCGGAAACATCGGCTGAAACCACCAGGGTGCACCCGCAAAAGCCGGTCGCTTCCTTCAGCGTTTGATAAGCTTGGTGATAATTGGCGTGTGGGGGGACGCGGTTATCAAGTATAAGCGCATCATACTCCTGTTGAGCGAGCGCCTCGCGCGCCTCTTCCAGAGTAGTGCACGTTGTCATGTCATAGGAATGCTTGTCGTCCAGGCTTAAATAGGCCTGCATAAGCCGATGATCGATATCGCAATCGTCGAGATAGAGTAGTCGAATTGAAACGGTCATTGCCGTCTGCGCTCCCAGCTTTATTGGCGGACGAGAACGCTGTCCGGTACCTCACTCATTTCAATTCTGTCGCGCATGTTTGTGTGGTAACGACCTCAATGGGCGACCGTGAGACTCCAACCTTAGTTCGGTAGATAGGCCTCACGGATATCTTCGGCAAGCCTAATATAATCATTCAGTGTTGAAGGCTTGGTGCGATACTCAGTTGCGCCCAACGCAAAGGCCTTCTCGCGGTCGTCCTGCTGGGAGGAACTTGACAACATCATCACCGGGCATGGCTCGGCGGGGTCTTTGCGGTGCTTCTTGCGTAGAGCGGTCAGCACATCGAAGCCATTCATGTTTGGCATTTGGATATCGAGCAGCGTGACGTCGGGTTCGTGCCGATCAATGGCATCGACTGCTTGGCGGGAGTCGGCAATTTCGATCAGCTCTACGGGCATACCAAGAGCGTTGAAACTGCGGCGGATGACGAACCTGTCCAGTTCATCATCATCCACCACCAAGACACGCAGAGGCAGTGAAGGCGCTTCGGAAACAAATTCCTGCATAATCACGACCTTTTCGAATGGAGACTTAACGAATTGTTAAAAACTCTCATCTGTGTACGGAATAATACGAGCATGCGCTTCGCGTTGGCCTTTGTATGTAGCGTTTCCGGCATAAGTGACAACTAATTAACGACAGATGCAATTATGCATCACCCCTTACGCCGTCGGCAGGTGACGGGCGTTTTCTGTCACTTTCCCATGGATCCGTAGCGGCATAGTCCGTGTTTAAGCGATCGCTAATGGCTGATCCACTTAGCCTATTGGACATCGGCATTTGCCCGTAGAAAGCGGATATTCTCGCGCTCTATGGTTGAAATTAACGAATATCTTTGACCGCAACCGCATAAATCACGCCGAATCATCCCGTTTGATCGCAAGCTTTGGTGTTGCTGCAGGTCAACTCGTGCCGGTTTTCAATGATCCGGCACGATGGCTGAGTCCAACGGCAACGCCTTCCATTTCATGGGAAGATGCCGACACTGAACGACCGGTCTCCAGGCTCTGGTCGGCCTGCTGGCGCAGATCTTTGACCGCCTCTTCGGCCGTGCCGGCGTGGGAGGCGGCGTGGTTGATAACGCGTTCAACAGCTCTGGTCTCGTCCTCAAAGGCGCTTACCCCATCAGAAAGCGCTGCGATGCGGTTTGCAGCATCACTGACACCATCGGAAATCGCGGTAACCGTCGTGCGTTCGCGCTCGGCGGTGGCGTGAATGTCGGCCACGGCGCCGGCGATTGATTCCAAGATGGTGCCGACCTCGCCGATCATGTCGCGTGAACCCAGCGAGCTGTCGCGCACCTTCATGATGGCATTGCGAATGTCTTCGGTCGCTCCGGCGGTGCGCTCCGACAGGGCTTTGATCTCATTGGCGACCACGGCAAAGCCCTTGCCATGATCGCCGGCGCGCGCCGCTTCGATCGTGGCGTTGAGTGCGAGCAAATTGGTCTGATTTTGGATGCCAATGATCAGATCGATGACCGCTTCGATGTCGTCGGCGGCAGAGCCCAGTTGCGAAACCGTCGCGCTGGCGTTCTGCGACAAAGCCACCGCCTTGCCGGAGACATTGCGGGCTTCATTGGCGCCCGCGGCAACGCTGGTGACGGCGTTCGATAGATTTTCGACAAAAGCTGCGATCTGGCGGATGTCGCCCGATACCGCACCCGCGGACTCGGCAAGACCGGCGGTTTTTCGGCGCAGCGCCTTTACATCATCGACGGCGAGATGCGCGCTCTCGGCGACGGTTTTTGTTGAGGATTGAACCTCGCCGGTGCGGACATGCACCACCCTGGCGGACTTGCTGACGTCGTGGGCGACCGCATTCAACTCGGCAGCCAGGCGGCCGGACGTCTCAGAAATGTCGCCGACCAGTGTTTGAACTTTGTCGAGAAAAGGGTTGATGATGATCGCCAAGTCAGCGGCCTCATCGCCTGTCGTCTCATCAAGACGGGTGGCGAGGTCGGCCCGTCCCTCGGCGATGGCTTGCAGGCTTTGCTGCAACGCAAGTGTTCCCAGGGACGCGCCATGCTCGGCGGCATTGAGGCCCATGGCCTCTTCGGATTCGGTGACGCGTAGGCCAACGATTTTGTCGATCAGCCACATGCCGGGAACCGCAATGGCCGTGACCCAGGCGATGTTGACGGCAACGCCAAGGAGTTGAACCCCAAATTGGGCCAGGCGGGTATCCGCGGCCAGTTTGGCTTCCAGGGCAAAAAAGGCGACCGCCAGAGTGCCGTAGATACCGGCCACACCATGGACAGAGACGGCGCCGACGACATCGTCGAGCTTCAACCGTCTTTCGATGAAATCCTCAGACAGAACCACCAAGAGGCCAGCGCTGAAGCCGATCGCGGCGGCACCAAGGACGGTGACGGCGTCAGCGCCTGCCGTTATCGCAACCAGACCGCCAAGCAATCCATTCACCGAGCGGCGTGGTTGGAACAGGCCGTTATCTCGTTCTTTGCCCAGCAGGAGTGCCGCAGTTCCGCCGGCTGCCCCGGCCAGAACTGTGTTGATGATGATGTGGCCGAGGTTGGCGGTGACGCCGCCGGCTGAACCGCCATTGAACCCGATCCAGCCGACGAACAATAGGATTGCGCCGGATGTGGAGAGTACCATGGAACAACCATGGATCGTTCGTGGATTGCCCTCTGCATCGTATTTGTCACGCCGCGGCCCGACCAACCAAATGGCCACAAGTGCCACCCCGGCCCCAGTGGCGTGCACCACAGTTGAGCCGGCAAAATCGATAAAACCGAGATTGGCCAGCCAGGCGGTGTTGGCTGCGTTTTGCAAATCGCCCCAAACCCAATGGCCATAAACCGGATAGATGAGGGCGGCGATGAGCAAGGTGATCAGGGCATAGGTCTTGAACTTCATGCGCTCAGCGACGGCGCCGGACACAATGGTTGCCGCCGTGCTGACGAACATCGCATGGAAGGCGAAGAACGCGTAGGTCCACTCGTCTTGGAAACCTGAAATCAGGTGTTGTTTGTCCCATCCGATCACGCCGAATTGGCTTGACCCAAACATGAAGGAAAATCCCACGATCGCGAATGCGCAGATGGAGATCAGCAGATCGCAGAGGTTTTTCTGGGCAACATTGATGGAGTTTTTCGACCGGGCCGATCCAGCTTCGAGCATCAAGAAGCCAATCTGCATCATCAGCACCAAGCCCGCGCAGGTCAGCATCCAGGCGAAATCGGCGCGCAATTGTTGATCGAGCCGCAGCGCTTCGACCGTCGCGTCCAGCAGAAGTGGCGAGACCTCAGCGGTGGCCGGCAATGCGGGCAGGCTCATCACCAGCGCAAGCGCGAGCAGGAAGAAGCGTTGCAGAGTTCGGCGCATCATTGTCTCCTACCGACAGTGCGGTTCGGTGGCGGGGTGGCTTTGCATCTTCTCGCAAGCAGACGCGTCTATGTGCGTAGCATTATGCTCGTATAAGTTGCATCTTTCTTAACAGCATCTTTTGCGTGTTTTTCTAGTGTTCGGATTTCTGGCCTGATCTCGGCCCTTTCCTTGACTTTTCTTGGCTGAGGCCGTAGCGGGTCGCTCTCTTGCTGATGCACTTGTTTTGCATGAGCCGACCGGGACCCTATCTTCTGAGCGAAGACGTGATCCCGGAGGTGACCTCCCGCCAGCGCGTTGCGCCCGCGGGAGCGTTTTGGCGTTCTCTGCTCCGCAGTGCCGCCAGAGCGTTGCGCCCCTTTGGGCGCTTGCCGCTTGGCTCACTGTTTTCGCGCGACTCAGCAACCAGACTGGACCGAAACCATGTTCGATACGCTTTCTGATCGCCTTTCCGGCATTTTCGATGGGCTCACCAAACGCGGTGCGCTGTCGGAGAAAGATGTCAACGAAGCTCTGCGCGAGGTTCGCCGTGCGCTTTTGGAAGCTGATGTCGCGCTGGAAGTGGTGCGTGCGTTTGTCGAGCAGGTGCGGGCACGCGCGGTTGGTGTTGAGGTTCTAAAAAGCGTTTCGCCGGGCCAGCAGGTCATCAAGATCGTCCATGACGAGTTGGTGGCGGTTCTTGGCTCCGAAGCGCAGACCATTGACCTTGCCTCCGTGCCGCCGGTGCCGATCCTGATGGTCGGTCTGCAGGGCTCGGGTAAGACGACGACGACGGCCAAGATCGCCAAACGTCTTGTCGAGCGCGAGAAAAAGAAGGTCTTGATGGCCTCGCTCGATACGCGCCGTCCGGCTGCCATGGAGCAGTTGCGTGTGCTCGGCGAGCAGTTGGAGGTGCCGACGCTTCCTATCGTCGAAGGCCAAAGCGCGGTGCAGATCGCCAAGCGGGCGATGGATGCAGCACGTCTCGGCGGTCACGATGTGGTGCTGCTTGATACCGCTGGCCGCACCACGGTCGATGAAGCCTTGATGGCTGAAACCGCCGAGATCGAGCAGGTCGCCAAGCCGCATGAAGTGCTGCTCGTCGTCGATGCGCTGACCGGCCAGGACGCGGTGAACACCGCACGCGCCTTTGATCAGCGGCTTGATGTCACCGGCATCGTGCTCACCCGCGTCGATGGCGACGGGCGTGGTGGTGCGGCGCTGGCGATGCGCGCGGTCACCGGCAAGCCGATCAAGTTGATCGGCACTGGCGAGAAGGTCGATGCGCTGGAAGAATTCCACCCGCAGCGCATCGCCGGGCGCATTCTGGGTCAGGGCGACATCGTCTCGCTGGTCGAAAAAGCCGCCCAGGACATCGATCAGGAAAAAGCGGCCAAGATGGCCAAGCGCCTGCAAAAGGGCGCGTTCGATCTCAATGACCTCAAAGAGCAGATGCAACAAATGCAGAAGCTCGGCGGCATGGGCGGCCTGATGGGCATGATGCCCGGCATCGGCAAAATGAAAAAGCAGATCGATCAGGCCGGCATCGACGACAAAGCGATCACCCGCCAGATCGCGATCATTCAATCGATGACGCCAAAGGAACGGGCGAAGCCCGATGTTCTTAAAGCCAGCCGCAAAAAGCGCATCGCGGCCGGTTCCGGCATGCAGGTGGCAGACGTCAATAAGCTTTTGAAAATGCATCGTCAGATGGCCGACATGATGAAGGCCATGGGCAAGAAAAAAGGCGGCATGCTTGGCGGTCTTTTCGGCGGCGGCATGCCAAGCCCCGAAGAGATTGCAGCAGCCCAGGCGGCGCAAGGCGGTGCTGGCGGCGATGCTGGAGCAGCTCCTAGCCTTGATCCGGATGCGTTGGCGAAAATGGCGCAGCAGGCCGGTGGCGGTCTTCCAGGGCTCGGGGCACCCGGTGGCTTGCCCGGACTTGGTGGCGGCATGCCGGGCATGCCTGGGCTTCCAGGCCTGGGCGTTCCTCAGCGCGGCGGCAAAAAGAAGAAGCGCAAATGAGCGACGAATCACCCATCTTTGCGCCGACCCTGGAAACCGAACGGCTTATCCTGCGCGGTTGGAATCTCGACGATTTCTCAACCTTGGCGACGTTTCTAGCCGACGATGAGGCGAACCGGTTTCGCGGCGGCGCGGTCGATCGCAATGCGGCCTGGGCCTATCTTGAAGGTCTCGCCGGGCAATGGGCGTTGCGCGGTTACGGTACGTTTGCAGTCGAGGACAAGGAAACTGAGGACCTGGTCGGTTGGGCCGGGCTTTGGCATCCGGCGCGCCTGGAAGAGCCGGAGCTCTGCTGGAGCATTTTCCCGGCATTCACCGGGCAGGGTTACGCCCATGAAGCAGCCGGTGCGGCGCTCGTTTGGTGGACACAGATTGAAGACCAGCCAGCGCCGTTCTCCATGACCCATCCGGACAACATTGCTTCCCAGCGTGTGGCGGAAAAGCTTGGGGCGGTGCGCGGCGAGGATTTCGTTTTCGATGGCCGCCCCTCTTTCTTTTACCGCCACCAGATCGGTACGCGCGAGGAGATGGTCCATTGATCACCAACTACGCGCTGACCATTCCAACCATCGAGACCGAGCGGCTTGTCCTGCGTGGCTGGAAAGAGGCCGATGCGGCTGGCTACGCTGAGCTCTATGGCGATGAAGACAACGCCAAGTTCATCGGCGGCGTCATGGCGCCCTGGGACGCCTGGCGCATGGTGGCGCAGCGTATCGGCCAATGGCATCTGCGCGGGTTTGCGATGTTTGCGGTAGAAGAAAAAGAGTCAGGCCAGTTCATCGGCCATGCCGGCCCCAACTTTCCCGAAGGCTGGCCGGAGCGCGAGATCGGCTGGGGCCTCATCAAGCGCTTCCAAGGCAAGGGCTACGCTCTAGAGGCGGCGCGCGCCTCACTGCGCTTTGCCTATGATGCGCTTGGCTGGCGAACCGCCATCAGCCTCATCGATAGAGACAACATCCCCTCTCGCAGGCTCGCCGAGCGCCTCGGCGCCAGCTTTGAGCGCACCGAGACGGTTGCCAGCTTTACCGCCGATATCTATCGGCACCTTCCGCCTTCCCAATTCTTGAAATAGCTGAACAAAAGGACATTCAACTATGGCTATCAAACTGCGTCTCGCCCGTGGCGGGTCAAAAAAGCGCCCCTATTATTCCATCGTTGCTGCCGATGCGCGTGCGCCGCGCGACGGTCGCTATGTGGAGAAAGTGGGCAGCTACAATCCGCTGCTGCCGAAAGACTCCGAAGATCGCGTGAAGCTGAACGTTGAGCGCATTCAGCATTGGTTGTCCGTTGGCGCCCAGCCGACCGACCGTGTCCTGCGCTTCCTGGATGAAGCTGGTCTTGCCAAGCGCGAAGCGCGCAACAACCCCAACAAAGCTGTTCCTGGCGAAAAAGCCAAAGAGCGCGAGCAGGAAAAAGCTGACAAGGCGGCCGCTCTGGCCGAAGCCGAAGCTGAAGCTGCCGCCGCACCGGCTGAAGAGGCGCCCGCTGAAGAGGCGCCGGCTGAAGAAGCCCCTGCCGAAGAGGCTGCTGCCGAAGACGCCAGCGCCGAGGAAGAGAAAGCCAGCTAGGGTTTCGACCCACGGCTTATCTGGCCATGCCGGGTTCATCCGACGATCCGTTCATCATTCTTGCCCGCATCGGTGCGCCCAATGGGGTGCGCGGTGCGGCGCGGGTGAAGCTGTTCGGCGATGATACGGCAGGGCTGGCCGAGTATGGTCCGTTGCGACGGGCCGACGGCATGGGAGCGATTGTTTTGACCGGTCTGCGACCGGGCAAAACGCCTGATATGGTGGTGGCGACCTTTGAGGGCATCACCAGCCGTGAGCAAGTGGCGGAGCTCAACGGTGTTGAGCTTGGTTTGCCGCGCTCGGCGCTGCCAACTCCGGACGATGAGGATGATTTTTACCACGCCGATCTCATTGGCCTGGAAACGCGCCTCATCGACGGAAGTCGGTTCGGAGACATCATTCAGGTGGCCAATTACGGCGCCGACGATCTGCTTGATGTGAAGCCTGATCGTGGCGGCCCGTCGGTCTTGGTGCCGTTCACCAAAGCCATCGTGCCGACCGTGAAGATCGCTGATGGCTATGTCGTGCTCGATCCACCTGAGGGTTTGCTCGATCCGCCAAAGAAGAAACCGGCTGAGGCGGATGGATGAGCTTTCGGGCCGAAATCTTCACGCTCTATCCGGACATGTTCCCCGGCACGCTTGGTGCGGCGCTGGCTGGCAAGGCGCTGGCCGATGGCCTTTGGTCGCTCGAAACCCACAACATCCGCGACGCGGCCACGGATAAACATCGCTCTGTGGACGACACCCCGGCCGGTGGCGGTGCGGGCATGGTGTTGCGGGCCGACATTTTGGCCAAGGCGCTTGATGCCCATGTGTCCTCGGATGACCCACGCCCGAGACTTCTCATGTCGCCGCGTGGTGTGCCTCTGACGCAAGGCATGGTGCGTGACCTCGCCCAAGGGCCGGGCGCGGTGATTGTCTGCGGCCGCTTTGAAGGCGTGGATGAGCGCGTGATCGAAGCGCGTGGCCTGCAAGAGGTCTCGATCGGCGACTATGTGCTGTCGGGCGGGGAAGTTGCCGCTCAGGTGCTCTTGGATGCTGTGGTGCGGCTTTTGCCCGGTGTGATGGGCAATGACGTGTCTGGCATGCATGAAAGCTTTGAAGATGGGCTTCTGGAACATCCACACTACACACGCCCTGTGGAATGGGAGGGGCGCAGCATTCCGGACGTTTTGCGTTCCGGTGACCATAAAAAGATCGATCAGTGGCGACGGGAGCAGGCCGAGGCCCTGACTCGCGCGCGCCGTCCTGATTTGCTGGGCTAGCACCCTCGACAAGCGCTAGGGCGTGGTGTATGCGAACCGCTCACCCGGTAGGCGACTGCCGGGTTTTTGGATTGACAAAACAGCCTGTGCACCTTGCGTTTCCAACGCTTGGTAGATCGTAATGATCATCACCGACGGGCTTTGTTCGAACACGCACGCATCCCGCGGCCTTTCTTCCAGCGCACCCTTGCGCAGGGCCCTTGTGATGCCTCTGGACCGAGACAGATGGAGATCAGCCGATGAACCTCATCGCTGAACTGGAAAAAGAACACGCTGCCGAGCTTGAAGCCAAGCGTCCGATCCCGACCTTTTCACCGGGCGACACCTTGAAGGTGAACGTGCGCGTGACCGAGGGCACCCGCACCCGTGTGCAGGCCTATGAAGGTGTGTGCATTGCGCGCTCCGGCGGTGGCCTCAACGAAAGCTTCACGGTGCGCAAGATTTCCTACGGCGAAGGCGTGGAACGTGTTTTCCCGCTATACTCGCCGCTGCTGGACAGCATCGAAGTGATCCGCCGCGGTAAAGTCCGTCGCGCGAAGCTTTATTATCTGCGTGACCGTCGCGGTAAATCGGCGCGTATCGCCGAGGCAACCAACGTGCGTGCCCGTGCACTCAACGATGAAGTGCGTGCTGGTATCGCTGCTGACAAAGCCGCCGCTCAGGCTGCCAAGGAAGAAGCCAAAGCTGCGGCTGCCGCTGCTGCCGAAGCTGAAGCTGCCGCCGCAGAGGCCGCTGCTGCTGAAGCCGAGGCACCGGCTGAAGACAAAGCCGAATAGGCTTTCAGCTCTCGCATTTCTCTGAGTTTCAAAAGGCGGCCAACTGGCCGCCTTTTTTGTGTCTGGTGGCAGGATCGCTCAGAGCAAGTCGCGGTTCAGCGCAAGTTGCTGCAGCAACATGATCGTCTTGGCGTCGGCGATCTTGCCGGATGCGATCATGGCCAGTGCTTCGTCGAGCCGGATGTGGAGAACTTCAATGTCTTCGCCCTCGTCGGGATGGCCGCCACCCTCCGACACCTGGTCCTTGGCCGCGTAGGCGCCGATGAAACAGGCCAGTTTCTCTGTTACCGAGCCAGGGCTCATAAAGGCGTCGAACACCAAGGTGAGCTTGGAGACGCTGTAGCCGGTTTCTTCTTCAAGTTCGGCGCGCATGCGCTCGGCGGGGTCAAGGCCTTCCAAGAGGCCGGCTGGCGTTTCGATCAAAAAGCCATCATGGCCGTTGAGCATCGCCGGTAGGCGAAACTGTTTGACCAGCAACACCGTGTCCTGATCGCGGTTGTAGAGCAGGCAGGCCGCGCCATTGCCGCGATCATAGGCCTCGCGGGTCTGGTTCTGCCACGTGCCGTCGCGTCGTTTCAACGCAAAGGTGTGTTTGGTCAGCGTGCCCCAATTGTCGGAGAGTACTAATTGCTCGATAGGGCGGAAGAATTCTGTTTCTTTCACGGGTCAGGGCCTTGGCAGTTCACACAAAAAACCCGGCTCACATTGCATGAGCCGGGTTGGCGATTGAAACTATCTCTCCGCTTCTAGCAGCGAACGATGCGGTAGGTCCCGTCACCGTTTGAGACAGCGCATTCGTTGGTCGTTGTGTTGCGGGCGTAGATGGCACCTGCTGCTGCGCCGGCGGCGCCAGCAACGACGACCCATCCAGCGCTTGCACCAAAGGCGGCTGCGGTCAGCGCGCCAAGACCACCGCCGATAACGCCACCTGCCAGCGTGTTTTGCTCAACGCGGCTCATCGATTGGCAGCCTGTCATGGCTAGAGCGCCTGCCAAAACGATGCTGGCAATAATGCGCTTGGAACCACGCTTGGCGGCTGGGCTGAGGGTTTGAGTGTGTGACATCACGATCATCTCCTAAGTGCGGTGGACGCGCCATCCCGTCAGCGCGCGGCGCCGCTAGGATGCATGGCGAAGGCACGTCTGTCGATTGATCGCCGTCAATGCCTTGATCACGAAACGCTACAGGAGCGGTTTGGTTGCCGCCTCGGTGAGCGCTTTCTAAAGAAAACGGCGAAACTCTTCAGCGCCGCCGCTTTCGGTCTGTTTTGCGGCGAGAAGCCTACTTTTTGCCCTCGCCGGGCACGTTCGGTGCGGTGCCTGTGCCAGCGTTGATGTCGCGGATCGACAGGGTCGCTGGCGCATTGCCGACTGCAGAGAAGGTGCCGAGCCAGACCTCATAGGGTCCATTGGCGGCTCGATCGACGAGCACCAGCGGGTTGAAGTCGCCCCCGGAATCATCGTCGCAATACACCGTACCATCCGGTCCACGCACGACGATCGTGGTGTCTTCAGCCGAGCGCGCGGTGAATTCCACATCGACGCCACCACCATCGACGAAGGCGACAAAATCGGGATTGGATGCGACGAAGCCATTGCAGGTGTCGCCGAAGGTGTCGAAGGCTTCAAAGGACCCGCCCGCGAGCAGTTCGAAATCCTGACGTGTCATTCCAGCGAACACGGATGTTTCCGTCACCGCGCCATCGGGCAGGATCTTCTCATCCAGGATTTCGCTGATGGCCAGAGTCGCGTTGGGGTTTCCGGCGGTGGGGTCGTAGGTGCCGATGAAGATTTCATATTGGCCGGACACTGGCGTGGTCAGGGATAGCGACGGGTTGAGACCATCAGTGTCATCATTGCAGAGCACCTCGCCGATTGGCGTGCGCATCAGCAGTGTCGTGTCGGCATCGGAGTTGACGAATACGCGCAGCGGCCAGTCACCAGCGGTGTAGTTGAGCACAAAATCAGGGGTGCTGGCGATGTTGCCCCAGCAGGATGGATCGACCGTGCTGGCATCGATAATGCCACCGGCGGCAAGCGTCGTGGTGAACGGATCGGGGGTGAAGCCGGCCGTCAGCGACATGGAGTTGATGGCGCCGGAGGGGTGGGTTTTGGTGGTAGACACCTCCTCGATCAGCAGATTGGCGGCCGGGAACACATCGCCTTCAATCGGGTTGAAGGTGCCGATCCAAATCGCGTAGTCGCCGGTCAAGCCTTCCGGGCCGATCAGGCCGGGGTTGAGGCCAGCAAAGTCGTCATTGCACCGGACCTCACCATTGGGCAGCGCCACCGCCATCGTCGTATCATCATCGGATGTTGCCGTGATGCGCAGCGCCAAATTGCCGGAATAGCCGACGACATAGTCCGGGGCTTCGGCAACGAAGCCGTTGCAGAACTGGCCGAGCGTTGCACCTTCCAGCGCGCCGCCGGCTTGCAGGTCGACCGCATGCCCGCCAAAGCCTGAGTTCAGCTGCACGGAGCCGAATGTGGGCGTCTGGCGCAGGCGATCGCCCAGGCTGCCGGGGGCGACCGAACCGCGATCATTGCTTGGACCGGCTGTGACCGTCAGCGTTGCGTCAGGGTAAAAGTCGTTCTGGATCGGATTGAAGGTGCCGACCCAGACGCCGTAATTACCGATCGCCGGTGACGCGATGCTGAGCGCCGGGTTGAGGTCGAGATCGTCATCATTGCAGAAGACCTGGCCGTTGGGATCGACGACCACGAGCGTTGTGTCTTCGTCTGATTCAACGCCTAGATCGAGCGGGCCGCGGCTGCCGCCTTGATAGTTGATCACATAGTCGGGTACGTCGGCGATGAAGCCTGCGCAGGCATTGTTGATGCCAAAAGCGTCCATGTCGCCGCCAGCTTGAAGCGTGAAGGTCTGGCTGCCGAAACCGGTCGTGACCGCAATCTCACCGAAGGTGGGCGCTTGATTGGGATTGAAGCCGCTGCCGGTCGGTCCGGGTGTCGGTGTCGGCGTTGTCGGTTGTGCGGATGCGCCTGAGGTCGAGATGGTCAGCTGCGCACCGGGGAAGAAATCGTTCTCGATCGGCGAGTAGGTGCCAACCCAGACGGCATAGCTACCAGCAGATGGGCTGCTGATCTGCAGCCCGGGATTGAGATCGACGGCATCATCATTGCAGAGCACCGAACCGTTGGGCGTCACCACGACCAGCGTCGTATCGACGTCCGAGGTTATTGCCAGATCGATGGTGCCGGTACCGGGCGCGACGGTCAGCTGGTAGTCTGGGACATCGGCGACGAACCCGGCGCAGCTTGAGTTGGTGTCAAAAGCATTGATCTGGCCGCCGGCCTGCAGCGTGAATTCTTGCGTCCCAAAGCCTGCGCCAATCTCCACTTCGCCAAAGGTCGGCGGCTGGTTGGCATTGAAGCCGGTGGCGGAAGGGTTGGGTGTGGGTGTGACCGGTGGGGCAACGTCGGCCAGTTCAGACAAAATGATGTCGGCATCGGGGAACGTGTTGTTCTGAATGGGCTCAAACGTGCCGATCCAGATGGCATAGCGACCGCGCTCTCCGAAGGAGGTCTCAATGCCAGGGTTCAGGCCGTTGAAATCGTCGTTGCAGAGGATTTGTCCGTCCGGCGCCTCGATGACCATGGTCGTGTCGGCGTCCGACGACCCCTCGATCAGAACCGAGGCATCGCCGCTATAGTCGAAAATCAAGTCCGGCGCGTCGGCGATGAAGCCGTTGCAGCCTGGCGCGAAGCCGCTGGCGTCGATGTCCCCACCGGCCTGAATCGTTTGCGACACGGACCCGAAGCCCTGCCCCTCGCTGACCGTGCCGAAGGTTGGATCAAGCTGGCTGTTTTGCGCCGATGCTGAAGCGACGAGTCCAAGAGAAAGCGCGGTGGTGGCGACCCCTGCGAGCAGTTTGATGGCGGGTTTTGTGGAGCTTTGGAAAGCCATGCGTGCGGGATCCCCTTGTTGGTTTGCAAGCAGCGGCGAAAGGCTGCCCTTGGTGTTTGCCCGGTCGTTTCGACGCGCGCGAGGTTACGCCTCGCTTTGGCCGCTTGTCCACCGAGTGGTGACCATGCGCAAAGAGCGGGGCAAACCTCAGTTAACAGAGCGATGCATCTGCGCCGTGACAGACATCACACTAACGCAAGCACAGTAGAGGCAGCACGCCTGAACCGACGCTGAACGGCTTAAAGGGAAGCGGTCAGCGCCGGTTCGAAAGGCCGCTATTTCACCAGTACCGGACGACCACCGCCGGGCCCAGCGGCGACGGTGAGCGTTGCATTGGGATAATCGCTGGTTTCGGAGTAGGTGCCGACCCAAACCGCGTAATCGCCGGCCATAGGGCCTTGGATGCTGATCGCCGGGTTGAGGCCGTTGGCATCGTCGTTGCAGTAAACAGCACCATCGGGCGCGACCACGACCAGGGTCGTGTCAATGTGCGACTGGACACGCACCTCCAAAGGCACGCGGCCCAAGCCTTGGAAGTCGACGGTGTAGTCCGGCACATCGGCGATCCAGCCGGAACAATTGCCGTTGACCGAGGATGCGCGCAGGGCGCCGCCAGCGAGCAGATCAAAGTCTTGCGTTCCAAATCCACGCTGGGCGGTGATGTAACCATAAGTGGGTTCGGCCTGGGCGTTGAAAGCGACCGGCGGGCGTGGTGTTGGCCGTCCGCCGCCTGGGCCAGCGGTGATCGTCAACGTTGCGTTGGGGTAGGTGTCGGTTCGCGAAAAAGTACCGACCCACACTGTATAGGCTCCAGCGCGTGGGCTGGCGATGCTCAGCGCGGGATTAAGATCGTTGCTGTCGTCGTTGCAATAGATGTCACCGTCCGGTCCAACCACAACCAGCGTGGTGTCGGTGCTTGATTGCACGGCAAGATCGAGCGGCACACGACCCAAACCTTGGAAGTCGATGGTGTAATCAGGTGCATCGGCAATGTAGCCGGAACAATTGTTGTTGATCGCGTTGGCGCTGATCGTGCCGCCGGCCTGGAGATCGAAGTGCTGGCTGCCAAACCCGCGTGCGACCTCGATGATGCCGTAGGTTGGGGCGGCCTGGGCGTTGAATCCAACTGGTTGACGAACACCGCCCGAACGCGCCGAGACGATGAGCGTCGCGTCGGGATAGGTATCGCCATCGGAATAGGTGCCGACCCAAACCGCATAATTGCCGGCTCTAGGATGGCCGATGCTGAGCGCGGGGTTGAGACCATCACTGTCATCGTTGCAATAAACCGATCCGTCTGGGCCCATCACCACCAGCGTGGTGTCGGTGCTGGAGTTGACGCTGATATCCAGCGGCACCCGACCAGCGCCTTGGAAATCGATGGTGTAGTCGGGAGCATTGGCGATGTAGCCGGAGCAATTGCTACCGACATCTGACGCCCTGATTTGACCGCCGGCCTGCAAGGAGAAACTCTGGCTGCCGAACCCGCGCGCCACGCTGATGTAACCATAGGTCGGGTCGAAATGGGCGCTTTGCGCATGCGCTGATTGGATGCCGGCACCGGCGGAAAGTCCCAGAAGCAAGGCGAGACTCGCTGCTTGGAATGTGTGCGGATGTGGGGTGCGGTGTGTCGCCATGATGAGCGCCTCTCCTTTTGTCGCGTGGAAATTTGGCCTAGCAAGTGGCAGCGCGTCGGGGCTGATCATAATCAATTGCTAATGTATGGCGGGGCGCGGCATGGTGCCCGCGGTAGGATCGGCTGAACGCTAGCGTCGCGGACGGCGATGCGTCCCGTTTCGCCAGGCGTTGCAACAGCGAAGCGGAGCGGCTATCTGAGACGCCAGAAACTCTTCCAAACCGCAGGATTTCATCATGGCCGACGCTTCGGGCAAGCAGACGACCCTTCCCCGCACGATGTACGACAAGATCTGGGACGATCATCTGGTTCACATGCAGGATGATGGAACTGGGCTGCTCTACATTGACCGGCATCTTGTGCACGAAGTGACCAGCCCGCAGGCCTTTGAAGGCCTGCGCATGACGAACCGCAAGGTCCGCGCCCCGCAGCGCACGCTCGCCGTGGTGGACCACAACGTGCCGACCACCGACCGCTCCAAGGGTATCGATGATCCGGAAAGCGCATTGCAAGTCGATACGCTGGCCAAGAACGCCGCTGAGTTCGGCATCGACTATTATAATGAGGTCGATATCCGCCAGGGTATCGTCCACATTGTCGGGCCGGAGCAGGGCTTTACGCTGCCCGGCATGACCATTGTGTGCGGCGACAGCCACACCTCCACCCATGGCGCGTTCGGGGCGCTCGCCCATGGCATCGGGACGTCGGAGGTCGAGCATGTTCTGGCGACCCAGACGCTGATCCAGAAAAAAGCAAAAAACATGCGCGTCACCGTCAACGGTGCGCTGCCTGAAGGCGTGACCGCCAAGGACATCATCTTGGCCATCATCGGCGAGATCGGCACGGCTGGCGGTACCGGATCGGTGATCGAATATGCCGGCGAAGCCATCCAGGCGCTGTCCATGGAAGGGCGGATGACCGTCTGCAACATGTCGATCGAGGGCGGCGCACGCGCTGGTCTAATCGCGCCAGACGAGAAGACTTACGCCTACATTGAAGGCCGCCCGCGTGCGCCCAAGGGCACCGCCTGGGACATGGCCAAGGCCTATTGGGAAACGCTGCCGAGCGACGAAGGCGCGCATTTCGACCGGGAAGTGGTGCTTGATGCCGCCAATTTGCCGCCGATCGTCACGTGGGGCACCAGCCCGGAAGATGTTGTTTCGGTTACCGGCGCTGTGCCTGATCCTGCCAAGATCGAAGACCCCAACACCCGTGCCTCCAAAGAGCGCGCGCTGGCCTATATGGGCCTTGAGGCTGGCACCAAGATGACCGACATCAAGCTTGATCGTGTGTTCATTGGCTCCTGCACCAATGGCCGGATCGAGGATCTGCGCGAAGTCGCCAAAGTCGTGAAGGATCGCAAGGTCTCCGACACACTGTCGGCGATGATCGTGCCAGGGTCTGGCCTTGTGAAGCAGCAAGCCGAGCAGGAGGGACTCGACAAGATCTTCGTCGACGCTGGGTTCGACTGGCGCGAACCAGGTTGCTCCATGTGTCTGGCGATGAACGCTGATAAACTGTCGCCGGAAGAGCGCTGCGCTTCGACGTCCAACCGTAACTTTGAGGGTCGTCAGGGCTTTAAGGGCCGCACGCACCTCGTTTCGCCGGCCATGGCTGCGGCGGCTGCGATCCACGGACATTTCGTGGACATTCGAGAACTCTAAGCAGATCTCGGTCGGTCGTTCGGGAACCGGCCGCCAGACACGGCGTTTTCTCTTCATCGCACTCTGCAATGGAGGCTTAGATGCAAGAGAAAACGAAAACAGTTTGGTCGATGGCGGCCTTGGCGTTTCTGCCGGTCGCCGCCGTCACCTTCGGCGTGCTCTGGGTGGCGGTGATTGCCATTGGTGAGCCGATTTTCGCAACACCCATCTTCCAGTTCGACAGTGGCGCACTTCCCCTCTTTGCCGGGATCGCGCTAAGCTTTTTGGTCGCGGTGCCCATCGCCTATCTCATCGCCAGAGCGATGATGACCCGCGACGAAAAGCGCCGGTACGACAATTCGGCCGCTACAAGGCTTGATCCAAGCCAGTAATCGAGATGCCAGAAAAGAAAACGCCGGGGACGAACCCCGGCGTTTTTTGTGTCTGTGTTGGCATGTGCCTGCGCGTTCGTCACAGGCGACGACTGCTTACATGTCGGCCAGTGCGCCACGGACCCGGTCAGCAACATCAGCGCTGACCCAAGCTGTCCAGAGATCTTCGCGGGTACGCAGGAACTCTTCAGCGGCCTCATCGGCTTCCACATCGTTTTCCTGCATGAAAAGCAGGGCGGAAGACACGTCGGCGCCGGTCATGCCGTACTCTCCCAGGAAGGTGATGATTTCAGGCGCTTCGGTGGCGAACTCTGAGTTGACGCCAATTTCCACCGGGATCACCGGGTAGGCGGTTGCAACCTCAGCGGAATCCGCCGGATCAGCCGCCATCATTTCAGCCCAAGTGTCAGCGTCGTAGGCCGGCTCTTCCAGTTGGATCACGTCATCGCCGATCTTACCCATGACCCAGGTCGGGCCCCAGTAGTAGAAGACAATCGGCTGTTCGCGCAGGATCGAGGACTCGATGGCCGCAGCCAGTGCGCCGCCGGTGCCAGGACGGAAATTGGTGAAGGTTTCATCCAACCCATAGGCCGACAGTTTGCGGGTGTTGGCGTCTTCGCAACCCCAACCGGCAATGCAGTTGTAGAAGCGGCCCATATCGGGGTCTTCAGGATCCTGGAAGACTTCGGCATACTCGCCCAACTGGCTGACCGATGTCAGGCCGGCGGCCGGTGCGTCGTCGCCTTCGACAAGATAACGCGGCACAAACCAGCCCTGAACAGCGTCGGGATAGGCCAGGCCAACGGCTTCGACGGTGCCCTTGCCGGTTTCCTCATCCCACCATTCCTGGACGTTCGGCACCCAGATTTCCATGGTGATATCGACATCGCCGCGCGCCATGCCGTTGTAGATCGGCAGCGTGGAACCCGGAATCACGTCGGTTGAGCAGCCAAAGCCTTCTTCCAGGATGAACTGGGCAACCCGATTGTGGAACTGGGCGGAGGCCCAATCGAGATCGCCGAAGACGATATCGCGGTCGAGGTCGCAGGCGTGTGCTTGTGATGGTGCGAGCGCGGCGGCACCGGTCGTGGCAACAAGAGCGACGCCCGCTCCCAAGAATACATTCTTGATAGACAAAATATTCTCCCTGATTTGTCAGTCCATCGGCGTTGCCCCAAAGTCTCGTAAGAACAAAAGTAAAGAATACTTAAGCGTGCGAGACTTCAGCGCGTCTCGCGCATAGGGTGGCAAAACTCCGATGGAGAAGCCGGAAACTACCGTGGGACAACGATATGTCAACAGCATGGCAGGAATTACTCTTGAGTCCGAGGCGAATGCCCGCGCGCCGCAACGTCAAGTGATTAACAAGCCGCTAACGCGCGATGTGGTATGATCGGGCCATGACAGATGAAGCGGATCTTGTGGCCGTACCCTCGGTCGCGCCCCCACCTGCCAGCCGGTTTGCCGATTGGCAGACGCATTTGCGGTCCGAGCGGCGTTTGGCCGAGGCGACGCTTCACGCCTACGCCACCGATGTGCAGGCGTTTTTGACCTTCCTCGATGATGTGTCGGACGATCTGATGATGGCGCTTGCCAATTTGCGCCCGGCCATGATCCGGCGATTTTTGGCGCGGCGTGTGGAAGCTGGAGCCAGCCCGCGGACGCGGGCGCGCAATCTGGCGGCGATCCGGTCTTATCTGACATTTTTGGAGCGCGAGGGATTGGCCGAAGCTGCGCCGGCACGCGCCGTCAAAACCCCTAAATTGCCCGATCGTTTACCGCGGCCTGTTGATGCCGATGCCGCGTTGAAGATGGCGCGTGGCAAGGCCGATGATTTGGAAGCAGAACCTTGGATCGTTGCACGCAATGCAGCTGTCTTTGCGCTGATGTACGGCGCGGGGCTTCGCGTTTCCGAGGCACTGTCGATCACCAAAGGCGAGGCACCCTCTGCGACACACAACACGCGCTCGCTGCGTATCACCGGTAAGGGCGGCAAGACGCGGATCGTGCCGGTGTTGCCGATGATTGGCGAGGCCTGCGATGCCTATGCGCGCATGGTGCCTTATTCTCTGGAAACCGATGAAGCTTTTTTTCGTGGCGCGCGCGGTGGCCCGCTCGACCAGCGGATCGTGCGCCGTGTTACCGAGGCCGCGCGGGGGCGGCTAGGACTGCCCTCGACTGCGACGCCACACGCGCTGCGCCATGCCTTTGCCACGCACTTGCTGGCGGCCGGCGGTGATCTGCGCACGATCCAGGACCTGCTGGGCCATGCCAGCCTGTCGACGACGCAGGTTTACACCCGCGTTGACAGCTCGGCCCTGCTTGCCAGCTACGCCCAAGCCCATCCGAGGGCGCGGGTGCAGGAGTAAGGCGAGATGCGGATCATTTTGGTGCTTTGTCTCTCACTGCTCACGCACTCAGCGCCGTCGCTTGCCCAGACATCGTTGACCGCGCCGGCGCCCGACTGGTGTCGCTACCAGGGCCAAACAATTTGGGAGGCGCGGCGTCCGGCGCAAAATGAGCTGGCGCGTATCACGGTCGACCTGCGCTGTATCGATGATGTCGTCAGCGGCGTGCGGGTGAAGGCTGAAACGCGCTGCGGGCGCGCGCTCTGCACCTGGAGTTTTGCCGAGGAAGCCGAAGCCGAAGGGCCATCGCTGCGCGCAGTGTTCTTCACCTTCACGGCAACGCGGTTCATGCGCCTTGAGCTGACAGGTCATCAAATCAATGTCGAAGTCACCAATGACTACAATCAAGCTGGGCGCGAGACTGAAACGATGCTTGCGCAGTTCACATTGGTGGATTGAAGCGGCGGCGCTGTCATGCCGGATGGCCAAGTCGATCTAGAACTTGCTGCCGCCCAAGGCGACTCAGATCCCGTCTAACGGCCGGGACGACGCGGAACCTAAAGTCCAGGCCTTGGGTTCACGGTCAGCGGCGCAATTTTTAGGCTCGTCACCCTGTTGCCCTGACGGCGGAGGACGTTGAAACGAAAACCATGGAAGGTGAAAGCCTGGCCGCGTTCAGGGATCAGCCGCGCCTCATGGATGACCAGCCCGGCGATGGTCGTCGCCTCATCATCGGGCAGGTTCCAGTCCATCACGCGGTTCAGGTCACGAATCGGCACGCCGCCATCGACAACCACCGATCCGTCGGGCATGGGGCGCACGCCTTCAGCGGACACGTCGTGCTCATCGGTGATGTCGCCGACGATCTCTTCAAGAATGTCTTCCAGAGTGATGAGGCCCTGCACCTCGCCATACTCATCAACCACCAGCGCGATGTGGGCTTTGCGTTTCAAAAACGCGTTGAGCTGGGCTTGCAGCGTGTTGGTGTCGGGCACGAACCAGGGTGTCTGCGCGATCTCGGTCACATCGACTTCGGCCGGATCGCCCTTGGCCCGCAGCGCGCGCAGCACATCCTTGGCATGGATCACGCCGATGATGTTGTCGGAGCGCTCTTTCCATAGAGGGATGCGTGTGTAGGGACTTTTCAGTATTTCATCGACGATCTCTTCATTGGGCAGATCGATGTCGATCGACTGCATTTTCGTGCGGTGGATCATCACGTCTGAAACTTCCAGATCGTGTAGATCGAGCACGCCGCCGAGCCGATAGCGGTCGTCTTTGACCACAGCGCCTTCCTGATGAAGATAGTCGAGCTGGCCACGGATTTCTTCATGGGCCGAAAGCACGTCCATGTTCTCCACATCGATGCCGAAAATCTTCAACAAGCTGCGAATGAACCACTGGACCGCTGCTGTGATCGGCGCAAACAGAAACACCACCACACGCACGATCGGCGCGACGATCATCGCAAACTTGTCGGTGTTGGAGATGGCGAGCGTCTTCGGCAGGACCTCGGCAAACACCAGCACCAGGGCCGTCATCGCCAGGGTCGCGTAGGCAACGCCGCTGTCGCCAAACAGCCCGGTGAACAACACCGTGGTCAGCGCGGAGGCGAAGATGTTGACCAGATTGTTGCCGAGCAGCAGCGCGCCGATCAGCCGTTCGCGCGCTTCGGTCAGCTTGCCGACGAGGCCGGCGCGTTTGTTGCCTGCCTTCTCGCGCTGCATCATGCGCGCGCGCGACACCGCCGTCAGCGCCGTTTCGGAGCCGGAGAAAAAGGCGGAAAGAACCAAAAGGCCGAGGACCGCGAGGCCAGTGAGCCAAATTTCGGTGGTGATCATCAGAGGATCTTAGAACCTACGACAGGGTGAGGGTGGTTGAGAGAAAATCGCGCAACTGGTTTTCGGGCACGTCCTTGGCGATGAAGCTTTGACCGATACCGCGCGTTAAGATGAAGGTCAGGGCGCCGCGTGAGACTTTCTTGTCCTGCTTCATCGCATCGACCAGTTGATCCAGCGTTGGGCGAAACCCTTCGATGGCGTCGATATCGGTCGGCAGGCCAACCGCTTCAAGGTGGGCGACAACGCGCTGCACATCCTGGCCGGGGCAATGGCCAAGATGATGGGAGAACCGGTGGGCGAGCACCATGCCGATGGCAACGCCTTCGCCGTGCACAAGTTTGGCCGGATCGTAGCCGCAGAGCACTTCCAGGGCGTGGCCAAACGTGTGGCCAAGATTGAGCAGAGCCCGGCGCCCGCCTTCGCGCTCATCCTGCGCGACAACACGGGCTTTGGCCGCGCAAGAGCGGGCAATGGCTTCGCTGCGCAAGGCATCGTCGCCCGCCAGCAAATCGGCAGCCTTGCCTTCCAGCCACTCAAAAAAGTCGCGGTCGTCGATAAGGCCATATTTCACGACCTCGGCATAGCCGGCCTTCATTTCACGGTCGGGCAGCGTATCGAGCGTATCGGTATCGGCGAGTACAAGGATCGGCTGATGAAAAGCGCCAACCAGGTTCTTGCCGTGTTCGGTATTGATGCCGGTTTTACCGCCAACCGAGCTATCGACCTGCGCTAGCAAGGTGGTCGGCACCTGGACAAAGCGCATGCCACGGCGCGCGATGGCTGCGGCAAAGCCTGCAAGATCGCCGATAACGCCGCCACCTAAGGCAATGACCAAGTCGCCGCGTTCCAAGCGCCCACCCAGAATGGCATCGGTCACGGTCTGCACGCCATGCCAGCTTTTGGACGTTTCGCCGGGAGGAACAATGGCCGCAAAGCTGTCGATGCCAGCTGCATTGAGACTTGCTTCAAGCGCGTCGAGATGCAGGCGTGCAACACGACCATCGGTGATGATCACGGCGCGGGCGCCTGGGACCAGCGCCGCGATGCGTTCGCCAGCCTCATTCAACGCTCCTTTGCCGATGAGGATGTCGTAGCCGCGTTCGCCGAGTTCAACGCGGACTGTCTTAAGCGGTGTGCTCACGAGTTGGTGCTCACAAGGGTTTGGTCACGCCGGTTCACTGTCAGCTTTGGGATCGGCGGTAAGAAAGTCGCCCAGCGCGCGCAAACAGGCTTGAACAACATCGCCGTGGGCTCCATCGCGTGACGGCACCGTGAGATCGGCCAGAGCGTAGTTCGGAGACCGGGCTTCGAGAAGCCGCGTCATTGTGCCTTCCGGATCAGGATTGCGCAGCAGTGGCCGGTGCGAGCGGCGGCGCACGCGCGCCATCAGGGTCTCGAAATCTGCCTTTAGCCAGATCGACAGGCCGCGCTCGGCAATGTCTTCACGGGTTTGCGGATTTTCGAACGCACCGCCGCCGACCGCGATCACTTTGGGTCCATCGGAAAGCAGACGGGCAATGACCTTGCGTTCGCCATCGCGAAAATGCGCCTCGCCATAGGTTTCGAAAATCTCGGGAATGGTCAGGTTGGCCGCTTTTTCGATTTCGTCATCGGAATCGACAAACTCGATGTGCAACGCTTGCGCGAGCCGGCGGCCAATGGATGATTTTCCCGCGCCCATCATTCCGATAATCACGATGGCGCGCGCGCCTAACCCATCGCGAATGCGCGCGATATCTGCAGCATTGGCGCGTGGCGGCGCGGGCTCGTCCACAAGGGCGGCGGCATTTGAAGAAGCGTGTGACGTCATGTAGATTTGCTTAAGCGTTTTCCGCCAGAGTGAAAAGGCGATTGCGCGCAAAAGGTTTCCAGCGCTTAACGCACCTGAGATGTGACGCGATAGGGCCGCCCGTCGGCCAGCAAGGTTCGATGCCCACCACTTTTCGCTTTTTGACTCGGCTTGCCATCCTTGGCGCGATTTTCGCTGGCGTGATTTATGCGCTGGCGACCTATATCGAACCAACGCCCGAGCCGGTGTCTGTGCGTATCTCGCCGGAACGGTTTGCGGAGTAATTTGGCCATGGGCAGCGCTGGCGATATCGGATTGTTTCTGGACATGTTGGCGGTTGAGCGTAACGCCTCGCCTAACACGTTGGATGCCTATCGGCGCGACCTAACCGACTTTGCCGATGATCTGTCCGGTGACTTGAATGCCGCGAAAACCGATGATGTGCGGGCCTATCTGGCGCGGCTGGAAGCCCATGGCGCCAAAGCCTCGACCGCCGCGCGTCGATTGTCGGCACTGAAGCAGTATTTTCAGTTTCTCTACGCAGAAGGCATGCGTTCCGATGATCCATGCGAGCCGTTGCGTGGGCCGAAAAAGCCCAAGCCGCTGCCAAAGGTGATGAACGAGGACGCCGTCGATCGTCTGCTCAATGAGGCTAAGCGGGTGTGTGAGCAAACGGACCTCACACCCTCCAAACGGCTGAAAGCGTTGCGCATGCGGGCGTTGTTGGAACTGCTCTATGCAACGGGTTTACGCGTTTCTGAGCTTGTCAGCCTGCCGCGCTCAGTGGCCAGCGGCGGCGAAGCGTTTGTGGTGCGCGGTAAAGGTGGACGTGAACGCCTTGTGCCTCTGACACCCATCGCGCGAAGCGCAATGACGGCCTATCTAGAGGCGCTCGATGCCGACAAGCGTCAGGTTCGCTCGGCATTTCTCTTCCCGGCTGACAGTGCGGACGGTCATCTGACGCGCCAGGCTTTTGCCCGCGATCTCAAAACGTTGGGCGCGGCGGCTGGTCTCTCGCCCAAGCAGCTTTCACCGCATGTCTTGCGGCATGCATTTGCCAGCCATTTGCTCGCCCATGGCGCGGATTTGCGCACGGTTCAGTCGTTGCTTGGTCACAAGGATATTGCCACCACGCAAATCTATACCCATGTGCTGGACGAACGGCTGCACGGGCTGGTGACCAGTTGCCATCCGCTCAGTGACGCCTCTTAAGCCTATCGCGATTGCAACAGGTGCAATCCCTTGACTTCCAAGGCCGAAGAGACTTCAAGTCCGGCCACGTTTTGGCGGGGTTTGATTGTCCCTTTGCCAGCCAGTTTTGAGGCGTGATGCACACCTATCTCGATTTTGAAAAGCCGGTTGCCGACCTAGAAGGCAAGGTGGCCGAGTTGAAGGCTTTGCAGGCCGAAGATGCCGCCGTCGATGTTGCCGACGAGATCGCCCGGCTGGAAGCCAAGGCCCAAAAGGCACTCACCGACCTCTACACCAAGCTGACGCCCTGGCAGAAAACGCAGATTGCGCGACATCCTGACCGGCCGCACTTCAAGGCCTATGCGCAGGCGCTTTTCACTGATTTTACGCCGCTGGCGGGCGACCGCGCCTATGCCGATGATCATGCGATCCAGATGGGGATGGCGCGTTTCGATGGTCGCGCGGTGATGGTGATCGGGCACGAAAAGGGCGACGATACCGCCTCGCGCCTAAAACACAATTTCGGCATGGCGCGCCCGGAAGGCTATCGCAAAGCGGTGCGTGCGATGAAACTTGCCGACCGGTTTAATCTGCCGATCATCACCTTTGTCGACACCGCAGGTGCTTATCCAGGCATTGGCGCGGAGGAACGCGGCCAGGCCGAGGCGATTGCTCGCTCCACCGAGCAGTGCCTCAGTGTCAAAGTGCCTACGGTCAGCGTGATCATCGGCGAGGGCGGATCGGGTGGTGCGATTGCCCTGGCCACCGCCAACACTGTTTTTATGCTGGAGCATGCGATTTACTCGGTCATTTCGCCGGAAGGCGCGGCCAGCATTCTTTGGCGCGATTCAGCGCGCGCGCCTGATGCGGCTTCGGCCCTGAAGGTCACGGCTGAGGATCTTACGCAGCTGAAAGTGGTCGATGGGGTGATCGAGGAGCCGCTTGGTGGTGCTCACCGCGATCCGGCCCAGGCGATCGCGAATGTGCGCACGCAGTTGGAAGCAAGCTTTGCGAGCTTCGATCAGGCGCCCGACACGGACTGGCGGGCTAACCGTCAGGACAAGTTTTTGGCGATCGGCCGCACGCTCGGCGTTTAGCCGACCCGACCCATGATTGGGTCAGCTCGCCACAAGCCATTCTGACGCCATAATCGCGCGTAAGGTGGCGCAATCTGACGTGATGACGATTGCGTGAGGCCTCATGCCCTCGCCTTCCTTCCCAGGGCCGGCGGTGCTAGGTTTGGTAAACCTTTCGTAAGCTCAAAAGGGCAAATTGTATGGTGAGTGTACCGTCTGTTTGTTTTGCGTCGTGAAGGTATTGCGTACGATGTCGCCTGTTTCCCAGAAATTTGCGTTGAACCGCCGTACCGTGGTCAAAGGCTTGCTGCTTGCCAGCGCCGCACCCGTTTTGGCCGCCTGCCAGTCTGAGTACGGCGCCAAACATTTGCGGCCGCTACCTGCCTCATTGCAGCTGAAGATGGAACGCCTTGCCATGAGCGAGGGCGACCCGATCTTCATGCGCATCTTCAAGGAAGAGGGCGATCTTGAAGTTTGGAAGCGAGGCCCGAGTGGTCGGTATATGCTTCTGGAAACCTACGAGATTTGCACCTGGTCAGGTGAGCTTGGCCCGAAATTCCAGGAGGGGGATCGCCAGGCGCCGGAGGGGTTCTATACGATCACGCCGGCGCAGATGAATCCCAATTCCTCTTTTTATCTGTCGTTCAATCTCGGCTTTCCCAACGCCTATGACCGCTCGCATGGCCGCACCGGTTCGCACCTGATGGTGCATGGCGCCTGCTCCTCGGCAGGTTGCTACGCGATGACCGACGATCAGATCGCCGAGATTTACGCCCTGGCGCGCGAAGCGTTCGAAGGCGGACAGCGCGCGTTCCATGTTCACGCCTTCCCGTTCCGCATGACGCCGGAGAACATGGCCCGCCATGCTGGCCATCAGCACTTTGCCTTCTGGGAAATGCTGCAGGAAGGCTATCAGCATTTTGAAGTAACGCAGCTTCCTCCACAGGTCGATGTGTGCGACCGGCGCTACATCTTTAATGCCGTTGCCGCCGAGCAGTTCTCTGCCGCTGAGCAATGCCCGGACTACCAGATGCCTGAACCCATCGCCTCATCGTTTCAGGCCGCGCAGGCGGAACATCGCGCGGCGTTCGAAGTGGCTTTGGCAGAGTATCACCCCAATGGGGTGATCGCGCCTGCGGTTGGTGAGCCGCCAGTTGCGGCCAATCAGGTTTTGGTCGCAACAACACCGCAGCCTGTCGCACCACCACCCATCGCGCCGCTGGGCACCGAGACAGTTGCTGCCGCGCCGGCCGCACCAACGCCGCCGCCGCCGCTGGTTGAAACGACGACCGCTCCTGGAGCCGCGGCAACACCTGCGCCGACACCGCCACCGGGCGTAGAAGTTGCGGCTGCTGAGGCGGCGCCTGCTGAAAACTCGTTCATGTCGCGGGCCGGTAATCTGTTTGATGGCCTCTTCTCAGGCAACTGATCGGCCTTCTTCAAGGAATTTCCATGCCTTTTGCCACGCTTGACGGTCGGCGCGTCCATTACACCGATACCGGTGGTGCGGACGGCCAACCGGCGCTTCTCTTCGTGCACGCTTATACCTGCAATTTGACGCTTTGGGATGGGATGATCGCCCGTTTTGCGCCGGACTATCGGTGCCTGGCGCTTGATCTGCCTGGCCACGGCCAGTCGGAGCCCAATGACAACGCTTCCGACATGGGTTTTTTGGCAAAGAGCATCGTGGCCGTGCTCGACGCTGCCGGCGTTGAATACGCCCATGTCTGTGGGCTGTCCATTGGCGGCATGATCGGTCAGCATCTCGGTCTCTCCCATGGCGACAGGCTTCAATCGCTTGTTCTGGCCTGCACAACCGGGCGGTTGCCGTCTGAAGCCGTTGCGCTCTGGGATGGCCGACTTGAAAAGATCACCACCAAGGGCCTTTGGGCGCAGATCCAGGAAAGCATCGAGCGTTGGTACGGCGATGGCGTAATGGACGGGTTTGGCCCCGCCGATCTTGACCCGGTGGCGCGCATGATCGCCGGAACGTCAGTGGCCGGCGCCGTGTCCTGTGGTCTGGCGGTGAAGGGCCATGATGTGCTCGACCGCTTGGGCGCTGTTTCGACGCCGACGCTGGTTATCGGTGCGGACCGTGATTTGTCGTTCCCGCCGGAGCACCCCAAGGCCCTTGCTGATGCAATCCTAGGCGCGCAACTGGCCATGCTGGACAATGCGGGTCACTTGGCACCTGTTCAGGTTCCCGACGCCTTCGAGGCGGCGATGCGCGGGTTTTACGCCTCACTTTGACCACACGACATCGTGCCGAGAGGCCAATTGCTCAGGCGCCTGACGCGCGCTAGGGCAGGGACGTGAAAACGCGTTCGATCCTCCTCCTGATGATTGCCGAAGTGTGCGGCATGAGCCTCTGGTTCGTGTCGGCGGCCGTGTTGCCAGGTATGGTGGCGGAGTTCCCGATGTCTGCAGGCCAGCAGGCAGCGCTTTCCAGCGCCGTTCAGGGCGGGTTCGTGCTTGGCGCGTTGGCTTTGGCGATTTCCGGTCTGCCGGATCGCCTTGATCCCCGTTTTGTGTTTGCTGGCTGCGCGGTGTTGGCCGGTCTTGCCAATGCCGCCCTGCTAGTGGTGCCGCCTGACACGCTGGGCGCCGTGCTGTTGCGCGTTGCCACCGGAGCCTTGCTAGCAGGGGTCTATCCAGTGGGCATGAAGATCGCTGTTGGCTGGGGCTCGACGGACCGTGGGCTGCTGGTCGGCGCTTTGGTTGGGGCTGTTGCACTTGGCTCGGCCTCACCACATTTTCTGGCCCTCACAGGCGGAGCCGACTGGCGCACCACGGTGATGCTGGCCTCCGTACTTGCGATCGTTGGCGGATTGTTGGCTTTGGGCGCCAAGCTTGGCCCGCATCACGTGACGGCTGCAGCGTTCAACCCCAAGGCGATCGGCACGGCCTGGACGAACAAGGGCGTGCGCCTGGCGATCCTCGGTTATCTCGGTCACATGTGGGAGCTTTACGCCATGTGGGCCTGGATCGGGCTTATCGCGGCGGCGTCCTTCGCGTTGGTGATGCCGCAGGATGAAGCGCTGCGCTTGGCAACACTCACCGCGTTTCTGGTGATCGCGCTTGGTGCGGTTGTCTGCGTGCCGACCGGTTGGCTTGCCGATCGGATGGGCAAAGCCCAGGTCGCTGCCGGTGCGATGGTGGTGAGCGGCGGCTCGGCGCTGCTGGCGGCGCTCACATTTAGCGGACCGCTCTGGCTGGTTTTACCCGTGCTTTTGTTGTGGGGCGCGAGCGTGATCCCGGATTCACCACAGCTCTCGGCCTTGGTGGCCGATCATGCGCCAGCCGATCAAACCGGCAGCCTACTGACCTTTCAAACAGCCCTTGGGTTCGCGCTCACCATGGTGACCGTGCAGGTCACACCGGTGCTCGCTGACCTTTGGGGATGGCAGCCGGTGCTGGTGGTGATGGCGCTTGGACCGGTGGCTGGTGTTTGGGCCATGCGGGCGCTTATCGGCGGGCGCTGACCTTCACCTACACGGCGCCGTGGCAGTGCTTGTACTTTTTGCCTGAGCCGCACGGGCAGGGCTCGTTGCGGCCGACCTTGCCCCAGGTTTCCGGACGCTCTGGATCGCGCGCTTCTGGCGCCACTTGGGCGGGCACCGCTTCGCCGCGCAGTGATGCCATACCGGCAGCGGCCTTGGCCATAGCGGGGGACATGGCCGGGGCAGCCATCTCATCTTCGCCGGTTTGCGGGTTGGCGTGGTGGCCTTCGCCTGGCAAGGCGCCTTCTCGTGGCAATTGCGGCGGGGCCTCGGTGCGCACCTCAACGACCATCAGATGCTTGGTGACCGTTTCGCGCAAGTTTGCGAGCAGCGCCTCGAACAGTTGGAAGGCTTCTGTGCGGTATTCCTGCAGCGGGTCGCGCTGGCCGTAGCCGCGGAAACCGACCACCGAACGCAGATTGTCCAGCGTTGCCAAATGTTCGCGCCAGAGACCATCGAGTGTTTGAAGTAGAACCGCGCGCTCGACCTGACGCATGACATCGGGCCCGAAACGGGCAACGCGAGAGGCATAAGCCTCATCGGCAGCGCGCTTCAGGCGTTCCATCACATCGTCTTCGGCAATGCCTTCCTCGTCGGCCCAGTCGACAACCGGCAGATCGAGGTTGAGCACGGCCTTCACTTGCTCTTGCAAACCTTCGGTATCCCATTGTTCAGGATAGGCTTTTTCCGGAATGTGAGCGGCAACCATGTCTTCGATGACGTCGTGGCGCATGTCCTTGACCGGTTCGGCCAGATCGTCCTCTTCCATCAGCTCAAGGCGTTGATCGAAGACCACGCGGCGCTGATCGTTCATGACGTCATCATATTTCAGCAGGTTTTTACGAATGTCGAAGTTGCGCGCCTCGACCTTCTGCTGGGCTTTCTCAAGCGCCTTGTTGATCCAGTTGTGGATGATCGCTTCGCCTTCTTTCAGGCCAAGCTTTTGCAGCATGCCATCCATCCGGTCGGACCCGAAGATGCGCATCAAATCATCTTGCAGGGACAGGAAGAATTTCGAGTGGCCGGGGTCGCCTTGACGGCCTGAGCGGCCGCGCAACTGGTTGTCGATGCGCCGACTTTCGTGGCGCTCGGTGCCGACGACGTAAAGCCCGCCTGCGTCCAGCGCTTTTTGTTTCAGGTCTGCCACTTCTTCGCGGATGGCCTGCGCCTTGGCCTCTTTTTCTGGACCGTCTTCCATCTCGCCAAGTTCGGTGACGATGCGCATATCGGCGTTGCCGCCGAGCTGAATGTCGGTGCCACGACCGGCCATGTTGGTGGCGATGGTGACACCGCCGGGCACACCGGCTTGCGCGACAATCAGCGCTTCTTGTTCGTGGAAACGGGCGTTCAAAACCTGGTGGGCGATGGCGGGTTTTTTGCCCTTTACGCCTTTGGCGGTTTCTTTCAGATATTCCCCGGCCCGGCGCAGATAGTCGGCAAATTCGGCTTCGCCCTTGTCGGTGTTGTCAGCCTGCTCGATCAGCTTGTCGGCGATAGCCATGACGGCCTTTTTGTCCGACAGCATCTGCGAGAGCAGTTCGGATTTCTCAATGCTGGTCGTGCCGACAAGGATGGGCTGCCCACGGCGCGAGCAATCGGCGATCAGGGCGACGATGGCGCGGTATTTGTCGTCGAAGGTGCGGTAGACCTCGTCATCATCATCAATACGCGCGACCGGAACATTGGTTGGGATTTCAACAACTTCCAGGCCGTAAATGTTGCCGAATTCCTCAGCCTCGGTGGAGGCCGTACCGGTCATGCCGCCAAGCTTGTCGTAGAGACGGAAATAGTTCTGGAAGGTGACCGACGCGAGCGTCTGGTTTTCCGGATTGATGGCAACGTTTTCTTTGGCTTCCAGCGCCTGATGGAGGCCATCGGAGAAGCGGCGGCCGGGCATCATGCGGCCGGTGAACTCATCAATGATCACCACTTCGCCGTTGCGCACGATGTAGTCCTTGTCGCGCTGGAACAGCTGATGGGCGCGCAGCGCCTGGTTCATGTGGTGAACAACTTGGATGTTTTCGGTGTCGTAGAGGCTGGTGCCCTCGGCGATCAGGCCGGCTTCTGCAAGGATTGTTTCCAGCGATTCCGAACCCTGTTCGGAGAAGTTGGCGGTGCGCTGCTTCTCGTCGATCTCGTAATCGTCTTCATTGAGCTGCGGAACCAGCTTGTCGATGGCAGTGTAGAGCTCGGATTTGTCGGCCAGTGGGCCGGATATGATCAGTGGTGTGCGCGCCTCATCAACGAGGATTGAATCCACCTCATCGACGATGGCAAAGTTGTGCGCGCGCTGGGCCATTTCGGCGCGGCGATATTTCATGTTGTCGCGCAGATAATCGAAGCCGAGCTCGTTGTTGGTGGCGTAGGTCACGTCGCAGCGATAGGCGGCGCGGCGTTCTTCATCCGTCAGGCCATGGACAATCGTGCCGGTGGTGAGGCCCAGGAACCCATAAACCTGCCCCATCCAGGCGGCATCGCGGCGGGCGAGATAATCGTTCACGGTGACAACGTGGACGCCCTTGCCCTCAAGGGCATTGAGGTAAACGGCAAGGGTCGCGACAAGCGTCTTACCTTCACCGGTCTTCATCTCAGCGATCTTGCCCTCATGGAGCACCATGCCGCCGATCAGCTGGACATCGTAGTGGCGCTGGCCGAGCGCACGCTTGCCGCCTTCACGCACGACGGCGAAGGCTTCGGGCAACAGGCTGTCGAGCTTCTCGCCATCGGCCAGGCGCTGGCGGAACTCCACCGTCTTGCCGCGCAGTTCGTCGTCGGAAAGGGCTTCCATGTCCGGTTCGAGGGCGTTGATGGCGTCAACGCGGGCTTGGAAACCTTTGACGACGCGGTCGTTGGATGAGCCGAACAGTTTGGACGCGATGGAACCGAGGCCGAGCATGGCGGGAAATATCTCCGCGCACCCTTATGGGCCACATCAAGGGCAGGGTGCGATGACAAGAAAAGCAAAGCTTGCTGCTCGGCGGATGAGCCCAGGGCAGCGGGTGAGAAAGCGCCACACAGATAAGAATGGCCCTTTTGCTTGTCAACGTGGTGAAACATCGCCATGGTCCGGCCCGATTTAACGGGACAGGGTCGCGTTCCCTCCCCATGACCCATTCAAGGAATGTCCGCATGTCGCACTTTTTCACTCGCCTGGCCGTCGCCGGGTTTGCTGCCTTCGCCGTGTCAGGCGCGCTATCGGGCACTGCCATCGCGCAGGAAGAGCTTGATCCGTCCACGGTGCTGGCAACCGTCAATGGCTACGAGATCACCGAAGACGAAGCGTTGATGGCAAGCCAGGATTTTGCCGAGCAGTTGCAGCGGGTGCCCAATGAGCAGCGCCGCGCGGTGATTGTCGATGCGCTGATCGATCTGCATTTGCTCGCTGGTGCCGGCGAAGAGGCAGGGCTTGCCGATTCCGAAGCGTTCCAACGTCGCTTGGCCTATCAGCGGGCGCGCACGCTGCGTACCAATTATCTGGTCGAGGTTCTGGCCGCAGAGGTCGATGAAGAAGCGTTGCAAAGTGCCTATGACGAAGCAGTTGCTGGTTTTGAGCCGGAAGAAGAGCGCAAGGCGCGCCACATCCTGGTGGAAACCGAAGAGGATGCACGTGCCGTGATCGAAGAGCTTGATGGCGGCGCAGACTTTGCGACCCTTGCCACCGAGCGCTCTACCGGTCCGAGTGCGGCCAATGGCGGCGATCTTGGGTTCTTTGGCCGCGGTCGCATGGTGCCGGTGTTTGAGGACGCTGCGTTCGCGCTGGACGTTGGCGGCTACACGCCCGATCCGGTGGAAAGCCAATTTGGCTGGCATGTGATTTACCTGGAAGATGTGCGCGAGAGCGCGGCGCCCTCTTTCGCTGAATTGGCCCCGCAGATTCAGCAGGGCCTGCTGCAGCAAGCCTTCATTGAAGCCATCGGCGGTCTGCGTGAAGAGGCGTCGATCACCTATGAGGTCGAGGGCCTGGAGCCACCAGCAGCGCCAGAATAGGCCGCAAGGACCGATTGGTATGGGCGGGATCGACTATCCCTCGCCGTTCACGCCGGACGGCGACCCAGCCGTTCTGCCGGTCGCGGGCGTTCGTCTGGCGACGGCGGCTGCCGGTATCAAATATGCGGGGCGCACCGACGTCTTGTTGATGGCGTTGGATGAGGGCACGAGCGTTGCCGGCACCTTCACGCAATCGGCGTGTGCCTCAGCGCCAGTCGATTGGTGCAAGGCGCAGCTCTCTGGCGGTGCGGCGCAGGCGCTGTTGGTGAACTCCGGCAATGCCAACGCCTTCACTGGCATGAAAGGCCGCCAATCGGTTGAGCGCTCGGCGGGTATCGTGGCCGAGGCGCTTACGATCTCCGCTGACCAAGTTTTTCTTGCCTCCACCGGTGTCATCGGTGAGCCACTGACAGCGGAGAAATTCGCTGGCGTGATGACCGAACTCGTTGCGGACCTAGACGGCGGCCCGGACCGCTGGGTCGATGCGGCGCGCGCCATCATGACGACCGACACCTTCCCCAAGGCCGCGTCGCGTCAGGTGGTGATCGGTGGCGAGACGGTCACGATCAGTGGGATATCCAAAGGTGCCGGGATGATCGCGCCCGACATGGCGACGATGCTCTCTTTTATCGCCACCGATGCTTCCATCGCGCCTGATGTCCTGCAGGACATGGTGGGCCAGGCGGTGGGCAGAAGCTTCAACCGCATCACCATCGATAGCGACACGTCAACTTCCGACACCGTGTTGTTGTTCGCCACTGGCAAACGGTTGACCGACGCGCCGATCACGCGGACGGACGATCCCCGGCTTTCTGCGCTGCAGGAGGCGTTGGATGATCTGTCGTTGGAGCTTGCCCATGCCATCGTGAAAGACGGCGAGGGGCTTACAAAGTTCGTCACTGTTCAGGTTGAAGGCGCCGTTTCTGACAAAAGCGCTGATATCATTGCCCGCGCGATCGGCAACTCGCCCCTGGTGAAGACGGCCTTTGCTGGCGAAGACGCCAATTGGGGACGGGTGGTTATGGCTGTCGGTAAGGCCGGCGAACCGGCGGACCGGGACCGGCTGGCGATCTGGTTTGGCGCCAGTGGCACCGAAATTCGCGTTGCCGTGGAAGGCGCCCGTGACGCGTCCTACAGCGAAGAGGCTGCTGCTGCGGTGATGAAGCATGCCGAAATCACGCTACGGGTGGGCCTCGGGCTTGGCGATGGCAAGGCAACGATCTGGACCTGCGATCTCACCAAGGCCTATGTCGCGATCAATGGCGACTATCGCACATGACGCTTAACCTCGTTTTGGTTGCAGCTGCCGCGCTGGTGGATGCCGATCATCGTGTGCTGATCGCCAAGCGCCCCGAGGGCAAGGCCATGGCAGGGCTTTGGGAATTTCCCGGCGGCAAGGTCGAGGTCGGCGAGCGACCCGAGGACGCATTGTTGCGCGAGCTGCGCGAGGAGTTGGGTGTCGAAACTCAGACAGCCTGTTTGGCGCCTCTAACCTTTGCCAGCCATGGCTATGACGGGTTTCACCTGTTGATGCCGCTCTATGTCATTCGCCGCTGGCAGGGCACGCCGACCGCGCAGGAGGGACAAGAGTTGGCCTGGGTGCGGCCCAACCAATTACGGCAATACCCGATGCCCGAAGCCGATGGTCCGTTGATCGCGCCTTTGATCGACCTGCTCTAGCCCTATGCGGGATTTTACCCAGCCGCTTAACCTCGCGTGAACTCAATTCCCTTACCTCCATAGGTTGTCTGAGGTGGGGGGAAACCGGTGAGACGTAATCAGGGCACGCTTCGGCCGATCGCTCCGCTCGATCTCCAGCGGTCGCCTGATCTGAAACCGATCGTCGATGCTTGGTATCAAGAGCCGATCGAGCGGCTAACCGATCTGGAAAATGGCCCCTTGGCTTCTGTCGCCGGTGATCTAGTCATCGTCGAATCCGACGGTTGCGGCGAGTTCTTCTACCGTCACTATGGTAAGCGTGTGTCGCAGGCCTCTGGTCTGGATATGCGAGGCAAAACAACCACCGACTTTGACTCCAGTGTCGGGGGGTTCTTTTCCTACTGCTACCGCGAAACGCTGTTGCAAAAGACGCCGATCTACGCCGTCCACAAAGCCAACAAGACCCACCACACCCATAGTTGGGAACGGCTTCTGCTGCCCCTTCCGCCAGGCAATGGTTTCAAGCAACCGCGTGTTCTAGCGTTCGTGCGTCCGGTCGCACTGGTGGCCGATGTCTTGGCCGATTTCTCGCGGGATATCGGGTTTTTAGGCGGAACCCTGGAACCTATTCTCGACGATGGTATTCTTGTCGATTTCGCGCTCCTTTCGCTTTCCGACCCGGTTGATGTTTTTGGTTTGCAGCGAATGGACCGGCTCACGCATCTTTTTGGCCGATCTCTGACGATGGAAGAAATCCGCGCGATCCAGGATACGTCTGACGGCATCACTGCGTTGAGCTGCGAAATTCCCAATTCCATGGACCGGTTTGGCCGGACCTTCCAATTGAAGGTGATCGGCGATGCAAACCAGCCAGTCTTTTCGCTGACCGACGCGACCGAGTTCATCGTCGCACGTGAAACCGCGGACGCCCACAAGGAGGCGATGGCCGATTTTGCACGCACGGCATCCGATTGGTTGTGGGAGTCCGATGCAGAGCACAGGATGACCATGCTCACCGAGGCGGTTGAGCTCGCAACCGGCCATCCATCGTCACACTATGTCGGCAAGAGCCGCTTCGCTTTTGCTAACGATCCGGCGAACGCAACGGTATTCGAAGCCCATCGCAAACAGGTCGATGCGCACGAGCCATTCCGCGACTTGGTCTATAAGATCAAGGGAGCTGATGGCAAAGATCGTTGGTTACGTATCAACGGTGTTCCGCGCTTCGATCAAGATGGAGCCTTTCTTGGTTATCGTGGCACGGGCAGCAATATCACCGCCGAGTTCGAGGCCAAACGCGCGCTCGAAGAGCGCAAGGCCGCCATGGAAGACTTTGCCAATATGGCGTCCGACTGGATGTGGGAGACCGATGTCGACAATCGGTTTACAAAGATCAGCGGGGCCATCCTGCTGAAGTCCGGTTTTTCTCCGGAGCATTTCATCGGCACGGACCCTCGTGATCTGGACCAACTTCCCGAAAACGCGGGTCGGTTTGTTGAGCACCGAAAGGATGTTGAAGCACGCAGGCCGTTTCGCGATTTTGTCTGCTGTGCCTATTCCCATGATGGATCGCTGCGTTGGTCCCGCATCAACGGCGTCCCCCGTTACGACCGGGAGGGATTGTTTCTCGGTTACCGCGGCACCGGCAGCGACATCACAGCTGAGGTTGTGGCGCGGAAAGCCGCTGAAGAGCGCAAGGCAGCCATGGAGGATTTCGCCAATGTTGCCTCCGATTGGATGTGGGAAACCGACGCCAATCACGCATTCACCTTCATGAGCAATGCGATTGGCGATCAGACTGGCGCGGACCCAGATCGCTACATCGGCGTGAACTGGTTCGAGCTGGAAAGTGAGCCGGAGAATGCCACGGTTTTCTCCAAGATGCGCCGCGCGTTCGATGCGCACGAGCCCTTCGCCAACCAAGTTTACAAAAGCTTTCGTGAAGACGGCGAGACGATGTGGGTGCGCGCGAGTGGCAAGCCGCGCTTTTCCGACACTGGTGATTTTCTTGGCTACCGTGGCACCAGTTCCAACATCACAGCTGAAATCGAAGCGCGACAGGCGGCCGACGAGCAGAAGGCGGCCATGGAGGATTTCGCCAACACAGCATCGGACTGGCTGTGGGAGGTGGATGCCGATCACATCATCACAATGATGAGCCCGGCGATCGAGAGTTTCACAGGCAAGCCGCCTTCTGCCTACATCGGTATGTCACGGTTTGATCTTTTTGGAGCGCCGGACAATGCGGAGATATTGGAGGACCACAAGGCCGATATTGCAGCGCGCAAACCGTTCTCCAATTTTGTTTACCAACTGCATCTGGACGATGGTCGTGTCATGTGGGCGCGAGCCAATGGAAAGCCGCGTTTCAGCGACGATGGAACCTTTTTGGGTTATCGTGGCACCGGCACCAACATCACCGAAGAGATCGAAGCGCGCGAGCAGGCTGCGCGGCGCGCGCAGGAACTGGCCGATGCGCACCGCGTTGGTCGCCTTGGCGCCTGGTCATTCAGCCACCGCACAAAGATGGTGACCTTCAGTCCAGAATATCTGGAGTTGGTTGGACTGGCTGCTGATCATGTAACCATGCCGCTTGATCAGGCCATGGGGTTTTTCGCGCCTGAGTCACGCGTTGCGGTAAGCCGATCCTTCCGCAAAGTCCTGCGCACATGTGTCGAGGACAACATTGATGTCGTTTGGACCTCGCCCTGTTGTTCCATGGATTTGAACGTGATTGCGCGGGCGCGGACCGATGCGAAGGGCCGGGTCTATGAGGTCTACGGCACGGTTCAGGACATCTCCGAGCGCAAACAGGCGGAACGTGCCCTGGAAGCCTTGGCCTTCCACGATCCGCTGACTGGCCTTGGCAATCGCTCTTACTTTGCGCGCGAGCTGAACGCCGCGATGGAGCATGCTGCGAATACCGGTCAAAACGCCGGGTTGTTGTTGCTGGACCTTGATCATTTCAAAGAGGTCAATGACTCGCTGGGCCATGCCGCTGGCGACGAGTTGCTGCGCCGTGTTGCTGAGCGTCTTGCCATGACGGTCACCGGAAGCGGGACCGTCTTTCGACTTGGTGGCGATGAGTTCGCAGCCATTGTGCCCAATACGCGCTCAGCGGCCGAACTTGCGTCGCTGGCGTCGTCGATTATCTCGGCTTTTGCTGGCACCGTGAAACTGAACGACGGCGCTGTCCACATTTCGACCAGCATTGGCATGGTGATGGTGCCGGAGCAGACAGGCGATCCGGACGAGGGCATGCGCTATGCCGATCTGGCGCTCTATGAAGCCAAAAACGCCGGTCGCAACCGAGCGCTCTTATTCCATGCGGCCCTCGACAAGGATGTGCAAGACCGTGTGAGCCTCGCACGTGATCTGCGCGAAGCGATCGATGATGATGGGTTGGATGCGCATTATCAGCTTCAGATCGATGTTGCTGACGGAAAGGTTCAGGGCTTTGAAGCACTGGCCCGTTGGAACCACCCGACCCGTGGTCCCATCCCACCTTCAACCTTTATCCCGATCGCGGAGAGCTCGCGATTGATTGCCGATCTGGGCGCCTGGATGGTGCGCAATGTCTGTCGGCAAGGTCGAGCTTGGCTAGACGCTGGCGGAGCGCCTTTGGAAATGGCCGTCAATCTGTCAGTTGCGCAGCTGTGGCACCGCGATGTGGAGAGCGACATCACCAGCGCCCTGGAAGAAACAGGATTTCCGCCGGAGCTGCTGTGCGTGGAATTGACCGAGACCGTCTTTGGCGATGAAGCAATGCCGCGTATCCAGCGCTTGTTCGCTGCCCTGAAGAGCCTTGGCGTCAAGATTGCCTTGGATGATTTCGGAACCGGCTATTCCTCGCTGCAATATCTCAATGATCTCTCGTTCGACAAAGTGAAGATCGACCGCTCGTTTATCAGCAATTGCGATCAGCACCCGGACAAGATGCGTCTGTTACAGGGCATCATTGGGCTCGGCAAAGGGCTTGGGCTTGGCATCATCGTGGAAGGCGTTGAGAACGAGCGCGAGTTGCAGATCATTTCGGATCTCGGCTGCGAGGTTGTGCAAGGGTTCTTCTTTGCCAAGCCGAAACCTTTTCACGAAGCGTGCCTTGATGCGGCGCAAATCGAGGCAGACTACGGGTTCAATCCCGTGTTCTGGAAGGACCGGCAGCAGCAACTGACCGAAAGGCTAACAACCAAGCGCCGGGCGTGAACCGCCAAGACCCGTTCTCAAACGCCGATAGCTAAAATTTGAGTGGAATCGTTGCACGAATGTTGAGCTGAGCTCGGTAGGTCGTAGGTTCGAAAGTCTGGGGTGATGCGATGCGTAAGCTGATCGAGTTTGCAAGAAATGACGATGGCGCAACTGCCGTCGAATACGGCATCATCGCATTGGCCATCGCATTGGTGATCGTGGTGGCAGTTGATCAGGCCGGGACGAACATGGCCGACGGCGTCTACACCGACATCGGAAACCTGTTTTAGGCGGTCGGTAATCGCGAACATATTCTCGCGTTTACGACTTCGGGGTTTCGCTTGTTGGGAATTCTTCCGTTCCCAACGCATCGGCAAGCCGTGTGGTTGCCGAACCCGGTCGCAACGGCTTTTGCTGCACATCCGACGGCGCCCATCCGGAAAACGATAGAATCTGAAACGTTGCACGAATGCGCCCATCCGGGTCGGCGTGGCGCTCAGCATAGATCTGCGCGGCGCGAACGGCGCGTGTCTTGGTCCAGGGACGACGGCTGCGATGGACAAGCGGATTGGTCGCCCCCATGGCGCGCAGGTCAGCCATCAACACAAACAGGTTGCCATAGCGCACCGTCAGCGTATCGACGTCCGTCACCGGCAAGGCAAATCCCGCGCGTTGAAGCAGGCTGCCAAAATCGCGCACATCGACAAACGGAATGACCCGCGGGCTGGCCCCGCCGGTCGCTTCATCCTCCTCGGCGGCAAGAACATCGCGCAGCTCGTGCAAGGAGTTGCCACCGATCAGGGCGCCGAGGAACAGGCCGTCGGGTTTCAAGGCGCGCCGGATCTGAACAAGCGAACCGGGCAGATCGTTGACCCATTGCAGAGCGAGCACGGACGTCACCAGGTTGAGGCTTTCACGCGCAGCTGGGAGATGATCCAGCGTCCCTATCATCGTATCAATCGCGTCATCAGCGATGAGGGACCGGTCGCTTACGAGCCGCGCCATCGACTGCACCCGTTCACTGGCGGCAAGAAGACTGGCTGTTGTTCCATCGTCGTCTGACAGGTCGAGAGCCTGATCGAAATGACGTTCGACGGTATCAAGCCGTTCGCGCACATCAGACGCCGCCATATCACGCAAAAACCCGCCATCGCGGGCGCCAGTCTTTTTGGACTCCTGCATCGCCCTGCGCTTTCGCAGGCGCAATAAGTCCGTGTCGAAAATGAGTGGTGCGCCGGACTCAGACGAGGAAGACGGTGTGGGCATTTTCGATCACGTTCGGTCGGTATCAGCGAGGGCTTGGTTCGTTCTACCGGGCGCGCCCAGCTTTGGAAGCCATGTAGACGTGGCGGGTCCATCCGACAACAGTCGGCTCTTTTTGCAGTGCACCCTAATGGGGAATCTGCGCATGACAGGGCCCTTTTCATGCCCTACGACTAATGGTGTATGACCTTGGCGGCATCCAGCCTAGGTAGTGGGCAAATGCCGCGATTTTGGTCATGCGCGAGGTCTATTTCTGGGGGGAAAATGACGAAGCGCATATCGGCAATTGGCGGGTCTTCAGTCTCTGCTGCGTCGCACACATCCTTGATGTCGCATCCCTCTTCGCCCTCTATTCACGCGGCCGGTGAAGGCACGCCAATCGCGGCGCCAGGCGCTCTTGCTCGGCTCGGTCATCAGGCCGTTGCCGCCGCACGGGCAACGTTCACCAACACGCTCGATTTTGTGGTCCCGCCGAGCTGTCCAATTTGTCGTCAGTTGGTTCAGATGGATGGTGGTCTGTGCGGTACGTGTTGGCGCCAGGTGCCTTGGATCGACGGTCCGGTGTGCAACCGGCTCGGCCTGCCACTAGCTTATGATCTCGGGCCTGGCGCCGTTTCGGCGGAGGCACTGGCCAATCCGCCTGAGTTTGACCGCATGCGGGCGGTATGCACCCATGAGGGTGTCGCGCCGCAACTGGTGCACGCCCTAAAATTTGCCAACCAGCGCCATTTGGCCGACGCCTTGGGCGCGATGATGGCCCGAGCGGGACGCGCGCTTTTAGGCGAGCCGAACACTGTCCTTGTGCCGGTGCCCTTGCACCCCTGGCGGCAGTTGCAGCGGCGTTACAATCAGTCGGCGCTGCTTGCTCGCGCTATCAGCACTATCACCGGGGCGCCTGTGGTGCACAATGGTGTGCGGCGCATCAAGCGCACCCGGCAGCAATTGGCGCTTTCGCGTGGTGATCGACTGCGCAATGTACGCGGTGCTTTCAAGCTGACCGGTAAAGGCGAGGTGGCACTGGCCGACAAGCATGTGGTGCTCATCGACGATGTACACACCACGGGAGCCACACTCGATGCTCTCACGCAAACGCTGACATCGCAGAACGCTGTGGCGCGACCAAAACAGGTTGATGCGCTGGTCTTTTCGACCACCGTTGTGCAGGACGGCAACAGCACCATATAACGGCGTTCAACCGGGCTCGGACAGGTGGGCCCGCCCCGTTTATGGAGAGCCTGATGGCCAACGTTACAATCTACACCCGCGCAATGTGCGGGTTTTGCTCGCGCGCCAAAGCATTGCTTAAGCAGAAAGGCGTGGCGTTCGTCGAGCATGACGCGACCATGAAACCTGCCGTGAAAGCGGAAATGGTTGCCAAGTCGGGCGGCGCGGCGACGTTCCCACAGATTTTCATCGGCGACAGTCATGTTGGCGGCTGTGATGATCTTTTCGCTTTGGAGCGTGCCGGCAAGCTCGACCCATTGCTCGCCGCCTAAGGAGCGTACTGATGAAGATCGCCCTCGTGCAGATGCGCTCCAAGCGCGCCATGGCTGCCAATGTTGATGATGCTTGCGCGTTGATCGAAGAGGCTGCCGCTCAAGGTGCGACCTACGTGCAGACGCCAGAAATGACGACCTTGGTCGAACGCGATCGCGCCCGCATGACGGCTGAGGTGACTGAAGAGGCCGCCAACCGAGCAGCGGACCGGTTTGGCGATCTTGCTGCATCGCTGGGCATCACTTTGCACATTGGGTCCATGGCCGTGCCGTTGGCTGATGGTCGGTTCGCCAACCGCGCGCATCTGTTCGGGCCGGATGGTGCGCTGGTCACGAGCTACGACAAGATTCACATGTTCGACGTTGACCTGGCTGGTGGCGAGAGCTGGCGCGAAAGCGCGATTTACGCGCCCGGCGACCGCTGCGTGGTTGTGGACTTGGGTGACGCGCGTGTAGCCTTGGGCATTTGCTATGATTTGCGCTTTGCTGGCCTGTTTCGCGCGCAGGCAAAAGCAGGGGCCGATGTCCTAACCGTGCCAGCGGCTTTTACACGTCAGACGGGCGAGGCGCATTGGCATGTGCTCTTGCGGGCTCGCGCTATCGAGACCGGTTCTTTTGTGCTGGCTGCTGCGCAAGGCGGAACCCATGAGGATGGCCGCGAAACCTTTGGTCATTCGATCGTCATCGATCCGTGGGGCCAGGTGATTGCGGAAAAAGCGGATGACGAGCCCGGTGTTCTTCTCGCGGACCTCGACGTGACCAAGGTTGCTGATGCCCGTGATAAGATACCGGCGCTGAAACACGATCGCGATTTTGCGCTTGATCTCGTTTCGGCGACCCAGACAAAGGCTGTGGCATGATTTCCTATGCGCTTCGGTGCGCCAACAACCATGCCTTTGATGGTTGGTTCCGCGGCAGCGAGGATTTCGACAGACAGGTCCAAAATGGGCTTCTTGAATGCCCGGTGTGCGGGGATGGCGCTATTACAAAAGCCTTGATGGCGCCCAATGTTTCGACCGCGCGCACGAAGGAAAAGGTTGCGCGTGAAGTGCATACGGCGATGGTGCAGGCCAAAGCGGCAATTGATGCCGAGGCGGCCAGCAAACCAGTCGATGGTGAGGTTCTGCCTGCAGAGGCTGCACCGTCCGGCCCGACACCTGTGGCAGCGATGCCTTCGCTGAAAGACGCTCCGGCTCCGGTAAAGGCCTATGTGGAAACGGTGCGCAAGTTACGCGCCGAAGTGGAAGCCAACTCCGAAGATGTCGGCAAACGCTTTGCCGATGAGGCGCGCAAGATGCACCATGGCGAGGTCGAAGAACGCCCTATTCGTGGTGAAGCCAGCTTGGAAGATGCCGCCGCGTTGGATGAGGAAGGGATCGATGTTTTTGTTATCCCGCCCTTGCCGGAAGACGGGCACTGACAGAGCTGAGGGTGAGCTGACAGGGGCGGTATTGGCGGCGTTTCGCGCGATCCGAAATCAGACGACCTTTGCCTAAGCCTTTGGTCGTGCCGCCAGCACAATGTAATTGACGTCCAGGTCGTTGGGCACGCGTTTCCAGCGATCTTCCAGCGGGTTGAACGTCACGCCGGCCTTGTCGATGATCGCCATCCCGGTCGGCGCGAGGGCACTGGCGAGTTCTTCCGGTTTGACCAGTTTTTCATACTGGTGCGTGCCGACCGGCAACCAGCGTAGCAGTCGCTCGGCGCCGATGATCGCCATGAAGAAGGCTTTGGCCGTGCGATTGATCGTGGCGATCACCATCAGCCCGCCGGGTTTCACCATAGCTGCGCAATCTGCAACAAAGCTGTCCACGTCGGCGACATGCTCGACCACTTCCATGTTGAGCACGACATCGAAAGTTTCGCCCTCGGCGAGCAGCGCCTCGGCGGTCGTCGCCCGGTAATCGATTGTCAGGCCTTGTTCCTGTGCGTGAACCGATGCGGTGTTGATGTTCTTTTCGGACGCATCGACGCCGACGATCGTTGCGCCAAGGCGCGCCATGGGCTCGCAGATCAAGCCGCCGCCGCAGCCAATATCGAGAATGCGCAGTCCTTGAAAAGGATGGGCCAGCTTCTCGTCGAGGCCAAAATGCGCGCACAGCTTCTCGCGAATATAGGCAAGACGCACCGGGTTGAACTTGTGCAGCACGCCGAACTTGCCCTTCGGGTCCCACCACTCGGCCGCCAGAGCGGAAAAGCGCGCAACCTCATCCGGGTCGATGGAGCTGACTGGTGTGGCGGTGCTGGATGCGCTGTCCGTCATGTAGAGGAATGCCTGGTGCGTGTCTCGGTTGCCTTATCTATCCGATGCGGGCTGGCAAGCGCCAGTGGCCACATGTCGCGCCTCTGCGATCCGCGAATAGGTGTCCAACGAAAAAGGCGCGCCGTGCGGGACGACGCGCCTTCAAGCGGTTTGTTCTGATCCGTTCTAAGCGGCCGAGACTTCGCTAAGGAACGTGTCGATCTCGCGACGCAGATTGTCGGCTTTGTCGGAGACATCCTTGGCCGCCGCGCGGACCGACCCGGCAGAGTTGGATGTTTCGCCGGCGGATTGTTTCAAGACGCCAACATTCTCCGCCACGTTGGATGTACCCTGTACCACTTCCATCACCGAAGACGAAATTTCCGCGGTGGCGGCGCCCTGTTGCTGCGTAGCCTGAGCAATCATGTCGATCGTGCCGTTGATGTTCTCGATCACGGTTCCAATGTCGCGGATTGCGACCACAGTTTCGCCGGTTGCGTCCTGGATCGAACCGATTTGCTCAGAGATGTCCTCGGTCGCCTTGGCTGTTTGTGAGGCGAGCGTTTTGACCTCGCTGGCAACGACAGCAAAGCCTTTGCCCGCTTCGCCAGCGCGTGCGGCTTCGATGGTGGCGTTCAAGGCGAGAAGGTTGGTCTGCTCGGCGATGTCGGAAATCAGCTTGACCACATCGCCAATGCGCTGGGCTGCTTCTGACAAGCTTTCGACTTTGTCGTTGGTTGTGCGCACACTTGTCGTGGCCTGGCCAACCGTTGTGGTGGTCTCGTCCAACTGGCGGGAGATTTCTGAAATCGATGCCGTCAGTTCCTCCGTAGCGCTGGCCACGGTTTGAACGTTGGAAGACGCATCTTCAGCCGCGTGGGCCGCTGTTGAGGCGCGCTGAGCGGTGTCTTCGGCAACACCGGCAACACCGGTTGCCACTTCTTCCATTTCAGCGACGCGTTCAGCGACGCTGTCCAAGACCTCGGAAACCGACGAGCGGAAGCCGGCAATCAACTCCTCGATGCGAGCCTGGCGCTCCATCTGCTGATTGGCATTGCCCTTCACCACGCCCGCCATCTCGGCCTGTTTGACTGCGTTCTCGCGGAACACCTCCACGGCGTTGGCCATAGCGCCGATCTCATGGGCTTCCTCGCGAGCCGGTACAGTGAGATCGGTGTTGCCGTCGGCAAGCTCCTGCATGGTTGAGGTGATGGCGCGAACGGGACGTGAGATCGAGCGACCGATCCACCAGCCGGCAGCGGCGCCAAACAGGATGATGAGGCCACCGATAACGGCAAACTTGCCCGCTTTCGCCATCAATGATGCCGTCAGATCGTCGGTATAGAGGCCTGTGCCGATGGCCCAACCCCATGGTTCGAACTGGGCGACATAGGACAGCTTGTGGACCGGCTCATCTGATCCGGCGCGCGGCCAATAATAGTCAACGAAGCCGGAGCGCTCCGGCGAAGAAGCGGCAACGATCAATTCGCGGAACAGATACTTACCGTTGGGGTCCTGAAGATCGCTGAGATTTTGGCCATCCAGATCAGGACGGACGGCATGCATGATCATGTTGCCGTCTAGATCATGGATAAAGAAGTACTCGATGTCGCGGTAACGGACGTCGCGGATGATATCCATCGCGGTCGTCTGTGCCTGCTCCATCGTGATCTCGCCGGCCTCGGCGCGTGCGTGCTGCGCAGCAACCTGCGACAGTGCACTATCGGTCAAGCTGATTAGTTCGCCCTGGCGCTGCTCGTTGAGCATTTGATTGGACAGATAAAGAAACGCAGCCGCAAGCGCGAAAACGCCCACCATGAACACAGCGGATAGTGCGCCCAAGCGCATACCGATCGACAACTTCTTCACGTGGAACCCCCACTAAACGTTTGTTCGGCACGCAATTAGAGCGCCGAGCAAGCCTGATTTTGAGAACCTTGGACGTGACGAGCACGTAAAGCCCTCTCCCAAACAGTGCTTATCGGTAAAACTTCTTAAAAAAGTGCGATGGGCTGGGGCATCACAGGGTGACGTTGGGTTACCTAACCACTGCCATCAAAGATTGCGGCCAAAGCGGCAATGGACTTCAGCATGCTTTGCGGCTAACACGCGCCCGTTCGATTGGGGCGCGTCGGCCCCACCCTTCCTGCGCTGGAAAGATCAGTTCAACGCCCATGGCTCGTTTGGTCCTGAAATTTGGCGGTACGTCGGTCGCCGATCTGGAGCGTATTCGCACCGTCGCGCGTCATGTGAAGCGTGAGGTTGAGGCCGGGCACGAAGTGGCGGTCGTGGTGTCGGCGATGTCGGGCAAGACCAACGAACTGGTCGGCTGGGTGCAGGATATGCCGCGCGTAGCCGGAGCCAACGCACCCATTTATGACGCCCGCGAGTATGATGCTGTGGTTGCCTCCGGTGAGCAGGTCACGTCCGGCCTCCTAGCGATCGCTTTGCAGGCCATGGGGGTGGATGCACGCTCCTGGCAAGGTTGGCAAATTCCACTCAAAACCGATGCCAGCCATGGCGCGGCACGGATTGATTCCATCGATGCGCATACGCTCGTCGGCCGGATGTCGGGTCGTGAAACCGGCAGCCCGCAGGTGGCCGTGATCGCCGGTTTTCAGGGCATTTCGCCCGATGGACGGATTGCAACGCTTGGGCGAGGTGGGTCGGATACCTCTGCGGTGGCTATTGCGGCGGCCGTTGGTGCCGATCGCTGCGATATCTACACCGATGTGGATGGCGTCTACACAACGGATCCGCGCGTTGCATCCAAAGCGCAGCGGATGGACAAGATCGCCTTTGAAGAGATGCTGGAAATGGCATCGCTTGGGGCCAAAGTTTTGCAAGTGCGCTCGGTTGAACTGGCCATGGTGCATGGCGTGCGGGTGTTCGTGCGTTCGTCTTTCGATGATCCGGATGCACCTGACCTTGCGACCGATACGCCGGTCGGCACGCTGATTTGCGATGAGGAAGAGATAATGGAAGAGCAAGTCGTCACCGGCATCGCCTTTTCGCGCGATGAAGCTCAAATTTCGCTGCGCCGGGTGAAGGATCGACCGGGGGTGGCCGCCGGTGTATTCGGTCCGCTGGCCGACGCCGGCATTAATGTGGATATGATCGTGCAGATCATCTCCGCCGATGGCGCGACCACCGACATCACCTTTACGCTTCCTGAAGGCGATTACGACCGCGCGGTTGGCATTTTGGAGCATCCCGATAGCGGGATTGAGTTTGATGCACTTAACGGTTCGAAAGACGTTGTGAAAGTGTCGGTAATCGGTATTGGCATGCGCAGCCATGCCGGCGTTGCAGCCGACGCTTTCAAGGCGTTGTCGGAGAAAAACATCAATATCCGCGCCATCACGACCTCGGAGATCAAGATCTCCGTCCTTATCGATGCGGCTTATACTGAGCTTGCCGTGCGCACGCTGCATTCGCTATACGGACTCGACGCGGCATAAACGGACAGATCCGGTTGCCGCAACGGTGCGGCGGCGCTGACCTCTCCATCCGAGTTGATGGCGCCATAGACCACCTGACAGGCGAGGCCACCTATGCCCACGCGCAGTTCTCTGGCGGGGCCGCGTGTCCTGTTGCGGCGCTTGCGCGAGGTTATGGCCGAGCGCATTAGCGGGCAGGAGCGGCTGGATAAGATCACGGTGCTCATCGCGGCCAATATGGTGGCCGAGGTGTGCTCGGTTTACCTGTTGCGCGCCGACGGAGTGCTGGAGCTTTCCTCCACCGAGGGCCTGAACAAGGATGCGGTGCACCAGACAGGGCTGAAAGTTGGCGAGGGTCTGGTCGGCGTGATCGCGGCAAGCGCCGAACCGCTTAATCTCGCTGACGCGCAAAAGCACCCAAGCTTCGCCTATTTGCCGGAAACCGGCGAGGAGGATTACCACTCTTTCCTCGGCGTGCCAGTGATGCGGGTTGGCCGCGTCCTCGGTGTTCTGACCGTGCAGAACCAGGCGCGGCGCAGCTACTCCGAAGAAGAAGTCGAAGCGCTGCAGACTGTTGCCATGGTCATCGCCGAGATGATGGCCGCTGGTGAGTTGCAAGGGGTTTCGCGCGCGGGTCTCGATCTGGAAGCGAACCGGCAGCTGCACTTGGAAGGGTCGGGCTTCGCCGAGGGTGTTGGTCTTGGCCATGTGGTGCTGCATGAGCCGCGCCTCATCGTCACCGATATGATCGCCGAAAACGTGGATGAGGAGATCGATCGGCTCGATCAGGCGATCGCCCGGCTGCGGCTCTCCATCGACAGCATTGTGGAGTCCGGCGATGTGGCCCATCACGGTGAGCACCGCGACATCCTCGAAGCCTATCGGATGTTCGCCTATGATCGCGGTTGGGCGCGGCGGATGCGCGAAGCGATTCAATCCGGTCTGACCGCTGAGGCAGCGGTGGAGCGCGTCCAGTCCGACACGCGCGCGAAACTAATGCGCCAAAAGGATCCTTTGATCCGCGAGCGGCTGAACGATTTTGACGATCTAGCCTATCGGCTGTTCCGCGAACTTTCCGGCGAGAATGGACGTCATCAGGACCAGATGCCAGACGATGCGGTGATTGTTGCCCGCATGATGGGCGCTGCCGAATTGCTTGATTATGAGCGCGCGAAAATTCGTGGTCTGGTGCTCGAAGAGGGCGGTCCGACCAGCCACGTGGCCGTCGTTGCGCGTGCCATGGGTGTGCCGGTCGTTGGCCGCGTTGCCGGCGTGGTGGCGCTGGTTGAAGATGGCGATCCGATCATTCTCGATGGCGATGAGGGTGCGGTCCATGTGCGCCCACAGGTCGATGTCGAGCGGGCCTATGTGGAAAAGGTCAAATTTCGCGCCCGGCGCCAGGCGCAATACCGCGCGCTGAAGGACCGGGACTCGGTGACCGCCTGCGGCGTGCCGATCATGCTGCAGCACAATGCCGGTCTTCTGATCGACTTGCCGAGCCTAGAAGAAACCGGGGCGGAAGGCATCGGGCTCTTCCGTACCGAGCTTCAGTTCATGGTGGCGCGCTCCCTGCCGCGCACCAAGGAGCAGGAGCACCTTTATGCGCGCGTGCTTGATGCAGCGGGCGACCGGACCGTCACGTTCCGCACGCTCGATATCGGTGGCGACAAGGTGCTTCCCTATATGCGTACCTTCGCCGAAGAGAACCCGGCGCTTGGCTGGCGCGCGGTGCGCCTCGGTCTCGATCGTCCGGGATTGATGCGCCTGCAAATCCGCGCACTGCTTATGGCGGCCGCTGGACGGTCTTTGCGGCTGATGTTCCCGATGGTGACCGATGTTGCCGAACTGGATGCCGCCAAGGGTCTCGTACGGCGGGAAATCTCGCACCTGTTGAAGCATGGCTACAAAGTGCCGACAGACCTCAAGGTTGGGTCGATGATCGAGGTTCCGGCCTTGCTCTATGAGCTTGATGCGCTGATGAGCCGGTGCGACTTCGTTTCGGTTGGCTCCAATGATCTGTTTCAGTTCATGACGGCGACCGATCGCGGCAACACGCGGCTTTCTGGACGCTTCGACATACTGTCACCGAGCTTCCTACGGCCGCTGAAAGCCATTGCCGAGGCCAGTGAGCGCAATCGCTGCCCGGTCACGGTGTGCGGTGAGATGGCTGGTCGTCCGGTTGAGGCGCTGGCGCTGCTTGGGCTTGGATTCCGCCGCCTTTCCATGTCGCCAGCCTCGGTCGGACCAGTGAAGGCGATGGTGATTGATGTGCGCATGGAGCCGCTTACCGACGCGATGGATGCCATGCTCGCCGATCCGCTGGCGACCGTCTCGGTGCGCGAGGCTCTGGTTGCCTATGCGAACGAACATAGCATATGCCTCTAGTCATGATTTCAGACCAAAAAATTGATGCGCTGATCGCGCGCTTTGAAGGCATTTCGGCCAAGATGGCGTCTGGCGCGCAGTCCGATGAGTTTGTGCAGCTGTCGCGCGATTATGCCGAGCTGGAGCCCGTGGCCGAGCAGGCCAAGGAATTGCAGAAGACCCGCGATGAGCTCGAAGAAGCCCGCGAGATGCTCGCCGATCCTGATCTCGACAATGAGATGAAGGCGCTGACCGAAGCGGAAATTGCGGATCTTGAAGCGCGTTTCGACGAGCTTCAAGCGGCGTTGCAAGTGGCGCTTCTACCCAAAGACAAAGCCGATGCCGGTGGCGTTATTTTGGAAGTGCGTGCCGGCACTGGCGGTGACGAAGCAGCGCTTTTTGCTGGCGATCTGTTTCGCATGTATCAGCGCTACGCGCAGACCAAAGGCTTCAAAGTCGAGGTTCTGTCGACGTCGGAAGGCGAAGTTGGCGGCTTCAAGGAAATCGTCGCAGAGGTGCGTGGTCAGGGTGCCTACGGTCTACTCAAATTTGAGTCAGGCGTGCACCGCGTCCAACGTGTTCCGGAGACGGAATCCGGCGGGCGTATCCATACCTCAGCGGCCACAGTCGCCGTGCTGCCGGAAGCCAAGGACATCGATATCGAGGTGCGCAACGAGGATATTCGCATCGACACGATGAGGGCCTCTGGCGCCGGAGGTCAGCACGTGAACACCACCGATTCCGCCGTGCGCATCACCCATTTGCCGACCGGTATCGTTGTCCTGCAAAGTGAGAAATCACAGCACCAAAACCGCGCGCGGGCGATGGAAGTGCTGAAAGCTCGGCTCTACGACATGGAGCGGCAGAAAGCCGCCGAAGAGCGCGCCGACGCGCGCAAGGGGCAGGTGGGGTCCGGTGATCGCTCCGAGCGCATTCGCACCTACAACTTCCCGCAAGGCCGCGTTACCGATCACCGGATTGGCCTGACGCTTTACTCGCTCGATCAGGTTTTGGCAGGCGAAGGGCTGGATGCGGTGATCGAGCCGTTGATCGCACAGCACCAGATGGAGTTGCTCGCCGAAAGCGAAGCCAATTGAACCAAAGATTCAATGCGCTTGTGCGGGACCTTGCCACGCGCATTGACGCACGACCTCATGCCAATGGTCTGCGCGAAGCGCGCCTGCTCGTGGAGCATGTCACCGGCCATTCGACCGCCGCGCAAATCGTGGTTGGTGACCATAGGGTTCCGCAAAACGACCAGGAAACATTGTTGGCGTTGGTTGCGCGGCGGGAGGCCGGTGAACCGCTGGCGCGCATTCTGGGGCGCGCGGCCTTTTGGGATTTCGAAGTCGGGCTCAATGCCGCGACACTCATTCCGCGCGATGATACCGCGACGCTGGTTGAGGCGGCGCTGGCGCGTCTGCCGGAGGACAGTTCAGCCCATGTCGTCGATGTGGGCACCGGCAGCGGCATCATTCTGCTTGCATTGGCGCGCGAGCGTCCCCACATCTCTGCAACCGGGTTGGATGTGGCGGCCGATGCTGTCACCCAAGCCCGTGCAAACGCCGTCGATCTAGGCCTGGCCGATCGGTTGAGTTTTGCCCAAAGCGATTGGCTCGATGCGGTCGATGGCCCTCTCGACATGATCGTCTCCAACCCGCCGTATATCCCGCAAGGTGCAATGACCGCGCTGGACGAGGAAGTTCGGTTGCACGATCCGCAGCGCGCCCTGGTCGCTGGCGATGATGGCTTGGATGCCTACCGCGCGATCTTTCCGCAAGCGGCGAACAAGCTGAAACATGGCGGCTATTTGCTGGTCGAGATCGGTCATGACCAAGCTGAGGCGGTTCAAGCGCTCGGACAGGCGAGTGGATTCCAGCTCCAGGAAACCCGGCAAGACCTTTCCGGTCATGACCGGGTGGTGGTTTTTCAGCACTGAATGCTAGGCAATGAAGGGCCGCGTGATCGGCCTTGCCCAAAAAAAGCTTGGAAAAGCGCGGCGAAGCAGCTAGGGGTGTTGGTGCTGCAGGGCACCTGGAAACGACAGCCAAGACACCACCCGATGATGGCAGGTGGGCCAGGTAGGGCGCAGCAAGCGAACCTCACAGTTGAACGGGTTTGGTCTCGATCGCTCGCGATCAAGATCGCAGGCTTGATGCAATGTGACGCGTTGGCACAACACTGGATGGGTCCGGCCTCGGCCGTTGATCGCTTTGGGGTGTGGAGCTTGGAGCTTTGCGGGGTTTGGCAACGGACCGGTGGCGCGTGGCGCTGCGGTTGAACGCCATCAACCCTTTTGGATTTTTAGAGAAAAAGAGAACAAGACATTGGCAATGAGACCTGGTCAATCGAACAAGCGTGGTCGCGGTCGCGGCGGACGTAAGGGGCCAAGCCCGCTATCACGCAGCTATGAGTCAAACGGGCCGGACGTGAAAATTCGCGGCACCGCTCAGCATATTGCCGACAAATACATCAACCTTGCCCGTGACGCGCAATCGTCCGGCGATACGGTGTTGTCGGAAGCCTATTTTCAACATGCCGAGCATTTTTATCGGATCGTGGCCGCCGCTCAGCAGCAGATGAACCAGGCGGTCAATGTGAAGCGTGCCGACGATCCAATCGATACCGATGACAGCGACGATCGCGATGGCAAGGATGGCTTTGATCCGTCCGATCCGGATGCGCCGCAGCCAGAAGCCGGCGCCAACGGGTCTGGCCAAAACCGCAACGAAAACCGCCGCGATCGTAACCGCGATGATGATGATGACGGCGACCGGCGCTCGCGCCGCAACCGTGGCCGCCAGCGTCGTGGCCGAGGTGATGATGATCGTGGCGACGAGACGCGGGCCGATGCACGCTCCGAAGGTAGTCGTCGTGACGACACCGGGCGTGACGACAATGGTCTTGGCGGAGACCGCGATACGGGCCGCGACGGCAATGGGTCCGATCGCCCGCGCGAAGATGCCAATGCGCAGGCTGAACCTGCAACAGTGCCGGCAGATGAAAGCGGCGCCAGCGACAGTTCATCCAGTGACGGCGACGAGCGGCCACGCCGCGCGCCGCGCCAGCGCAAGGCCCGTGTGGAAGTCGCCGATCGTTTCGACGGTGAGGAAACGCAGGCCAGTAGCCCGTCTGAGGCTGAAAGCAAGCCTGCTCCTGAGGCGCCTAAGCCGGTATCTTTAGGCGATGATGTGCCGCCGGTTCAGGCCGCCTCTGACGACACCTGACGCTCTTCTCTAGAGCACGACCACCTGATCGCCGGGCGCCATGCGCCCGGCTTTTTTGACGGTCGCATAAAGCCCAAGGCTTGGTTTGCCGCGATGGCCTTGAAGGGCGCGGACCAAATCCTGGTCCCGGGTTGCACTGTCTGGGTTCACATCGATGGCGCGGCAGCGATTGATCGGCACTTCGACAAAAATCTCTGCCGTTCCGAACACGATGGTCTTGCCGACCAGGTCCTCTTCTTCAAAGGCGTTCCATCCCTCCACTAGCACATTGGCGCGTAGCCGCCGCGGATCGAGGTCGGCGCCAACCTTCTGTCCGAGCCAGTCGATGGATGCTTGGTTCTGCAGCGATATCCACCGCCCCGGCACATCGGTGAAACCGTGACCTGAGGCCAGGTCATCGGCTTTCTTTAACCGCAAGGGCCCACGCACGCCTTGTTCGACCAGCTCCTCGGCCAGTGCCTCAAGATCGGATGAAGCTTCGGGGTCGATGGAGAAGGCGCGGCCATCAAGGGTAGTAATGGCGAGCGTTCCTGCGGCTTCATCATAGCGTGCGCTCATACGTCCCGTGCTTGGCTGATGGACCATGCAAACAAACTGCAGCTTGGCGACATGTTTGGGATTGGCCGGATCAAACTCCGATGGGCCGTTTTCCAGCGCAAAAGCCCGGTCGAACGGGAACAGTCCGCCAGTTTCAACGTCCACCGCATCCATGCTTTCCCCGCCCAGGCCTTTGACCGGCCAACGCCAAAGGTGGGTGATGGAGGCGGTGTCTGTCATCGAATCGATCCTTTTAATGCTCGCTGCTCTTAGCGTTGCCCAGGACAAATGGCGAGATCACCGAAACGCGTGGATCGTCTGATCCGATCCGCTTGGCCAAGCCTCAATAGGGGCGTAAGGTCTTCGCCAGCGCGCCGTTTGTCATCCTACAGTGTTGGCGCGTTTTGGAGTTTCCGTGTCCTCATCAGACGTTCCCAACCAGGCGGCGGCCTCGGCGCCCCGTGCGGCGACGCTATGGGCCTTGTTGCTGGCGTCCTCGCTCACCGTGATGGCGGGCGCCACCATCGCCCCGGCGCTGCCGCAGATCGAAGCGACGTTCGCCGGTACACCGCAAGTGGAGTTGCTGACGCGGCTGGTGCTGACGGTAACAGCGATCTTCACCGTGATCGGGTCGCCGCTTGCCGGCCTGTTTGTCGATCGTTTCGGGCGCAAACCACTTCTGATGGTCGGCCTGGTTCTTTACGCGGTGGCCGGCACCAGCGGACTTTACGTTGACAGTCTTATGGGCTTGCTGGTCGGGCGTGCCGCGCTTGGGCTGGCGGTCGCCTGCAACATGACGGCGGCCACTACGCTGTTCGCTGATCTCTACAGCGGATCGGAACGCGCCAAGGCGCTTGGCCGTCAGTCGGCGTTTATGGGCATTGGCGGCGTTGCGTTCTTATTGCTCGGTGGATGGCTGGCCGAGATGGGCTGGCGGGCACCGTTTGGCATCTATGTAGCATCGTTCGTCGTCTTGGCGTTGGTGTGGGCGTTTGTCGACGAACCCCGACGCCCCGCGCAGCGTTCACCAGATGAGCCTGATGTGCCGTGGCCATTGGCGAGCGTCGCGATGATCATGCTGTTCGTGCTCATCGCGCAGGTCGCCTTTTACCTCTGGCCAGTTCAACTGCCCTTTTTCCTTGGTGAGCGTTTTGGTCTGAGCGGCGCCGCTGTCGGTCTGGCTATCGGGTGTGCTTCGGGCACCACAGCGGTGACGGGGCTACTCTATGGCCGGGCCCGTACTTTTTTTGGCGATCTCGGGCTGGTCGCCGTCGTCTATGCCCTGCTCGGAGTCACCAACATCCTCCTTGCCAACGCGACCAGCTACCCGATGGTGCTGGCCACTCTGGTGCTTGGCGGAGCTTCCATCGGCTTGATGTTTCCCCATGGTGCCAACTGGATGACGAGTATCGTTCCAGATGCGCTGCGAGGACGGGCAGTGGGGTTGGCCTCGGCGGCCCTGTTTTCTGGCCACTTTTTGTCGCCGGTTTTTAGCCAACCGGTCATGCAGGCCGTCGGCTATGGGCCGGGCTATCAGATCTTTGGACAAATTCTGATTGGCCTCGGCGTCGTGGTCGGAGGTGCAACCTTGATTCACCGTTGGCGTCGTAGCGCAACTGCCTAAGAAAAACGTCGGGATGAGATGTTGAGGTCACCCCAATCGACCTGGTGGATTGGCGTATCCGGGTTGAGAGCGTCGGTCAGCCTCCAGCCATCGTCTGCCAAGGTCAAAGCGAGAGGATGAACTTTGCGCGGATTGGCAGAGCGGGCCTGCAGAGTAACGATCTGCTTGTCGCGCACGGCCTGCGCCAGCGCCATCACATAAAGATCGGAGTCGGCGTTCGGCGGGTCGGGCAGGGCGAACCGCCTGTCTGTCGCTTCAAAGACCGTGCGGGTCCGATCGGGCAGGCTTTCAAGGAATTTTGCGCGTGCCGTCTCATAAATGCCGCGCAGACCGAGAGCGTCGATAGCCGAGTTGGGCGCCGCCAATTGCAGCGCCATCGCCTCGCCTTCCTGTGTGGTAAGACCGGTGAGGCGGGTGCGGTAATTGAATCCAAGCTCGATGCCGCCGCCCTGGCCCTGAAACACCACAATCGGCAAACCGGCTTCGCTCATCGCGTCGACGTCGCGCAAAATGGTGCGCGGCGCGACTTCCAACTCAGTTGCCAGCTGTTGACTGGTTTGTCGGCCACGGTTCTGCAGGATCAATAGAATGCGCAGGAGTCGCGATGCGCGCATGGTGGCCTCGCCGAGGGTTTCTTCAACTATGACACAATTTGTCATATTTAGGGGTCTAGAGCCGGTCGCAGGCGAAGGCAATCGCGACACAAAGGACAGTCCATGGGTTTTTCTTACACGGCGCAATGCAGCATCGCCGCGCCGCCCTCGACCGTTTGGCAGGTGCTCACCGACCGGCAGGCATTGATCGATGGCGATTTCGGAATCACGCAGCTTGATGGCAATCTGGCGCCTGGCGGCAAGCTGGTGTTGCGGGCCGCGATCGCACCAAAGCAGGCCTTTAAGCTGAAGGTCACGGCTTTTGACGTGGACAGGCGCATGGTCTGGACCGGTGGCATGCCGTTTGGTCTCTTTAGTGGCACACGCACCTTCACGCTGGCGCCGGCGGGCGAGGGAACCCAATTCACGGTCGAAGAAGTCTTCTCCGGTCCGTTGGCCGGCCTAATCGGCAGGTCCATGCCGGATCTTCAACCGAGCTTCGAGCAGTTTGCCGATGCGTTGAAACAAACCGCCGAAGAGCGCGCGAAAGGAGACGCGGCATGATCACCTACGGCGCGGGCACGGCGGACGATCCATGGAAACTGAAAACGCCACCAGGATCGTCGGAATATGAAGCGTGGCGGGATGAGTCAGCTGACCCGCCAGCCTTGGTGGTGCAGGTCGGCAAAACCCGGCTATCCTACCAGTTGCGGGCTTTGGAGGATGCAGCGACCATGTTGGCAGAGAACGGCGACTGGATCGAGCTTGGCAATGCGGATGAGGGCAAGCCGGTGAAGGTTGGATCGCTGGAGGCGTGGGCACGCGATGCGGCCAATCCGGTGGGCGGGTATTATGGCCTACGCAAAGGCTATCGTGGGCGGTTCGCCAACTACGTTTCGCCAGTGCTTGAGTTGCTGGGGCTTGCCGAGTTGGAACACAAGCCACGCGGCAATCGCATCCGAGCGCGCGCAAGGTTGGCAGATGGCGACTGATGCTCTGGCAGCGCTTTACGCCTTTGATGGCAAGCGGGTTGCCGGCCTCAAAGCGCTGGTGAAGGCCGATATCGCCGATGCCGATCTGCTGGCGTTGCTTCCTGGGTCGCACGAGATCGCGGCGACCTGGGTTTTGAAGGCGCGGCTTGAAGCGGGCCTGCTGGGTGACGCAGCGCAGAGGCAGGTTTTTGAGCCATTGCCGCAGCTCACTGAGCCGGACGCCATCCTGCATCTTTTACAGATGGTGCAGCTTGCGCCTTTTGCATCGGCGGACGATGTCCGCCCATTCCTCACCCATAAACGCACCCTGGTCCGGGTCTGGGCCTTGGATGCGCTGGCTCGTCTGGCGCCCGACGAGGCGGCACCCCTGATCGAGGCGGCGCTGGATGATCCGTCCGCGGCGATGCGCGCGCGTGCGCGCGCCTTAGCGACCGGATCGTAGGACGGCTGCCCAACACCGATTGCGCGCTCGATTTTCACCGCGCTTGTCGTTAGAATCGCCTGCATGATTGGTGTTTCGATCCGACGGCTCACGCCTGAACTTGCCTCCTCCTTCCCATCGGTGGCGGACGAGGTTTTCGATGCCGAGCCGACCAGCGAGCATCTGGAGAAGCTCGCCTTGATGCCGGGCCACGCCTTGTTCGTCGGCATCGGCGGCGAGGTCGTTGTGGGTCAGCTCCTGGCGATGATCCAGTTCCAAGCTGACCGCCCGCCACAGCTTTACATCGATAATCTCGGTGTCGCGCCGCCTTTCAAGCGGCAGGGTGTGGCGCGCGGCCTGTTTGATGCGGCCATGGCTTGGGGCCGGGATAGCGGCTGCGACAGTGTTTGGCTCGCCACCGATGTCGGGAACTCCGAAGCGCGCGGGTTTTATGCTTCGCTCGGTTTCACGCGCGAACCGGCGGACGTTTACTCGGGGTCTTTGTAGCCTCTCTTGTCATTCCGGAAGCGCAACGCGCTGTCCGGGATCACCTCGTCCTGTCCGCTTCGATCCCGGCTCAAGGCCGGGATGACACATGCAACGCTGACCCCCTTCAAACCGCTTTCTCGATCCCCATATCCAGTTCAACGCTGAACGCTGCCTTGCGGGTTCGGCTTGAACTGACCGGAGCGCCTTAGGGGTTCCGGCCTTGTGTGAGACCTGCCCGATGACCTGAAGGGGTGTCGGTGGGTGCATGGAGGATGCGTTATGAATCTTGAGAACTACACCGAACGGGCGCGCGGCTTTCTGCAGGCCGCCCAGACGAGTGCGCTGGCCAAGGGCCATCAGCGCCTGTTGCCCGACCATTTGCTCAAAGCTCTAATTGACGACAGCGAAGGCTTTGCTGCGCGCCTGATCGAGGCCGCAGGTGGCAAACCCGACGTCGTCAAAACCCAAGTTGAGCAGAGCCTCGCCAAGCAGCCTGCCGTCGAAGGCGGTGGCGGTCAGCTTTACATGGACCCGGCCATGGCGCGGGTGTTCACCACCGCTGATGAAGCCGCGAAAAAAGCTGGCGACAGCTATGTGACGGTGGAGCGTCTGCTGCTCGCGCTGGCGCTGGATGCCAAATCGGACGCTGGCAAAGCGTTGAAGGCCGGCGGCGTGACGCCGCAGAGCCTCAACAGCGCTATCGAAGAAATCCGCCAGGGCCGCACGGCCAACACCGCCTCGGCTGAAGAAGGCTATGACGCGCTGAAAAAATATGCCCGCGACCTCACCGAAGCAGCCCGAGAGGGCAAGCTTGATCCGGTAATCGGGCGCGATGAAGAAATCCGCCGGGCGATCCAGGTGCTATCGCGCCGGACGAAGAACAATCCCGTGCTCATCGGTGAACCCGGCGTCGGTAAGACCGCTATTGCCGAAGGTTTGGCGCTGCGCATCGTCAATGGCGATGTGCCGGAAAGCTTGCGCGATAAGCAGTTGATGGCGCTCGACATGGGCTCCTTGATCGCGGGCGCAAAGTTCCGCGGTGAGTTCGAGGAGCGGCTGAAAGCCGTGCTTTCGGAAATCGAAACGGCAGCTGGCGGCATCATTTTGTTCATCGACGAAATGCACACGCTCGTTGGCGCCGGTAAGGCCGATGGCGCGATGGACGCCTCCAACCTTTTGAAGCCTGCCTTGGCGCGTGGCGAGCTGCACTGTGTTGGCGCGACGACGCTCGATGAATACCGCAAGCACGTGGAAAAGGACGCGGCTTTGGCTCGCCGGTTCCAGCCGGTGATGGTGAGCGAGCCGACGGTGGAAGACACCGTTTCGATCCTGCGCGGGCTGAAGGAAAAGTACGAGCTGCACCATGGTGTGCGCATTCTGGATGCCGCTTTGGTGTCGGCGGCCTCGCTCTCCAACCGCTACATCACGGATCGGTTTCTGCCGGACAAAGCCATCGATTTGATGGACGAAGCGTCATCCCGGTTGAGGATGCAGGTGGACAGCAAGCCGGAAGAGCTGGACGAGCTCGATCGACGTGTGATCCAGCTGAAAATTGAGCGCGAAGCGTTGAAGAAAGAGACCGATACTGCTTCCAAGGACCGCCTTGAGAAGCTGGAAGCCGAGCTCTCAGAACTTGAGCAGAAGTCCGCGGAAATGACGGCGCGCTGGCAGGCGGAAAAGGACAAGCTTGCCGACGCCAATACGCTCAAAGAGCAGCTTGATGAGGCCCGCACACAGCTTGAGCAGGCACAGCGGCAAGGTGACCTCGCCAAGGCCGGGGAGCTTGCCTATGGCGCGATCCCGGACCTTGAGAAGAAGCTGACCGAAGCCGAAGAGGCCGGTGAACGTGACGACATGGTCGAAGAGGCGGTAACGCCCGACATGATCGCCCATGTGGTCTCGCGCTGGACCGGTGTGCCTGTCGATAAGATGCTCGAAGGCGAGCGCGAGAAACTGCTGCGCATGGAAGACGAGCTGGCGACCCGCGTGGTTGGCCAGGCCGAAGCCGTGCACGCCGTTTCCACCGCCGTGCGCCGTTCGCGCGCTGGCTTGCAGGATCCGAACAGGCCACTTGGCTCGTTCCTGTTCCTTGGGCCGACGGGCGTCGGTAAAACCGAGCTCACCAAAGCGCTGGCGACCTTCCTGTTCGATGATGAGCACGCCATGGTGCGGCTCGACATGTCGGAGTTCATGGAAAAGCACGCGGTGGCCCGTCTCATCGGCGCGCCTCCGGGCTATGTCGGCTACGACGAGGGCGGTGCGCTCACCGAAGCTGTTCGCCGCCGACCCTATCAGGTGTTGTTGTTCGACGAGGTGGAGAAAGCCCACCCGGACGTCTTCAACGTCCTCTTGCAGGTGCTTGATGATGGTCGCCTGACCGATGGTCAGGGCCGCACGGTCGACTTCAAGAACACGCTCATCATCATGACCTCCAACCTTGGCGCGGAATATCTGGTTGCTGCTAAGGACGACGAGGACATGTCGGGCGTGCGCGACAATGTGATGGAGATGGTGCGCGGGCACTTCCGGCCCGAGTTCCTCAACCGTCTGGATGAAATCGTGCTCTTTGAGCGGCTCAAACGCAGCGAAATGGGCGCGATTGTCGATATCCAGATGGGGCGCCTGCATGCCCTGTTGGAGGATCGCAAGATCACTGTTGATCTGGATGATACCGCCCGTGAATGGTTGGCCGACAAGGGCTACGACCCAGCCTATGGCGCACGGCCTTTGAAAAGGGTCATCCAGCGCGACCTTCAGGACCCGCTTGCGGAGAAAATCCTCGAAGGATCCGTCAAGGATGGCGATCTGGTGAAAGTGTCCGCCGGTAAGTTCGACAACGGTGCCGACCGCCTCATCTTCGAAGTCGTCGGGACGCCCGACAGCGATGAGTCGGGCTCAGAGCAAGTGGCGGCTTAGGTTGTCGACATACGCAAGCCCCGGAACGCAGCAGCGTATCCGGGGCTAGCTAGAAGGCTAAGCCTTGTTGTTCGGGTTCATCCACCCGCAATATACCTAGAAGCTGCCAAGTCTGTGGGCGGCTCATCATATTGCCCAGACAGAAAACCATTCCCTTTTGCGGGTAGTCTTCATTGAACGTGTGATCCATCCAGCTCAGTGTTTTCTCGTCTGAGCCTAAACGTTGGCGGCCGTTGAAGAACATGGCATGCGCTTCCCAATCGCCGTTGGTGAAGTTGTGGCTCCCATCTGCATCGTCGAATCGAAACTTGAACTCGTAAGGCGAGGGTTCGATAGCTGCCAATTCTTTATCAAAGATTCCAAGTTGCGATGCAGCATCTTTATACCTTTGGCGTTCTGCTTGAACATCGCTCATTGATTTGGATTTCCAAGAAAACCGCGCGTTCTTCGGGCGGATGATCGCCAACGATCTGCCGGCAGTGATCGCTTCGCTTATAGACTCAGCTAGAAATGGCTCGAGAAATGTCGCCCTTTCCGCTTTGGGCATCTGACCGTCGATGCTGATGCTGTCTTCCATCACGTGACAGCTTTCCGACCGACTGTCGCGGGTCGGCTTCCGGAATTTGAAATAGACGGAATCCCAGCGCTTAAATGATTTCTCACCTGATAGATGTCGAAACCTGATGGGGAACAGCCGCTTCAGTTCGCCATAGCTGGTTATTCCAGCGCAACACACCGTCTCGCCGTGGGTTTGGCTACGCTGCGGCAGCGCTTTCACTAGGATGAAAACTCGGCATTCTTGAAGCGTTACGGACATAGCAATCCGGATCATCGCCGTAGAGGTTGAAGCGCTGCAAATCAGCAGCCTCAATCAATCGGTCTGCCACTATTGATCTGTGACAGTATCGAGCTTCGCGCTCAAAGCACAAGAGGCAGGTTGGCTGAATTAAGACGACGCGCAGAAGTTTATCGAGTTCTACCTGTGCTTCATCCGTTTCTATATGCGTGTTGTAAATCTTCTCGAACAACCCATAGTCGCCACGCCTCGCAGCTTCTCGGCCTGGCTTAGGGTCCCCAAGTTTTGGGAAATGGAGGTACTCAATTCCCTCCTTATCGAGGCGCTCGCGAAGTTTGTTCTTTGAAAAGCCCTTTTTTCGCGAGATGGGCACGGCCCTCACATCTGCCAACCGCTTTATGCCGATCAGCTTCAATGAACGAATAAATCGTTCAATATCAGTGCCTTCGTAGCCAATCGTGTATACGATGCTCATGAGTAGCCTTTGATTGTGAAGCGCGCTTCTCCTGCGTCTTGGTTAACAATATGTCAAGCAAACGTTAAGGGGGCCTTAAGCTACCTCCTACCTCCTACCTCCTACCTCCTACCTCCTACCTCCTTCATCGTCTCGGTGCGCATTTCAGCCGTTTTCCCAAGCGTCGTCCGTCTGCGCGGTGTGCAGGTCATAATCGGCTTGCAGGCTGAGCCACATATCCAGCCTTTGACAGTCGGGTCTGGTGAATAGGCCCAACGTGCTCTGAACTTTACTGAGCGGGTTACTACGACTTCAAACAGTGTGGGCGCTTCTTTATCGCTCTGATGACATTAGATTTGTCTGATCAATCAGTTTGTTTGGATAACGTCATGCGCTGCGGTACCCCCCGAACCAAAGATACACCTGCAACGATTTTTGGAGCCAGAGAGCAGCCCGCTAGCGCTACACCTGCGCCATGACGGCAGCGATTGAAGGCTATCTGTTTTACGAAATTGCTGCGCTTCTGGTCCTCGCTGCCGGGGTCGGATTTATCGGCCTGTTGCTGCGCCAGCCATTGATCGTCAGCTTCATTGCGGTCGGCATTCTTGCTGGCCCCTCTTTCCTCAACATTGCCAGGTCCGACCAGCAGATCGATTTACTCGCCGAGCTTGGCATTGCGGTGCTTTTGTTCCTGGTTGGGCTGAAACTGGACTTCAATCTGGTGCGCACGCTCGGCCCTGTCGCGCTGGTCACCGGTCTTGGCCAGGTGGTCTTCACCACCGTCTTTGGTTTCCTCATCGCGCTGGCGCTGGGGCTTGATGCGATGACCGCGTTTTACGTCGCCATCGCGCTCACCTTTTCCTCGACCATCATCATTGTGAAGCTGCTGTCCGACAAGCGCGAGATCGACGCGTTGCACGGGCGGATCGCGCTGGGATTTTTAATTGTGCAGGACGTGGTCGTGGTCGTCGCTATGATCGCGCTCTCGGCGATCGGCGTCAGCAACGCGGCTGGTGAGAGCGGCGCGGTCACCGACGTTCTTTGGGTGCTTGGCTATGGGCTGGCGATGCTGGGCGCGGTCGTTGTGTTTATCCGCTATGTGGCCAATCCTTTGGTGGAGCAGCTGTCGCGCGCGCCAGAGCTTCTGGTCTCGTTCGCCATCGGCTGGGCGGCGCTGCTGGCGGCGGTCGGACACTATCTGGGATTTGGCAAAGAACTGGGCGGCCTTCTCGCGGGCGTCTCGCTCGCCTCGACGCCATTCCGTGAGGCCATTGCGGCGCGGCTTGCCTCGCTGCGCGATTTTCTGCTGCTCTTTTTCTTCATCGCATTGGGAGCCTCTTTGGACCTTTCTGTTCTGGGCGCAAGCGTTGGTCCGGCGATTGTGCTGTCGCTGTTCGTGTTGATCGGCAATCCCCTGATCGTGCTGATCATCATGAGCGCCATGGGCTATCGAAAACGAACCGGCTTGCTGGCGGGGTTGACGGTGGCGCAGATCAGCGAGTTCTCGCTCATCTTCATGGCCATGGGCGTTGCCATTGGGCACGTTGCTGACGATGCGCTGGGTCTTGTTACGCTGGTCGGGCTCATCACCATTGCAGCCTCAACCTACATGATCACCTATTCGCACGAGCTCTACGACAAGCTGGAGCCGTTCCTTGGAATCTTCGAACGGAAACGTCGCAACATCGCGGTTGATGAGGGCGCAGCGCAGGCGCAACGCCATGATGTGATCCTGTTCGGACTGGGGCGGTATGGCCTGGCCATCGCCCGCGCCCTTGAGATGGAGGGCAAGACGGTTCTTGGTGTCGATTTCAGCCCGGAGGCCGTGCGCTTTGCGCAGGCGCGTGGCCTGAAGGCCGTCTATGGCGATGCGTCCGATCCTGAGTTTCTCTCGCACCTGTCGATTGAGAATGCCGATTGGTTGGTCTTGGCCGTGCCGGAACATGCGACGGGGCTGACGCATTACGATCCCCGGCTGACGCTGCTGCGAACCGCGCGTGATCTTGGCTACAAGGGTCGGGTGGCCGTCGCCGCCCATCACGACCAAGACAACCAAGCTCTGCAGGCGTTGCACGCTGACCTTGTGCTCATGCCATTTCGCGATGCGGCCTCAGCGGCGGCTACTATGATTTTGGACGGCGATGCGCCTGCCGCCACTGGTGCCGACGATCCAACCCAGCAGCGCGAACTGGTTCCCTGAGCGCTCCGCCCCGCTGGCCCGGCCTGCGAGATTGATCTCGGGTTGATGTCCGTCAACGGGCGCCGCCCATGCCTTTTCTATGTCTCCTCCCACAGCAGATGGTCGGCAATTGGCGAGCGGAAGCGATGAGCATGGAGGCAAAAATGGTGCGTGTGATCGCGGTTATGGTAGCGTTTTTAAGCTCGGTGCAGCTGGCGCAGGCGTGCCTTAGTCCGGGCGAAGAGATCTACGACCCCGGCGAGTACGTCGCTCGCTTTTACGAGTGTCCGAGCCTGTCCGATGTCGGGCAACTCGCTCTGGCAGAGGACTTACTCGCCCGCTGGAACCGAGCGGTGGCTAACGACCTAATCGATCAGCCCTTTGTCATCATGGGCAATGACTATGAGATCACCGATCTCAGCGTGCTGGAACATGCGGTGCGCACGCCGAACCCGCGCTCGATCGAGATCGTGATCCGGGCGCGTTTCAAGAATTTCGGCGAACCGCAAACCATTGATTGGCTGTTCTTCGACGACCTTTCCGATGAGGCCCCCTTTGTGATCGTCGATATCCAGGGCGTATCGCCCTTCACCTACAGTCTGGCGGATACGCTGCGGTCGTTCGGTAAGTAGGTGTGCTCCGGATCGAAGCTTGGCTCTGCAGGGCGTGGCACACCCACCCCTTTGTCCTCAGTCCCTGTGGCAAAGCCGCGAGCCAATAAAAAACGGCGCAGCCTAGGCCACGCCGTTTCTATCTTTGTTTCCTGCCAAGCGCCGAAAGGCGCAGGTGGAAATCAGTCAGCCAGCTGGATCGTGCTGACAGCGGTTTTGCCGCTGCGCTGATCGACTTCAGTTTCATAAGAAACCTTTTGGCCGTCAGACAGGGTGCTGATGCCAGCGCGCTCGAGCGCTGTGGCGTGGACGAAAACATCCGTCTGGCCATCATCAGGTTGAATGAAGCCGAAACCTTTTTGGCTGTTGTAGAATTTGACTGTTCCGTTTGTCATAGAATGTCCTTTCATCAATGACGTATGCGGCGCGTCAAGCGCGCGTCATTGCGTGCCTGCTGCCTTTTCGAACAATGTAGAGATGCTTGAAAAGTGCGCTGCCATCGATGATGGGCGAAAAAGACAAGACCAGTATCACGTGTCGACACCCGTCAGTAGGGACTAACTGTGTGGAAAGCAAGGCGGGTCTTGCTTTCAGCGCTGCTGCCACACCATCCTTGCGTTGACTTCCGTCAATTTGGCCGCCCGAGTGCGAACTAACGTCCATCACCTAACTCTAATGAATGTGAGGGAGGATGATGATGAAGATTGGATCGCTTGCACTGGCCATTTGCTGCACCGTGGCGCTTCCGGCTGCCGCCAATGCGCAGAGTATTGGGCAGCAGGAGTATATGGATAGCTGCGCCCAATGCCATGGCGGCTCGGGCATGGGTGACGGGCCTTTGGCGGGATATCTGAACGCCACGCTTCCCGATCTGACGATGATTCAAGCCAACAATGGTGGCGTCTTTCCCGTCACTGATGTGTTCCGGCTGATCGATGGATCGGGCACGAGCGGGGTGCACGGCACCAGCGACATGCCCGCCTGGGGTAGTCGTTTTCAGACCCGTGGTGCGTTGGTGGCCAATCCTGACTTTCAGGAAGAAGAGGCCAAGACCTATGCGCAGTTCAGGATCCTGGCGCTGGTTGAGTATCTGGCGAGTATCCAGCAGCAGGAGTGACCGGGACCCGGGCTTACCCGTCCTCGGTCGTGATCATGGCAGCCTGACGCTGGGGATCAGTGCATGTCATGATCGAACAGGAAGGCCCCTGCTGCAATCCTTTGGACAAAGCCGCAGGGGTCTTCTTGTTGTGAGAAATGCAGCCAGGCTTTCTGCATGAAAAGGTCAGGCGCCATCTGGGCGATGATCGGATTGATCTCCTCGTCCGTGATGGTCCGATCGAGCGATGGCCGCGTGAGCAATGCGGACCGCGCGTTTGGTGGAAGGCTGCGCATCTGCATCGCATAGGCCACATATTCCTGGCTCGCCACGCAGCTGATGAAGGGGCAGGGCATGCTCTCCAACGCGGCGTGAACCAGCTCATGGACAAGAACGCTCGCGAGATAGGTTTCCGGATCGATCTGGCGCAGGGGATGATGATCATCACCCAGTTCGTTGCGCACGGCCTGCGGCGACAGCAAGGTGATGCGGTCTTGGTCGCAATGGTATTCGCCGATGCAGCCGGTCGGAAGATCTTCAACCATCTCGATCTGAAGCGGGCGATCAAGTTCGATACCGCAGGTTAAAAGGCCTTCCCGCGCATCGGACGCGATGGCGCACATTTGCGGCGCGAGCTCAGGCTCGGCCGCGATGGAAAAAACGCCGTCGGGACAGGTGATTTGAGCAACGCCTGGCGTTGCCAGAAGTCCCAGGCCGCACAATGCGCCAGCGGCACTTAGTCCTACCTTCCGACGTCTCCGGTTCATTGGCGTGGTCGTGCCCATCAAGGCATTCTTGGTGCTGATCGCCAGTGAGCTTTTGATCGCGGTCAACTGGATCTGCACTGTCGTTCTGGCGCCGCACCGCCCACGAACAGCTAACCAGAATGTGATGCATCGCCATTTGACCGTGTGAGAACTGCGCCCCTAGCCTTTGGATCAGTCAAAGCAAGGAGTGTGCGATGCGATGGATTGGCAAACTGGCGGCGTCCGGCGTGATGGCAGCTGCGATGGCGGTCGCCCCTGTGACGTTGGTACCCGCGCAAGAGATCGGCGCCGGACCCACGATTGTTGAGGCAGAGCTGCCGCTGACCGCCTTGGCCATCCTTTATCGAACGCGCAATGCCGAACGCCTGGAGCAAGTGTTTGCGGTGCTCGAAGAAAACTGGAGCGACGGCTATTACGCGCCGCTCATCGAGACCACTGCCTTCACCAGCAATTGGGTGGCGCGGCTTGCCACGTTCGACTTTCTTGAGCGCATGAGCGGCCAATCGTTGGGCGCTGATTCCCAAGCCTGGTTTCAATGGCTGTGGAACCAGCCGGAGGCGATCACCGCCGACTATGCCGACTTCAAATCGCTGATCTATCGGTTGGTGGACCCGCGCTTTGAGACCTATTTCGCCGGACGGACCGACAGCGCCCGCATTCGCTTGGACGAAATCCGCTGGGGCGGGGTGGTGCAGGACGGCATTCCACCGCTGCGTCAGCCTGAGATGCTGGCTGCCGACGAGGCCGACTATCTGGACGACAGCAACACCGTTTTCGGACTGGAGATCAACGGCGACGCGCGGGCCTATCCGCAGCGCATTCTTGCCTGGCACGAGATGTTCGTCGACACGATCGGCGGGGTCGAGATTGCTGGCGTTTATTGCACCCTGTGCGGCACGGTGATCCCGTATCGCACGACCGTCGATGGCACCAACCATGTTATGGGCACGTCGGGGTTTCTCTATCGATCGAACAAGCTGATGTACGATCAGGCGACCCAGAGCCTGTGGAGCACGATGCGCGGTGAACCCGTCGTCGGGCCGCTGGTCGATCAAGGCATCGTCATGGAGTCCGAGCCCATTGTGACCACCACCTGGGGCGCGTGGCGCCAACGCCATCCCGACACCACAGTGCTTTCGCTCAACACGGGGCACACGCGCGACTATGGCGAGGGCGTTGCCTATCAGCAGTACTTCGCCACCGATGAGCTGATGTTCAACACGCCGTTTAACAATGACGATCTCGACAACAAGCAGGAGGTTCTGGGCTTGCGCTTTCCCGGCGCTCCTGGCGATCAGTTGGCCGTAGATACCGCGTTCCTCGCTGACAACCCGATCTACACCGCCGATGTCGGCTTCCAGCAGATCGTCATCTTCACTGATTCAAGTGGCGCCAACCGCGTCTATGATCCGCAAGGGGTGAGATTTGCCAGCTATGATGGTGATGCCGGGATCGTTGATGATGAGGGCGCCCGATGGACGCTTACCGAAGACGCGCTGACCGCCGAAGATGGTCGCTCCTTGCCGCGGCTTCCCGCGCACCGCGCCTTCTGGTTCGGCTGGCATGCAGCGTTTCCTGAAACGCGCTTGGTGATGTGATCCAGCCCTAGCTCTCAAGAACGTCGCGCCAGCTGTGCTTGGGCTGGTATCCCACCAGCTTTTTGGCCTTGGCGTTGGAATAGAAAGTTTCAAACTCGCCCATGTCGCCGACCGGCACGCCCTGGTAAAAGCGATCGATCAACTCGTGCGTTGTCGCGCCGACTGAATGATCGTCATTGGAGACGTTGAAGACCTCATAGCCTAGGCCGTCAGTCTTCAAGCAGCGATCGACCATGTGGCCAAGATCGCGGGCATCGATGTAGGCGAAGAAGTTGCGGCGGCGTAATGCGGGATCGGCGAGATAGGCCGGGAAGTGTTCGGCATATTCATGCGGCTCAATCACATTGTTGATGCGTAGGCCATAGATGTCGACGCCAGAGCGTTTCTGAAAGCTGCGCGCGGTTGCCTCGTTGACGACCTTGGACATGGCGTAGCTGTCTTCCGGTACGGTTGGATGATCCTCATCCAGCGGCAAATAGTCGGGCTTACGTTCCCCATCGGCAAAGCAGACGCCATAGGTTGTTTCGGACGAGGCAAAGATGATCTTCTTGATGCCGTATTTCACGGCAGCGTCGATGACGTTGTACGTGCCCAGCGTGTTCACCCGGTAGCACTCATTGTCCGAGGTCAGCATCAGACGCGGGATGGCCGCGAAATGGACCACGGCGTTGAACCTTGGGACGCCGGTACCGGGTTCCAACTCGTCGAACCCGGCATAGCTTGCCATTACATCGAACACCTGGCCTGCATCGGTGATGTCGGCGATGCGGTTGTCTACCTTGGGATGATCGAGCGGCAGAAGATCGAGATTGAGAACCCGGTGGCCCTGGTCAATGAGATGGGCGACGGCGTGACGCCCGGCTTTGCCTGAACCGCCGGTGAAGAGAATGCGCATGGAAGGCCTCGAAGACAGTGATCACTGCTCGGCAGCATAGCGGCTTGCAAGCGCTGCTGTCTGATCAAAAACAACGGGCGCAGAAAGGAAGCGTGCCAGCGTGTCGCCGCCACGCTTCCTTGGCTTTCAGTTTCTGGTTGGAGGGTCAGGCAGCAACTGCCTTGCGCAGGCTGGCGAAATGCTCGTCCCAGCCAGCGTCGAGGGCAAGCAGCATCCGGCCGGTAATCTCGCCAGCGGCTTCTCTCACCCCTTCATGAGTCAGGTGCAGGCGCGTTCCGCCTGCGGCCTCTTCAAGTACCCAGGTCACGGTCGTCGACTTGTCGCCGAAGGGTTCGATGCAGAAGGTGGTGACCAACCGGTTGGGCGCATCCATCTCCAGGACCTCGCCATAGATCTGCGGAACTTTGTTCCCTGCATCATCGATCCGGTAGAGCGTGTAGTTTTCGCCCAGAGCCAGATCGGCGTCGGACAGGTGGAACCACGTCCCGAGCTTGGACTTGTCGGTCAGGAACGACCAAACCGTCTCTCGCGAGGCGGCAAAGAAAACTGTCTTGGTGATGATGCTTGTGTCGGTACCATCGTTCATGGGTTTCATAAGCATGGGTTTTTCTCACTTCTTGGTTGGTTTGTCCTGGTTCTTGGCGGCTTCTTCGGCTTCGACCACGTGCTGCAACTGCGCCAAGCGCTCGTCCCAGAAGCGGTTGAAGTGATTGAGCCAGTCGGCGACGGATTTAAGCGCCAGCGGCTCAAGCCGATTGATCCGCTCTCGGCCCTTGGGATGCACCGAGATCAAGTCGCCCTCGGAAAGAATGGTCAGGTGCTTTTTTACAGCCGCGCGGGTCATGTCGAACTGGGCGGCGACCTCAGCGATGGTCATGTCCTGCTCACCGAGATGAAGCAGGATTTTCCGCCGCGTCGGATCAGCGAGCGCGCGGAACGCGCCTTGCACGATCTCCGGTGGCGGCGGGGCCGCGGCCAAGGTGTCGGATTGGATCATAGGCCTGCCTTTTATAATACCAAACGGTATCATTAAATATGACACTAAAAGGTATCATGTCAAGCTCAGGGCCAGATCCTGGCTGTAACTCACAGTGAGCAACACAGCGTGTTCGCCTGCCGCGACCTCGCCGCAAAACGGTGCAGATCGAGCCACATTCAGACGCCAGTTTGCATCCCGTGCTCGGCGCGGTGGCAGCGGATAGCCGCAGCGGGCACGGGCACCGGGATGGCCAGATTGGTGGTTTGCGCACCCTCACAACCAAAGGCCTTGCCCGGTGCCCATCCTCCCAAATGATCCGCGACCATCCGCGTCTTACCTAAAGGAGACACACGATGATCAAACGTACTTATGGATTTCTTCGCACCTGGAAAATGGCCCTGCTTTCGGGCGGGCTAACGCTCGGTGTGGCCCTCTCGCCCTATATGGCGCAAGCACAGGACGCACCCGGCTTTTCCGACGTCGACCAAAATGTCGATGGCGTGGTGAGCGAGGATGAATTCCTCATGGCCATGCCGGAAGCCACAGCCGAAACCTTCGCGTCGGCGGATGTGAATGGAGACACCGTTCTCACCCAGGACGAGTATGAGGCTATGGCGGCCATGATGGAATAACCCATCTTGGGCTGGCCCGACCGTCAGGTCGGGCCAGCTTTCAAAACAGTGGATTTGTATCCCCCCGAGCCCCATGAGCCGAAAAACGGTTGCGGGGGCTGCACCCTGGATGGCCGCCCCGCCATCTGGGGTGTTTTTGCATTGCGTTTCGGCGTGCCGTCTTTATCGGCTAGCAATTGCGGGACAATCGACGTAAAGGAGCGCAACCTCCGAGATTTGAAAAGTGAACCCGTATGGCCAATCCTTCGGCTCCGGCGTCTGAAGCGCTGCGCAATATTGCCATTATCGCCCATGTCGATCATGGCAAAACCACCCTAATTGACGTGCTTCTGCGCGAGTCCGGCCTGTTTCGTGACAACGAGCAAGTGGCCGAACGCGCGATGGATTCCAATGATTTGGAACGCGAGCGCGGCATCACCATTCTTGCCAAGGTCACCTCGCTGACCTGGCAGGAAAACCGCATCAACATTGTCGACACACCTGGCCACGCCGATTTTGGCGGCGAGGTGGAGCGCATTTTGCACATGGTCGACGGTGTGATCCTGCTGGTGGATGCCGCCGAGGGGCCGATGCCGCAGACCAAGTTCGTCCTCTCCAAAGCGCTGAAACTTGGCCTCAAACCCATTGTTGCGATCAACAAGATCGATAAGCCTGAAAGCCGGCCCGATGCTGTGCTTGATGAAGTGTTTGATCTGTTCGCAGCGCTGGATGCCACCGACGAGCAGCTCGATTTCCCCGTCCTATACGGTTCTGCGAAACAAGGCTGGATGGCGCGCGATGCCGAAGGCCCCAAAGACGACATGACGCCATTGTTTGAGCTGGTGATGGATCATGTTCCAGCACCTGCCACCGAGGAAGGTCCGTTCCGTCTGCTGGCCACCACGCTCTCGGCAAACCCCTATCTCGGGCGCATTCTCACCGGTCGCATCGCCTCTGGCACGTTGAAGGCCAATATGCCGATCAAGGCATTGCGCCGCGACGGTACGCAGATCGAAGCCGGGCGCGCCTCGAAGGTCATGACGTTCAAGGGCCTCGACATGGTGCCGGTGGACGAGGCTCATGCCGGTGACATTGTTGCGTTGGCCGGTCTTGCCGAAGCGACTGTTGCCGACACCATTTGCGATCCGCAGGTAAAACAGCCGATCGAAGCCCAGCCGATCGATCCGCCGACGCTTTCCATGACTTTCATGGTCAATGATAGCCCGCTTGCCGGCCGCGAAGGCGACAAGCTGCAAAGCCGTGTGATCCGTGCCCGCCTGATGGCTGAGGCCGAAGGCAACGTCGCCCTGCACATCGAAGAGGGTGAAAACAAAGACGCGTTTATCGTTTCCGGACGTGGCGAGCTGCAACTGGCCGTGTTGATCGAAACGATGCGTCGCGAAGGGTTTGAGTTGGGCGTGTCGCGCCCTCAAGTCGTGTTCCAGAAGGATGAAAACGGCACGCTCTTGGAGCCCATCGAAGAAGTGACCGTCGATGTGGACGAGGAGTTCTCCGGCACCGTGGTGCAGAAGATCGCCGAACGACGCGGCGATCTCGTCGAGATGACACCGTCGGGCGGTGGCAAGCAACGGCTGGTGCTGCACGTGCCGACGCGCGGGTTGATCGGCTATCACGGCGAGTTTCTGACTGACACGCGTGGCACCGGCATCATGAACCGAGCCTTCCTTGAGTATGCGCCGCACAAGGGCACCATCAAAGACCGCCACACCGGTGTGCTCATCTCCATGAGCCAAGGCGATGCGGTGGCCTATGCGCTGTGGAATCTGGAAGATCGCGGACCGATGATGATCCAGCCGGGCACGCCGGTTTATGAGGGCATGATCATTGGCGAGCACACGCGCGGCAATGATCTGGAAGTCAACGTCTTGAAGGGTAAGCAGCTCACCAATATGCGTGCTTCGGGCAAAGACGAAGCGGTGCGGCTGACGACGCCGATCCAGATGACGCTGGAAAAAGCGCTGGCCTACATCAGCGATGATGAGCTGGTGGAGGTGACGCCGAACGCGGTGCGCCTGCGCAAGCGCTTCCTTGATCCGCACGAGCGTAAGCGCGCGGCGAAGGCGAAAGCCGCCGCCTAAAAAACGGCGGAAGAGACGGGCGCTTGCCCGTCTCACTTTTGATCTAAGGGCGAAAAGCGCCTTGCGTTTTCGTCAATTGCTCCTAGGCTCTCCTTATGAGCCTTGACCAGATCACGATCAGGCCTGCCGAAACCCGCGATGCGACCGCCGTGGCGGACGTGCATGATCGAGCTTGGCGCGGCGCGTATCGCGGCATTATTCCCGGTGTGGCGCTAGAACGCATGGTCGAACGGCGCGGGCCGCTCTGGTGGGCGCGCCTGATCCGCCATCAACGCAGCGTTTTGGTTTTGGAAGTGCAAGGCACGATTGCCGGGTACGCGACGCTTGGCGCCAACCGGTCGAAAACGCTGCGTGTGCATGGCGAGATCTATGAGCTTTACATCGACCCGGCCTATCAGGGGCTGGGCTTCGGAGCCCGCCTGTTCAATGCGGCACGCGACCGGTTGAAAGCCGCAAGGCTCGGACACTTCGTCGTCTGGGCGCTTGAGGACAACGCCTCGGCGATTGGCTTTTATCAGGCAATGGGCGGCGAGCCGGTGGCCCATGGTGTTGAAACCTTCGGCCCAACCCAACCATCCGTCCGCGACAGCGTCGGTGATGGCGGCACGCAGGCCGCGGTGCACCTTGCCGGGCAGTGTCGCAAGCTAGCCTTCATCTGGGGAACCGGCGAGACGCGCTGACGCTCGCTGGCATGTGCTTTTCGACCTTTGGCCGTTAGCCCTCTTGCTTAAGGCATCGACGCGCCGGCGCTGATAGGGTCGCGGCCACGACACCATCCCCTTAGCGGAGCTGCGAGACCCCTATGCGCATAGAAGCCATTCCCATCGGAAAGAACCCGCCGCACGATGTGAACGTGATCATTGAAGTGCCGATCGGCGGCGAGCCGATCAAATATGAGATTGAGAAGGATTCCGGCGCGCTCTTCGTTGACCGGTTCCTCTACACGCCGATGCGCTATCCAGGCAATTACGGGTTTGTGCCGCACACGCTGTCTGCAGACGGCGACCCAATTGACGTGGTGGTCTGCAACACGCGTCCCATCGTGCCGGGCGCGGTGATGAACTGCCGAGTGGTCGGTGCGCTGGTGATGGAAGATGATGGTGGTGGCGATGAGAAGCTGGTGGCGGTGCCAACTGAAAAGCTGACCAGCCGTTATGACGGCGTGCAGAACTACACCGACCTACCTACCATCCTGACCAGCCAGATCGAGCATTTCTTCTCCCACTATAAGGACCTTGAGCCCAACAAATGGGTGAAGATTGAACGGTGGGCCGGTGTCGATGAAGCCAAGGACATGGTGCGCGAGGCCATTGAGCGGGCAAAATCCGGCGGTTGATCGATGTAGTCTGAGGTTTCCTTAGGGCGCTTTCGGGCGCCCTTTGTCATCTCTGCCCGGTGGCGACGGCCCGTCCGATTGATGCTGCGCAACCCGGACATGACAGATTTGTGACACTCTGGGCTAAGGTGGTCCAATTGGGAGGTGACCATGATTAGCCTAGAAGACATGGTGGGCATGAGCGGGTTGAGCGAGGAAGAAATTCTCGCCATCGCCGAGCATGAACACGTACCGCCAAGCGTCGCGACAAACCTCGGTTCCTATCTGTCAGGCAACCATGAAGGGTTGTCGCGGGTGCGCGATATGATCATCGACGATATTCGCATCGCGCAGGCTCAAGGCAATACCGCGCATGAGCGCGAGCTGTTGCATGTGCTGCATCATTTTCTGCGTGAGAACCCAGACGAGCGCCCGAACGTGCATCCGTGGAGCGCGGTGTTTTAGCGCCAGCGCTAGAAAACGTTCGGGTAGGCGTAGCGCACGATCAGCTGCTGCAAGAAGAAGATGCCAAGCAGCAGGACGATCGGTGAAATGTCGATACCGCCAAGGTTCGGCAAAAACCGACGAATGGGTCGCAGCGCGGGTTCGGTGAGCCCGTAAACGACGCGGCCGATTGTGCCGACAATCTCATTGCGCGGGTTGATGACATTGAACGCTACGAGCCAGCTGAGGATCGCCGAGATGATGATGATCCACCAGTAAAGGTTCAGTGCCAACATGATGACATCAAGGACCGCTCGCATGTTTGGCTCCACTTACCGCAAAAAGGGCCACGCAACGGCGCGGCGCATCTGATCGCTCATGTAGACAGTGGAATGCGCGCTGACAAGTGAAGCGCCGCTGATGGCGGCGCGCCACAGGTCTGTTCAATCGCGTGGGCTAGACGCCTTTGAGCAGGACGCCTGCCAACAGCACGACATAGGCAATCGTCATAATCCATACCGATGGCATCGGAATGATGGATAAAATGCCAAGCGCTGCCAGGATGCCAAGCGCGGCGATGACGAGCGAAATGATGAAGACGATCATCGTGGGAGCACTGAGATTCATGTGACTGTCCTTTGGTTCTGCGATCGGACACCCCGCGGTCCGATCAACGCCGACCTCCATGAGACGCAACACATGATGGTCGTGCGACAGTGTACTTAAGGAACCGCTTATTGGACAGGGCGCGCCCGTGTTCCGTAAGGTTAGCCGAGCGCCAGAACACCGATGTCCACAAGCAAAGGGGGCTGACTGGCAAGCGAGTGCCGTGACAGCGCCCCCGGGTCCTTATGGGTTGCGATCGACCGTATCTAATTGGCCGAGCCGATCAGCGGCGTGATGTTGCGGATGGTCACACGGCGGTTTTGTTCTTCGGCGGCCTGCGTTTCGATCTTCAGGAACCGCTCGCCATAGCCCTGAATCACCAAGTTTTCGGGCGGGACATCGTAGAAGTTGACCAAGATGCGCGCGACCGTCTCCGCGCGGCGGTCTGACAAGGCCAAGTTGGCGATGTCCGATCCGATCGCGTCGGTGTGCCCTTCGACGAGGAGCAGGGTGCTTGGATCGCGGTCAATCAAAGCAAGCGTTGCAAGCGCAATGCCTTCAAGCAACGGAACCTGGCTGCGGCGGACCGTCGCCTGGCCGGTTTCGAAGGTGATCGAATCAAGATCGACACGGCGCACGAGATCACGCACGGCGACATTCTCGCGCACTTGGCGCAGGGTGAATGCTTCGTCTAGTTCCACCACGGTTGGTGCGGCGAAGGTCTCAAAGAAGACATCGAAGTCTGCCCGTTGGGCCGGCACGACGTAGCGGTCGCGCGGGATGGTCAGCTGCAGGGGTGGTAGGTCGCGCACATCGACAAAGGCGCGATCATCGATGTTGCGGTTGTCGATGAGCACGATCTCGCGTCCATTGGGGCGAATGCGTGAGCGATATAGAATGTAGCCGCCCTCGTCGCGAATGGTGATGATCTGCGCGCCGTTGCGCCGCGTGATTGTTTCCTGGGTCAGTCCGCCACGCAGACGTTCGAAACGAACCTCCGCATCGCCATTGCGGAGCAGGCTGCTTTCGTCTCCGCGAACAAAAAATTCGCCATCCCGCTCAACGATGAGGCGGTCACCCTGATCTTCCACCACGCGTCCGCCAAGCGCGGGAATCAGGGCGCCGACAACAGCACCGACCGCGGCTGCGCCGAGAAGCTCTGCGCGGCGATCACGAGCGTCTTCGCGGCGCTGTGCTTCTTGTGCCTGAATGGTGGCGGCCTGTTCTTCGGTCGCATCGTCTGGAATGACGGAAGCGGGGCTTTCGTCGGCAACAGTTGTCGGCTCACTCGGAGTTTCCGGCGCTGGCTCGCCTGACGCGGCTTCACTCGGCGCTGGTTCGGGCGTTGGAGGCGTTTCAGCCAGATTGCCCTCCGGTGCTGGCGCTTCTGTGGGTTGTTCGTCGCTCGCAGTTGTTGTTTCAGCCGCTGGCGCGACGTCTGAATCGGCCGGCGCCTCTGTGACCGCTTCTTCGACAGTTGCTTCGACGGCCTGTTCGCCCTCAAGAGGTGTTTCTGCGAGCGGCTCCTCGACAACCAATTCTTCCGTCACCAGCTCTTGCGGCGCTTCTTCGTCCTCCGGTGCGGCTTCGGCGACCGGTTCATCCACGATAACGTCTTCGCTCACAGGCTCTTGCGAGACCAATTCCTCGGGCGCGTCAACTGGCTCGGTTGTCGCTTCGGCAGCCGGCATTTCCAGCGGCAATTCCTCAACGACCGTCTCTTCGACCGCCGTTTCATCAACAATGGGCTCGTCGATCACGCTTTCCTCGACAGGCGTTTCAGGAAGCGCTTCCAATTCGACCGGCGAATCGACATCGCACGCTGGGTCCGTTGGATTGACCGCACAGTCGATCGCCAGCGTGCCAGGGTCGATATCGACGGTTTGCGCAATGGCGAGACTTGAAGGGCCGGTAATCGGGCTCGCCATGGCCAAAGCCAGAACGATGGCGGTGGACCCACGAAAGGCTTTCGATGTCAGGGATAGGATCATCATGATTGGTTCCTCGCTGCAGCTGCGCAGAATGCCCTCCTGTGCATTGCTCTAACGCCTGATCGACACGCTTGTTCCATTGATCGTGGGGCGCCAGGTCCGCGAAGATGCAGCGCAGACATGGCAAGACCATGATCGTTTTGGGGCGCCGTGTTGCCTGCGAGCTAGCGCGGCGTTGTCTTGATCCTCTCCAAAATGGCGGAGAAATCACGGCCAGCGCCGCCCTCTTTGGCGAAGGCTTGGTAGAGCTGCCTTGCCTGTTCGCCGAGTGCGGTATCGACGTCGCTTGCCTGCGCGGCCTGTTGGCTGAGGGTGAGGTCCTTCAGCATAAGATCGGTTGCGAAGCCCGGTTTATAGTCGTTGTCGGCGGGCGTTTGCGGGCCAACTCCAGGGGCTGGACAATAGGTCGTCATCGACCAGCTCTGACCTGACGAGGCGGACACCACATCAAAGAGCGCCTGGCGGTCGAGGCCGAGGCCATCGGCCAGGGCAAAGGCCTCGCAGGTCGCAATCATCGAGATGCCCAGAATCATGTTGTTGCAGATCTTGGCGGCCTGGC